>NZ_MWQH01000008.1 GCF_002210295.1 Fibrobacter sp. UWB5 | reverse complement strand
GAACAGGCAATGAAACCGACCGCACCCAAAGCAAGTGCGATTATCGTGATTTTATGGTTTTGTGCAAATCTCATGATTTTCTCCTTCTTTTGGGGAAACACTTTGTTTCAAATGTATAGTTTTTATTTACAATGTCAAGAGAAAAAAATCCGCAACATTATTCCAACTTAGAATAGTCTATATACAGAAAAGCGGACCTTATAGGACCGCTCAATCGTAATCTAATTTTTTAGAGTCTTCAACTTCTCACGAGATCGGACTCATTTTTTCATATCTTTCGTCTAGACTAGAACTGGGAGAGGAATCTCTGGTCGTTGCTGGTCAGGAGGCCGATTTCCGGAATCGCGTGGCGGAGCATGGCGATACGGTCGAGACCGAAGCCGAATGCAAAGCCTGTGTACTTCTCGGAATCGATGCCGCAGTTCTTGAACACGTTCGGGTCCACGGAACCGCAACCGCCGATTTCCATCCAGCCGGTTCCCTTGCAGCGACGGCAACCCTTGCCACCGCAGAACACGCAGCTCACGTCCATTTCGGCGCTGGGCTCCGTGAACGGGAAGAAGCTCGGGCGGAAACGCGTCTTGACGCCTTCGCCGAACAGCTTGTTCATGAACACCTGCAGCACGCCCTTGAGGTCTGCAAAGCTGATGTTTTCGTCCACCACGAGGCCTTCGCACTGCTGGAACATCGGGGCGTGGGTAGCATCGTTGTCCACACGGAACACGTGGCCCGGAGCAATCATGCGGAACGGCGGCTTGTGCGTTTCCATGTAGTGGATCTGCGTGCCGGAGGTATGCGTACGCAACATCACCTTATCGTCCACGTAGAACGTGTCCTGCATGTCGCGGCTCGGGTGGTCAGGAGGCGTATTCAAGGCTTCGAAGTTGTACCAGTCCGTTTCGATGTCGCGACCGAAGTCCACTTCGAAACCCATCTGGCTGAAGAAGTCGATAATCTCTTCGCGCACGTCGTAAAGCGGATGCGTGCTGCCCGCCGGGATGCCTGCACCCGGGAGCGTGGTATCTACAAAGCCGCTTTCCAGCTTCTTCTGGAGGGCAGCCTGGTTCGCGGTCTCGATAGCCTTGTCGATAGCCTCGGAGACGGCGACCTTAAGTTCGTTCACGAGCTTGCCGTAAGCCGGACGTTCCTCGGCGCTGAGCGTGCCCATCTGCTTCATGAGGTCGGTGACGGCCCCCTTCTTGCCCAGGTACTTCACGCGGAGGTTGTTGACGGCTTCTTGGTTCGTAAGGTCGGTTTGCGCAAGTTCTGCGTCAAACGCCTGCTTCACATTGTTAATAGCTTCACTCATAGTGGCCGTTAATTTAGAATTTTTTTCATGCTCCAGCTGCCGATTTTTTTGCCGTCGTGCTCAATTTCGCATTCGTGAAAGACCTCGTAGCCGCGTTTGCTGTAAAAGTCGAGATTTTCCCGTGAGTTGGTAAATAGGGCCAACTGCTTGCCGCCGCGCTCCCGCACGTATTCTTCCATATAAGCCAGAAACTGTGAGCCGACACCCTGCCCCTGCGCAGACGGGTCCACTTCGAGCATGCTGAGATACCAGATGTCCGGCCCCGATTTCTGAAAATCGTGGCAGGGCTTGCTGGCGTTCTCGTCCATAGCTATAAATCCGTTGATTTCGCTCCATTTCGTATTAAGGTACACACGCCAAAAGCCGTGTATAATGTATTGAAACGCGGAAGGTTTCTTGAAACCGGGAGCCTCCAGTGTTGCTCGGGCAACCAACTTACCGTCACGATGCGCCGCCAACAAGTCAGCCTTTCCATAGCACGCTTTTAGGACGCATTGCATAAAAATCTGCAGTCCCTTTCGGCTTTTTTCCCTATCAGGGAAATAGAGCGTAACGTAGTCATAATCTTCGTACGCCCTTGCCATAATTAAGCCGGCTTCGTCGAGTTCTTCGCGAGTCTGTAACCCGAATTCAAGTTTACTTGCCATATAGAGATCCCCTTCTATTCCGTTTTCGCTTTCCCGGTGAAATTCGTGCTCGTAATCTTGAATACGGTCACGGCGGCGGCCTGCGCGGGCGTGAATTCGAACTTGTGCGGGGCGCCTGCGGCTTGCCGTTCCATCAGGAGCGAAAGTCCGCGGCATTTCTCGGCGCTATCCTCGACGATTTCGGCCTTGCCCAGCCCGACAACGCTTGCATAAAAGCGCCCGCTCTTGCAATAAACATCCTCGTGAATCTCGATGCGGTTCTCGACGCACATGCTGAACGCCACGTTCGGATTTTTGCGGATGCAATCGAGTTTCTTGCCGACATGTGCGCAATGGAAATACAATTCAAGAACGCCGTCTTTCAAGCTGTATCCAAACGACAGCGGAATCATATAGGGCATCCCCGCATCGGCATCGTCTATCATCGCGACATGGCAGGTCGTACACTGTTCAATAACTTTTGCGATATTTTCGTCGCCCAAAACTTCACGGTCTTTACGACGCATTATTTTCTCCAGAATCTAAGCTATAGCCCTAATAATGTAGTTATTTCATCAAGATTTACTTTACACGCCTCTTACACAAAAAGATGTTTACCTATGTTGTTTTTAATAGCAACGGAAACTATTATTAAAACATTGCCTGTTTCGGGAACAGGGGCTATATTACAAGAAAAAGGGAGTACTATATGAAAATGTTGAAGTTGCCTGTGATTGCGGCATCCGTAACATTGAGCTTAACGGCCTGCTTCGAAGACAATACTACAAACGCCGTCCCCAACGGCGAAACACCCATCTCTGCCGAAAACCCCTATGGGAACGAATTTTTCGGAACGGAAGTTCCCGGTACTGAAAATCCTGGCACAGGCATTCCAGGAAACCAGATTCCTGGAACAGACGTTCCGGGTTATGAAGCGCCGGGTAATGAAATTCCCGGTTCAGAGATTCCAGGTAACGAAAATTCCAACCCTCAAATTCCGGGAACAGAAAATCCAGGCACAGGATTTTCCAGTTCCAGCAGTAACATTCCCGACGAGCAAAATCCAGGCAGTCAAATCCCTGGCGGAGACATTTCAAGTTCCAGCAGCGTAGTTCCGGTCACCCCGAATCCGGGCAGCGAATCTGGCGATGACGAGAACGACAATGAAGACGCTCGCACCTTGAACGGCACGCAGATTCTCTTGAAACTTGCGGGCACCTCGGCCACGGTCGAGAACAACAACGGTTGTGTCGAAGTTGCAGACAAAGTTGCAACCATCACGTGCCCGGGCGCCTACTACGTAACCGGAGAATCTTCTGACTTCCAGGTGGTCGTAAACACTCCGGCCGCCGAAAAAGAGGGCAACACCGGCATTTACCTCTATAACGCGACTTTGAAAAGTTCTAACGCCCCGATTCTCGTGAAGAACGCCGACAAGACGGTGATTCACCTGGTCAAGGGCACCACCAACGTGGTCGAAGACGGTAACGGCAATCATTTGTTCACCAAGATCAACGGCGCACAGGACACCGCCAAGGCTGCCATCTACTCCCGCGATGACTTGAACATCAAGGGTGCAGGTACCTTGACCGTCAAGGGCAAATTCAGGAACGGCATCCAGTGCAGCAACGATCTTAAAATCAAGAACGGCAACATTACGGTCGAAGCCGAAGAAAACGCCGTCAAGGGCAAGGGCAGCCTCCAAATTTCGGGCGGCACCCTGAACCTTACCGCCAAGAAGGGCGACGGCCTTGAAAGCGACGAATGCGAAGAAGTCAATGGCGAATGCAAGAACATCGTCGAAGGCAAGGGCATTATCGATATCAGGGGCGGCAATATCACCATCAAGGCTGGCGACGATGGTATCGACGCGGCCAACTACGTAATGATTAGCGATTCCACCGAAACCTCCACAGTCAAGGTGACTGCTACGGGCAAGGGACTTGTTGCCGAAAAGTATATCTATGTCAATGGCGGCAAGCTTGACGTGAAATCCGAAGGCGATGACGCCCTGCACACTCACTGGCAAATCTATATGAACGGCGGCGATGTCACAATCAACGCAAAGGACGACGGTATCCATGCGGATTCTGCCCTGTACATGAAGGGTTCCACCATCAACGTGGTCACTGCGAATGAAGGTATTGAATCCTACAAGATTTTTGCTGAAGGGGGCATCACCTCGACATTCGCAACGAATGATGGCTGGAACGGCGCCGGCGGCCCGAAGGATAACGTCGGTCAGTACGCAGCGTTTAGCGAAAGCGGTGGCCATATCGTCGTTAGCGGAGGCTACCACTACATCAGTGCAAAGGGCAACATGGTCGACGTGTTCGATGCAAACGGCTCCGGAAAGATGACCGGCGGCGTGCTGATTCTCGAAATCACTGGCGAAAGCTACGAGAATGGCATGGGCGGATTTAACTTTGGCGGCTGGGGCGGCCAGGGTGGCGGCGGCATGGGTGGCGGTAACGGCGGATGCACCTCCAACATGGCAGGTGGCCTGATCGATACCGATGCCGGCTTTGAAATTACCGGAGGCGTTCTCCTTGCATTCGGAAACTACTCCACGGACCTTCCCAAGTGTGCCACCGTTACCTACAACAACACAAGCTACTACGGCTCCGACAAGGCGGCATTCAAGCCGACTTACCAAGGCAACGCCATTATCTACGGCGGCGAGGTGACATCGGTTGCTCAGGTACAGACGAACGGCTGGACAGAAGTCAAGTTCCCCAACGGCGTGAGTTACATGCACAAGTAAAGCGGCGCACGATTCCCTACCGTCTTTAAAACTTTCTAAATTTATGGCATGTTTTTCGAACAAGCCATTGCACATCAGGTTCCGGGCTACACCCGCGAAGCAGATTCCGCCCACGGCGAATCGCTCGCGATGCTCGATTACAAAGACGAGCTCCGCATTAAGGACCTCGCCATTCAAGAATTCTGGGACGTCAATCGCCTTGCGGGCACCCCGCAGAAGGTGATTGCAAGCCCGCTGCCGCGCGCCTACCGCACCACAAGCAAGCGCCGCGTATACATGCAACCGGGCAACCTGCAGTTCGATCGTCAAGAATCGATGCTCGAGCCCGAAGAACACAACAAGATTTACGACTTCTTGTTCGAAAAGCTGATTCAGCCGGCTTACAAGCCGCTGGCCTACGCTCTCAACTGGATTATTATCCGCGGCACCTACCAGTATCGCGTGGTCATTTTCAACATCAAGAAGATTGATGCAAGCGTCGTTCGCAAACTCAAGCTGATTTCGGACGCCTTGAAAGAAACCCCTTTCAAGGTGACGGCCGCGCACGCCTACGTGGACACGACTGAATCGGATTACTACTTGGAATCAAAGCGCCCGACCGAAGGCTTAAACTTCAAGCAGCTCTATGGCCCGCGCGAAATGAGCCTGGGACTCGGCAAGTTCAGCTTGCGCTACCCTGTCACGGGATTCAGCCAGATTAACGAAAGCCAGATTCACAACTTGATCAAGGCTGCAAGCCGCTTGCTCAGTCTGAGCAAAGAAGACCATTTCTTAGATTTGTATTGCGGTTACGGATTGTTCAGCTTTGCGCTCGGCGAAGCCGCCAAGGACGTCTTGGGCGTGGAATGGGAAGGTCCGTCGATTGATTGCGCAAAGGCTTCTGCCAAGCACCTCAAAAAGTCTTACCGCTTTATCGCCGGCAAGATTGACGAAATGTTCGTGCAGACTCGCCTGCCGCGGCCGATCCCAGGCGAACCCGAAAAAATCCTGCTGGACCCGCCTCGCAAGGGCTGCGAACCCGGCGTGATTCATGCACTTGCCATGCGCAAACCGATTCGCGTATGCCATGTGTTCTGCGGCACCGACGAAATCCCGGCCTCGCTCAAGGAATGGGAACGCTACGGCTACCGCGTGCGCGAAATCCAGCCGCTGGACTTGTTCCCCGGCACCCCGCATCTCGAAACGATTGTTATGCTGGAGAGAAAGTAGAATGTGAAATGTGAAATGTGAGATGTGTGATGAGAAATTTCTCATTTCACATTCCTCATTCCACATCACACATTGAGAAAGGATTATGTCAGCAGAAGTTTCGACAACAGAAAAGCCTGCACTATGGACGCGGAATTTCGTGACGGTTGCCGCCGCGAACTTCTTGCTGTTCTTCAGCTTTTACCAGCTGCTGCCGATTCTCCCGCTCTACATTATCGAGAAATTCGCGACCGACAACGCGACCGCCGGATTTATCATCTCGCTTTATACGATTGGTGCACTTGCCTGCAGGCCTTTCGCCGGATTCTTGGTGGATACGCTCAGCCGCAAGCCCTTGTACTTTTGGACATTCTTCGCGTTTACCGCCTGCTTTTTAGGCTACAAGACCGTCGGCATTTTGCCGATTCTTGCCGCCGTGCGGTTTGCGCATGGTCTGTTCTTCGGAATCTCGAGCACGGCGAGCAATACGGTCGCCATCGACGCCCTGCCCGCAAGCCGTCGCGGTGAAGGCATCGGCTACTTCGGCATCAGCGTGAATCTGGCGTTTGCGACAGGCCCCATGACCGGCATGTTCCTGTATGAGGCTTTCGGCGACACCATCGTGTTTGCGATTTCGATTATTTTGTGCGTAATTGGCTTGATTCTTGTGCAAACTTTGAACGTGCCACGCAAAGAAAAGAAACCGCACGCACCGCTTTCGCTTGACCGATTCTTCTTAACCCGCGCCATTCCGCAATTCGTAAACTTCATCTTCGTCGGATTCGCCTACGGCCCGGTCACCAACTACATCGCCCTTTACGCCAAGGAGCTTGGCATCGGCGGTTCCGGCTGGTTCTACGCCTTGATTGCGGCCGGCCTGATTATGAACCGCATTATGACAGGGCGCTTGATTGACCGCGGCTACCTGATTCACCTGGTGGGCACCGGCATGACCTTGAATGTGGTTGCCTACTTCATTCTCGCCTTCAGCCACTCGCCCATCACCTTCTTTGTCGCGGCATTCCTGATCGGTACAAGCCTCGGCCTGATTTTCCCGGGCTACCAGACCATGTGCGTGAACCTCGCCCGCCATGACCAGCGCGGCACCGCCAACAGCACCTACCTAAGCGGTTGGGACATCGGTATCGGAGCAGGAATTCTCACAGGCGGATCGATGGCAGGATATTTTGGCATGCACCAGCCGGTATTCCTCGCCTGCGCCATAGCACTCGTAATCGCCGACGTGCTTTACTTCACGTGGACCGCAAGACATTATTCGAAAAATAAACTTGAAGGATAACGGAGCAGGTTTGCACCCAAAAAGAAGCATTACGTCGAACGCTTGTCTTCGTACATCATCTGGTCTGCATCAATGACGCTCTTCCTGAAGTTCGAAATACGACCATCCCAACTGGCATAACCGATGCTCACCTGGAGCGTATAATACCGGCGTTCGTCGCGATTTTCAATTTCTTCACGCAAGCATTCGCGGATAATCCTGATGACATATTCGGGTATTTCCGTCTGCACAACAAGCAAGAATTCATCGCCGCCATAACGGCACAGGAACACCGATTTGCCCATGCAGGCACATGCGCTCTTGAGCGCCTTAGAAACAAGCACAAGTGCGCGATCGCCTTCGATATGGCCGTAGGTATCGTTAATCTGCTTGAAATGGTCCACATCCACCATCACCACGTAATAGCTCTTGGAGTCGCGCGGAGACTGCAAAAAGCGTTCCAACTGGTTACGGTTGTTGAGCGAGGTCAGCGTATCCGTCGAAATCAGAAGATTTTGCAGGTTCAGGTAAACGAACAGAATGATCATGGTACACCAGAAGCAGAAAATCGGCGTCGTCATCGAGAAGAACACCTGCAAGGCTGCCGCCACTATGCAGCCCGGGGTGTAGCTACCCACAATCAAGTACGTCTTGAAATTCTTGCGATTTTCCGGTTTAAGTCCGCGGAAAAAGCACCGGACCGTCACCGTCATGATGTAAATAAACGGGAGGAACATCAGCACAACATAGTACAAGTCACGCAGTTCCAGTTTGTCGTCTAGCCAAAAACCAGGCGTAACTACAAACGAAACAAGCAACAGCACCATTTCTACAAAAATCGGAATTCGGAGTTTTGCCTGAAGGCTGTGGATTTGCAAGCGAGTCATCTCTGGGCGCGTGCTCATTTCGGCAAAAGTAAAGCAGCTATAAAAAAGCAACGAAATAATAATCGCGTTCGAGTAGTTTACCGCCAAAACGCTATAGACATTTTTGGGAATGATGCCGTCGTTTACAAGCGCCCAAAGCGCATCGCTCAAGAAATAGAGAATATGCCACAGCACCAAGTTATGGAAAAGCTTGAATTTGAACTGCGGCGTCGGGAGTCTTTTGATGCTATACAAAAGGAGTGTCAAGACACACGCACAGCCGACACTGACTTCTGCATAAAAAACAAAATCACTCATATTCTTACACCTACCATAGAAAAATAGAAAAAAATCTTATTTTTCAATTACGGCATCTGATTTTTAACAACATTACACCCTAGAATGGTCCCAAATTTACCCCCGAACTTATAATTACTAAATTGACAAGTATGAAACCCTGGAAATTGCTTAATTCGGAATATCTGGTAGACGCTCCGTGGCTAAAAGTCGCTAAAGAAACCTGCGAATTGCCCAACGGCAAGGTGATAGACGATTTCTATACCCTATGGCAGCCGGACTGGGTCCTTATCTTGGCTCGCACCGCCGAAGGCAAATGGGTCATGACAGAACAGTACCGCCACGGCACCGGGAAAATCGCGCTAGAATTCCCCGCCGGAATCATCGACAAAGGCGAAACGCCGGAACAAGCCGCCCTGCGGGAATTGCAAGAAGAAGTCGCCTTCCGCGGCACAGCCGACAAGGTCACCTACCTGGGCGCATACCCCGTGAATCCGGACAGGCACCGCGGCAAGTTCCACGTGGTATTCATCGACGGCGTCGTAAAGGGCGGGAGCACCCACTTTGACAGCACCGAAGACATCGAAAGTCTTTTGTTAAGCGACGAAGATTTGCAGAAAAAAATAGCGGATGGTTCATTCAACCACCCGCTACAAATCGCCGGATATTTCAAATGGCGACTTACTTATGGACGTAAGCAATAAAGAGCGTCACGCCCACCATGGACAAGTCCTTCTCGCTTGTTTCCAATTCATTCGAAGACGAGAACAACTTCATGCCGAGCAAGACGCCATGACCACGGACTCCCGTATCGTAGGCAGCCGTAAATTCGATTGCAGCACCTACTCCATCATACATATCTAGGCCACGGATATCGGTCTGATTCGCAGTCCATGAAAAGCCAACCGAGCCCGACAAATGGAAATGATCTACAGGGTAGAAAATAAAACTCGGGCCCAAAAGATAAGAGTTAAACTGGATATAATCGCCGGACTTATAGTAACGGTGGCCCAAACCGGCGAGTTGGCCGGCAATCCAAAACCGTTCCGAGACTTGTCCACCGACGCGGACACCAAAGCTCACAGCAAGCTCATCGCAGTCATTACAAATAATGTCATCTACGGACTTGTCATCAACTTCCGTACTTGCGCCGCCATAACCTAATCCCGCATCAATATAAACGGCGAAAGAAGGTATTGCGAGGAAAATTAGCAAAAGGGCTATTTTTTTCATTTTTTCTCCTGTCTTAATTAAAGGCTTAATTCTTTTTTAAGCCGTTCGCGCACAAATATAAGAATTCTCTGTGCAAGTCCTTGTCGCCGTATTTGTCTTCGGCACCAGGTTCCAGCTCTTCGGCAGAATAACCGCTCGTTATGCGCTGTAGCAACACTTGTCGTTCAGGTTCGTCGTAGCTGAAATGGATGCGGAAGGTGCGGTACGCCAGCACGCCCGTATGAGCCATCGAATCAATCGTCAAACGGCGGCGTGAACTGTCAAAGACATCTTTTGCAAAATTTCCGCGAGAAAGCTGCACCTGCGCAAAGCTGAACAAGTCAAAGACACTATGCTCGGCAATCCAGCGGTTTTGCGCGGTAAACTCTTCGGACATTTCGATAGCCCATACATCGCCCACTTGTTCTTCGACCCAGCCGGCCTTGGCATCGGGGAAAGCATCTGCCATCGGGATATACGGTTTAATATCGAGCACGGGCGTTTCGTTCAGCAAATCCGCTTCGTCCACATACAACGTAAGACCTTCGATTTTGAGCAAGCGCACGCAAGAAAGTCCAATGGGATTCGGGCGGTAAGGGCTACGGCTCGCAAAAGTGCCGACACGGTCCTTGCCCTTGGGCGGTACCGGCGGGCGCGTCGTCGGGCGCCATCCCTCGTTCTCGTGAAACTGAAATATGACCCAGATGCGTTCAAAACCGTCCAAGTCACGGAGCGCCATCTCGAAGTTCTGCCCCGCATTCAATTCAATCCGGCCAAGATGCCCCGCAAACAGCCTCCCCTGCCGGGGAGCGTCGTACTTGTAAACAGCATCGCCGTAGAATGTGCCTATCGGGGTCATTATTCCAGGTCTTATTCCGAATCTTTTCCGTAACGGATATAGTCAATCTTACCGGTAAAGAATCTTTGATTATGCAATTCCTGATACATAGAGTCATAACCGATTCCAAGACCATATTCGATATTCGAGATGTCCCCATGAGTGATAGCATCAACGCGAGGATCGCCATCTAACGAAATGCTCACATAAAGAGTCGACGAACCTGAAGTTCCTCCAATTGAAATATTGACAACATGCCATTCATTCAGCGTTATTTCGCCCACTTTTTCAATTTGCCAATCATAATCATTTTTTGCATCACGATAATGGAATCTCAAGATGGACCCATCAAGACGAATCTGCCAACCGTCAACACCGGATCCTGGAGGTTCAGCAACAAATATATTGCTCATATTACCTTCCGCCGTAGCCATAAAGCGGACTTCAGCAACGAACCCGTTGCTTTTAAAGGTTTCGCTCAACGGAATAAGCAAACCATTTGAGCCATTCAAGACAAGGCTTCCACATTCAGCTTCCACCGGAGTCACCTTGTCATCTATATAGGCATTGTTCTTTCCAAAATAATCGCGTCCTAAATCTTCCGGATCATCAAATTCATAGGCGACATCATACTTCGAAAGATTTTCCGGTTCATGAGTCTCAGCACAACGAAGTTCAGCGGCGTTCGAGGCTACCACACACTCTTTTTTGTACGAAGCCTTATCATACCAACTGATGGAGCCATCTGCATTTGCTTCGTCACTTGCCGAACTCACCTCAACGACAGAACTGGAACTTTCGAAATAGGTTTCGACATTGCCCCAATCCTTATAATTGATACAACTTTCTTTAAACATTTTGACAAGTTGTGTATATTCACGTTCCGACATGGTTTCATCGAAATCGGCCGTGATTTTATTTCCTTTGCAACGAACATTCGTGTATGAGTAATCATTCTTTTCAAGGGCACACATGGAATCGACAACCGCCGAATTTTCGTATTCGGTTTCAACCGTCACCGTTCCATTGCTATATGAATAACGGGATGTACTAGGCAAACCCATAAAATTCATGTTCATCACGAAAGGATTTTCTGAAACGACCTCGCAATAATCCGACAGTCCCGTCTGATACCCCTGCGCACTGGAGGAAGATTTCGATTCGCTAAGCTGATTCGAATCCCCGGGATCGCTATTCGAATTTTCATCTTCGGGTTCGTCATAATCTTTGCACATCGACAAGAACGTGTTCAGAAGTTTTTTGTACTCGTCTTTCGTCAAGCGTGCGCCACTGTATGCGACAACGGACTTACCATTGCAATCTACTACACCATAATCATCGTCTTCCATATACGAAGAGCAAGCGAACTTGGCGATCGACTGGTCGTCGAATTCAACCTTTTCGACAAGTCTTTCATCTGAATATTCAAACGACGTCTTGGAATAAATACCGTCTTCAAGAGTTTCAAGAACCAGAGGCTCCGAAGACACGACCTTGCAGTAATCTTGGCCTTTTTTTGAACTCGGGCTCGAAGAACTATCGCCACAAGCAACCAAACCCAAAGAACAAACAGCCGCTGCACCGGCGGCAAAAATCAGTTTTTTCATAATATTCCTTATTCTCCAGTTATTGTGGTAAATATACTCTTTTAAATTTTCTAAATTTGCACCCGATGAAAGATAAAGCTAAAAAACTGATTGAAAAGTACGAAGAACTGGAATCGGAACTCGGGAATCCGGACGTTCTCGCTGACCAGGCTCGTTACAACAAGATTCACAAGCAGTACAAGGGTATCGAAAAGGCCGTTTTGAAGGCCAAGGAATACCTGCAGATGCTTAACGACCAAGAAGAATGGAAGGCCGCCCTCGGCGATTCCGACCCCGAAATGGTCGCGATGGCAAAGTCGGAACTTTCCGATATCGAAAAGAAATTGCCGGGCATTACCGACGAACTCCAGATTTTGATGGTGCCGAAGGATCCGTGGGATTACCGCAACGCCACGCTCGAAATCCGCGGCGGTACCGGTGGCGACGAATCCGCCCTCTTTGCGGGCGACTTGTTCCGCATGTACCAAGGCTACTGCAGCCGCATGGGCTGGAAGATGACCATTCAGGATGCAAGCGAAGGCACCGTGGGTGGCTACAAGGAAATCCGCGTATTCATCGAAGGCGACAGCGTGTACGGTACGCTCAAGTTCGAAAGTGGCGTGCACCGCGTGCAGCGCGTGCCCGAAACCGAAACGCAGGGCCGCGTGCATACCTCCGCCGCAACGGTCGCTATTCTCCCGGAAGCCGAAGAAGTCGACGTGGAAATCCGTGAAGCCGATATTCACATGGATACCTACCGTTCTTCGGGCGCTGGCGGTCAGTACATCAACAAGACGGATTCCGCCGTGCGACTCACCCACATTCCGACCGGCGTGGTGGTGAGCTGCCAGACCGAACGTAGCCAGTTGCAGAACCGCTTGCACGCTATGGAAATGCTGCGTTCCAAGATTTTGGACGCCGTGATTGCCAAGAAGGAACAGGAAGAAGCCGCTAGCCGTAAGGCCTTGGTGGGCACCGGTGACCGTAGTGCCAAGATTCGTACTTACAACTTCCCGCAGAACCGCGTGACCGACCACCGCATTGGTCTTACGCTGTACAATTTGGACAAAGTCATCACTGGCGACCTCGATGAAATCATCAACGGGCTCCAGATGGCTAACGCCCAGGAAAAGCTCGGTAAGTTCAACGCTTAAGGTTTTATTCTATGCAGCAGATGACTGTTCTTGAAATTCTGAATCGCACCAAGACCTTCTTCGAAAAGAAGGGGGTTCCTGACGCGCGATTGGATGCCGAGTACATCATTAGCCACGGGCTCGGCATGAAGAGCCGCATGGACATTTACCTGAATTTTGAAAAGCCGCTTACCGCCGCCGAACTGGATACGCTCCGCCCGCTCGTAGCACGCCGCGCGAACCGCGAACCGCTACAGCATATTATTGGCGACACCAGTTTCCGCGGATTCATCATCAAGTGCGACACGCGGGCGCTGGTCCCGCGCCCCGAAACGGAGTCGCTGGTGGATATGGCGAAGGACGCGCTCAAGGGAATCGAAAATCCGTTCATCGTCGAGGTGGGCACGGGAACAGCTGCGATTTCTATCGCCTGCGCGAAAGAAATCGCCGGTGCGAAAGTGCTCGCGACTGACATTTCCGAAGACGCACTTTCGCTCGCCCGCGAAAATGCAACAGCCAACGGCCTCAGCGAAAGCGCAGAAGGCGCAAGTCTCACCTTCGCAAAGGGCGACTTGCTGGACGCCGTCACCGCAACCGACAAAATCGACTGCCTGATTGCAAACCTGCCGTACATTCCCGATGGCGAAAAAGGGAAGCTCCAGCCCGAAGTCGACAAGTTCGACCCGGAACTCGCCCTCTATGGTGGACCGGACGGCCTTACGCTCGTGCGCAAGCTCTTGCAGCAGACCGAAGGCAAGCTAAACGCAGGCGCCCCGATTCTTTTGGAAATCGGGTCTGAACAGGCAGAAGTCTTGAAGAACGAAGCCGCCAACTACCCGTGGCTTGAATTCTCCGGAATCCACAAGGATTACTGCGGCAATACCCGCTTCGTGAGCTATAAGGCGAAATAAGCCTCTACAAGAGGAGATCCCGGGGCTGTCGCCCGGGATGACAACGCAGACGTTACACGCCGACAGTGCAGCCGAGGGCGGAGAGGACGTAAGTTTCGCTTTCGCCCGCGCGGTAATAGGGCAGCAAAGTTTCGTCGTCTACTAAAGAATCGTCAAAACCGTTCAGCTGGAGTTGCTCGTCAATGCGGCGTTTGAAGGACGAAAAGCCGGAATTCCAGAGCGTTACGGGCTCGCGGTCGGCTTTACAGGCGGATTTTCCAAAGTCATATTCGCTATACATTTTTTCCTCTTTTCTATAGAAAAACACACAAACTTACTAGTGCTTTTCTGTACAGCTAAATATAAAATTAAACCGATGTCAAATTATGACATCGGCAAATTTCTTTTTTGAGAGGACAACGAGCCCGCTATTCAATTACCGTAGCAGTGACCTTGGCATGTCCGACTTTATCGAGGCCCAGTTTTTTGCCGGCGGCAGCGCTCAAATCGATAATGCGGTCGCGCACAAAGGGGCCGCGGTCATTTACGCGCACCTCGACAGAAGCTCCCGTGTCGTCGCGAACCACACGCAACTTGGTGCCAAAAGGCAAGGTCTTGTGGGCGCAGGTCATAGCGTTCTGATTGAAAATTTCACCGCTGGCAGTCTTCTTGCCATCGAATCCAGGCCCGTAATAGCTCGCCTGGCCCTTCATGACCTTTCCGATTGGAGCGGTCTTTTTGCCCTTTTTACCCTTTTGAGGAGTTTGAGTGTCTTCGGGGAACCTTTCGTAACCTTGACGGGAAGCGATCTTTGCATTTCCATCGGCGCAGCTAGACAAAAGCACTGCCACAAACATCGCCAGCACCACAAAAACGATGCGCCTATTCAAAATCATACATGCTGTTGTACGTGTTTTCAAGGATTTCATCTTCCTGACTCTTGACTTCGGCCTGCTTTTCTTCGGGAGCCTTGTTCAATTCTTCGTAATACTGCGCAGACAGCTTGTTCACATGCGTTTCGCTGCTCTTGACTCGCTTGCGCAGGCGTTCCAGATCCTGGTCGGTAATCGTGAGGCGCGTGTTCATCTTTTTCGCAGCTTCCTTGCCCCAAGGAGTCTGACCATACTTGTCGCGAAGGAGCTTGTAAGTGAGCATGGTGCTGTCGATACGTTCCGGATTCATCTGGAAGTAAATCGCCTTCATGTAAAGCGCCTGAATGCCGGCCTGCGTTTCGGGATATTCCTGATACAAGCTGTCGAAACGCGTAAACGCACGGGCATAAGCGGAATCCACCTGATCCATCTTATCCAAAGGCATTTCGGCAGCGATTGTCCAAAGGCTTTCGGCTTCCATGTACTTTTCTTTCGCCAAATCTTCGCGGGTCTTTAAAGTCACGCGCATACCCAAGTTCACCTGGGCCTGCTTTGCATATTCCGTTTCCGGGTACTTCTCGATAATCTGCCTGTAGATTTCTTCGGCAGAATCGGGATCATGCATGTATTCGTCGTAAATGAAGGCCTTGGCGTACAATGCGCGCAGGGACTTCGCACTGTCGCCCGATTCAATCACAGCATCCAAGCGAGTCATCGCACTGTCGACTTCATCCAGCTTGAACAGGAAAAGCTCTGCAATCAGGAATTCCGACTTGAAGAAGTTATCCACGTTCGGAATCGAATCCTTGCGTTCCTTGTCGTTCTGGTTACGCATGGCAATCAAGCGCTTTAAAGCATCGCGGCGTTCGCGGGCTTCCTGGCCCCACTTACTAATCGTGCGAGAAATAAAGCTACTATCGTAATAGACAACGGCCTTGTCGTAATCAATCGTCTTGTGCTGTTCGTAGTCGCCCAGGCAGAAATAACTGCGCGATGCAAACTCGGAACGCGGGTATTCCGTATTCACCTTCTGCAAAATGATAATCGCATCCGGATAACGGCCGCCCAACATGGTCAATTCGCCAATGCGAACCAGGTATTCCGGCTGCTTGGACTCGTTTTCGGGATTCTTGTACAGTTCCTTGTATTCGTCGGCGGCCTTCAGGTATTCCTTACGGTAAGCAAGGCATTCTGCAGCCTGTTCCCCCGCCGTCTGCTGTTCGCGCGCGTTCAGTTCCTTGATTTCCTTGGCGGTATAATGTTCGCGAGCCTTGTCCCAATTTTCTTTCTTGAAATACAGGCCAGCAAGTCTAAAGTGCGCCTTGCCACGCATAAAGGGCGTACCCGCCGTATCGGCCAGCACCGCTTCCAAAGAAGCAATCGCCTGGTCCGGGAATTCGGCCTGTTCATCCAGAAGGGAAAGAAGGTTCAATCCCTGGAAATAATACGGGTGGTCCTTGGAGGCGATCACCGGTTCCAAGGCAAAACGGCTAATGTTGAATTCATGGTTGCGGTAAAGGCAATAGGCACGCTGGTATTCCACCGCCTTCATGGAATCATGGTCGGCAAAATAGCGTTCAAATTCGTCGTACTTGGTAATGGCCTTGCCCCATTCGTGCTTGTGGCGGAAAGCTTCACCGATCAGGAACACGGCCTCGGCGGTCCGTTTCTTGTTCTTGGGGAAACGTTCCAGCACGCGGGAGCCTTTTTCGATAATCCTGTCGTATTTCTGGCGTTCTTCAGAACCGGGCAGGGAATTTTCGCTATCCGGAATACTGTCGAGTCGGGCGGCACGCATTTCGGCAGCCTGCTCATCCAGGCGTTCCGCATTGAACATGTGGTTCAGGTAGGCACAGCAAGTACACCCCTCGAACACGAGGGCGACAATAGCTAATGCCAAAAAACGGAACATCATGGTGTAAAGATACAAAAATGCAGGCTAAAAAAAATGTGAGATGTGCGATGTGTGATGAGTGATGTAAAATTATTCATTACACACTCCACATTTCACATCACTCATTAACGTTCTTCGCTAGAATTCATTCAGATACTTGGTGTAATCGCACAGTTTGAGGCCCGGCGGGAGTGCGGACTTGTCAAAGCGGACCATGCGGACTTCGGCCGGTTTACCCACCACGCGGGCAAGCATTTCGAAGTTATCCTGAGTTTCCCACACGGCGGCATCGATAATCAGGCCATCGCCGCAATCGGTTTCACCCGTGCTGTTGCCAATGCCGGAAATTCTGGAATTCTGTTTCAGGAGTCTCGTGTAGATTTCAGGAGCGATTCCGAAATGGTTCGAACTAGACGAAGAATCGTAAACGACCACGTGGACTTCGCGGAAATGATTCAGGGAATCAAAGACAACCGTGTAAGTGTGCATGTAGGGAGCGATAAAGAACGATTCCTGCCATACGTTCTTTGCCACGGGCCTGAAGTTTCCAATCGAGTATTTCTTGAAGAATTCCTTGGGGGTTGCACCGTAGCGCACCACATAGTGGCCAAGCATCGTCGAGAAATCATGAACGGCAGACGGAGCCATCGTTTCGCGCAGGCTGTCCACGGCTCGGTTCAAGTTCGCGGTCAAGCCATCGTTCTTGTTAATGGGAGCGGGCCTCGTAATGTTCGATTCCTGAATGCGCTGCTGAATGTCGGGGTATTCCGGATCGATCTTCTGGATTTCCTGGAACTGCTTGCGGGCAAGGTCAAACTGGCGGCCCTTCAAATAAGCGCGGCCGAGAGCTTCCTTGAGCGGCAAGTTTTCGGGATATTTGTCGACCATGGGTTCCAAAATATCGAGGGCAGTCTGAGCACGGTCTTGCGGAGAGAGCACCACGCCGTTACCCGGCCCCGGAGGAGACTTTTCTCCCAATGTAGAGACCGCTTCGCGTGCCGGAGCGTAATCGGGCATAAAGGCCAGAATGCGCTGGTAAATCTTTTCGGCGGCATCGAAATGGCCCTGGTATTCGTCCATGTAACCCTGCAACAGCAAAAGCTTCACGTTGACCGGGTACTGCGAAAGGGCGTATTCCACAACGGCAGCGCAACTGTCCAGCTGACCGCTACGGTGGTAAAGTTCGGCAAGATTTTCGTAGGCGGCAGGCACATCGCCACCCGAAAGGCTCACCACCGTCTTGAATTCGTTGGCAGCCTGCAAGAAACGTCCGTTATCCATCAGGAGCTTGCCGTACCAAAGGCGAGTCTGGTACAAGGCGGGAGCACGTTCAGAAGCCACGCGGGCCAGTTCCAACGCAGCAGAGGCGTTACCGGCCTGGTAAATCTTGCGGCTTTCGACATAGGTGGCCACGCCAGAGCCCGGCAAACGGGCTTGCAGTTTTCCAATCAAAAGGGAAAGGCGGTCCTGCTGATTTTCCGTAAGCGAGCCCATTTCAAACAAAGTATTAATTTGTCCAAGGAGGGCCGGCAAAAGGTCCGGGTAAAGAACAATTACGCCGTCATAAATATCGTAGGCAGCCTGGTAAGAGCCCGAACGGGCAAGCTCCGTCGCACGGCGAAGTTCGGTCTGCACCTGCACCGGCACCTTGGCAACGTCGGCCGTCAAGTCCGGGGTGTCACCGCGAGCAACGGTCGAACCGGCCGGAAGACCATAAGGAATCCCGCCTACCGAAATTTTACTGGGGCCATAAATATCATAAACGCGAAATCCCACAAATGCAAGCAGGACTCCGCAACAAAGCGTCAAAAACAAGTATGCAGCCCTGCGGGCTGCCGAAGACGAATACGCCATTACTTTTCCAAGAAATCAGCCAGTTTTTCTTTATGTTCCTTGCTCTTCTGCAAACGACGCAAGGTTTTGTTCTTGATCTGGCGCACGCGTTCGCGGCTCAGTTTCAAATCTTCACCGATATCCTTGAGCGTCGTATCTTCAACCGTATCAAGACCATAGAACATGCGAAGGATTTCTTCTTCGCGCTGCGGCAGGGCGGACAAGGTTTCCTGGATGAGTTTCTTGCGTTCATCCTTTTCCATGTCTTCGTCCTGGTTACCGTCGGATCCCAAGACATCCATAAGCGTACTGACCGTGTCACCGCTACCGCCGACATTCGTGCTGTCGCCAATGGGGGCATCCAGCGAAATGTCCACGATTTTTTCCATGACCTCGACAATGTCCTTTTCGAACGGTGCGAATTCGTCCATGGCTATGGTACGATCGTAGTCACCGTCGTTCTGCATCAAGGCCCGTTTAAAGCGGTTCACCAAGGCAAGCTTGTTGGGCGGAATTCGGACCGCGCCCACCTGTTCAAACAGGGCTTTCTGGATAGACTGGCGAATCCACCAGACCGCGTAAGAAATAAACTTGACATCCTTTCCCATATCAAAGCGTTTTGCCGCCTTGAATAACCCGATATTTCCTTCGTTAATCAAATCAAGCAGGGAAAGTCCACGCCCCTGGTACTTTCTTGCGACACTCACCACAAAACGGAGGTTACCCCGAATCAGGCGCTGCAAGGCCGACTTGCGGATTTCTTCCGCCTGGTCGCTCTTGATAATCGCAAGAAGAGCCTCTTCCTCCTGAGGACTCAGGGTCGGAAACCTGTTGAGGTCCCTAAAATAAAGCGCTTCGTTTGCATCACTCATAGAAATACATACCTTCAATTCTTCATAGGAAATTTCCTTGAAGACTATCCAAATATGTCTTTTTACTTTGTTTTCGTCAAGTTATATAACTTTTCGTAAGGGTAAATTCCCGAATTGTGGCCATCGCTAAAGGTAAGGCCTGCGGCATAGCGGCCAATCGACTGCACTTTGACAAGCGTAATATCTTGAGGCACGGTCGATTCGTCCAAAAGTTTTTCGCCTGTATGTTCATCGACACACAAAGCACACGGACACGCCAGTCTCAAATCGCGAATGGCGCATGCACCGCGGCTGCCATCGTTCCATTCAAATCCGAGACGGCCATCCTTTGTCCTAAATACTTTCTTGGGCTGGATCATACATCCTCCTCGGGGAGTTCTGCAAATTCATAGTTGAACGTCTTGAGTACGCCGTCGCCTTCGGTCTTGAATACCGAGAGCGTGCGCACCATGGCATCGGCAGCCTGCATAAACGCCTTGGCCGATTCGGAATTGGGGTAACGGAGCACAGCAGGAGTTCCCTGGTCGCCACAATCGGCAACGGCGGGTTCGAGCGGGACCTTCGCAATGACCGGCACGCCCCAACTTTTGGCAATGCGGTCTCCACCGCCTTCGCGGAAGATATGATGGTGCTTGCCGCATTCATCACAAATAAAGTAGCTCATGTTCTCGACGACGCCCACCACCGGAACGCCCACGGAATCGAACATGGCAAGACCCTTGCGGCAGTCGGCAAGAGCCACCTCTTGCGGTGTCGTCACCACGACGGCACCGGCCATCGGGCAATTTTGCGTCAAGGTCAGCTGAATGTCACCCGTTCCAGGAGGAAAGTCTACCAACAGGTAGTCAAGCTTGCCCCAACGCACATGATGGATAAAATGCTGTATCATCTGCGATACCATCGGGCCACGCCAGATGGTCGCCTTGTCGCTATCGGCGAACATGCACATAGACACAATGCTAATGCCGCCCTTTGCTTCGACCGGGGCGATCGTATTGTCTTCAAAAACTTCGGGAGCGCGGTCAATACCGAACATGAGACCCATACTCGGGCCGTAAATGTCGGCATCCAGAATGCCCACTCGGGCACCCGAGAGGCTCAACGCCATAGCGAGGTTTGCGGTCACGGTGGACTTGCCCACGCCACCCTTGCCGCTTGCGACCGCCACCACATGGGCGACATCGCCGATGTACGAAACTTTGGGAGCCTGCGCCGCCGTATTGGAGCTATCCACACGGCCTTGGGCGGTAAACGTCACATTCACTTCGCTTGCGCCAAGAGACTTCACGATCGTAATGCACTGATCCTTGAACTTGTCGCGGATTGGGCATGCCGGCGTTGTAAGCCTAAGATCAAAGCTCACCTTGTCGCCATCAATCTTAAGATTCTGGACGAAGTTCAATTCGACAATATTCTTGTGCAGGTCCGGATCTTGAACCGCCTGCAAAGCCGTCATAATAGTCTGTTCATTCAACTGCATTACGTTTTCTCCATCGAGAATTTAGGCATGCGGAGCAGGTGCGTCATGCAAGGCGGCCATTCTTCTTCGTAATGGCTAACCAAAATGATTGTCGTTTCTTTCGAAAGCAACTGCAACAAGTTAAAAATCTTTTCGCGGTATTCGCCCTTGAGGCCCTGAGTCGGTTCATCAAGCAAAAGCACCTTGGGCGGGCGGATAGCGGCACGCGCCATGAGCACCACGCGCTTGTCGATTGGCGACAGGTCACGGTAGCGCGCATCCACGTCTTCAAAGCCCAAATAGTTGAGCCATTCCTTGGCCTTTGCGCGTTCTTCCCAAGTGGTATTGTCGGCCTTGCAAAGGTTTGCGGTAAAGCCCGTGCACAAGACTTCGGACAAGCTAAGGTCTTCGCGGTACTGGAGTGCGAGTTCCGGCGAGAAGAATCCGAGTTTCGCCTTGTGGTCCCAAATGTTCAGGCCATGGCCCGGGCGTTCGCCCAAAAGGGTAATGTCATTGTTGTAAATCTGCGGATGGTCGGCTGTAAGCATACCGAGCAGCGTACTCTTGCCGGCACCATTTTCGCCCATGACCGCCCAATGTTCGCCCTTGCGAACCGTCCAGTTCAGATTCTTGAGCACATCAGTTTCGCCAAAACGAACATTCACGTTCTTGAGTTCGAAAAGGATTTCCGGGTCCGAAGTATCGGGCGTGCCGAGATTCACGATCTCGTAATCCTTGAGTTCTTTCTTGGAATACTTGGGAGCCGCGATTTCTTGCGGAAGTTCGCCTGCATACGGAGCAAAAGTCTTGTTGGCGTAAACGAACGCCGGAATTTCGGGTAGAAGTTCATCTTCGCGGGCAAGGCGCACCGCCACCTTCAAGCCATCGCGTTTTGAAAGCTGAACCACGCTGGCAGCCAAGTGCCTACGATATTCAGGATCGAGGCCTCCGAACAAATCGTTAAAGTAAACCCACTCGGGCTTTTCCATCCACATGCGCGCAAGCAACACGCGGCGCAGTTCCCCGTTCGAAAGGCTCAGCAACTTGCGGTCGAGAATTTCCTCGGAAAGGTCGGCAATCTTCAAGGCCTCGCCCAGCTTGTCGGGGTCGGTTTCGGGCCACGCCATATCGTCGATATAGCGGTCGGTCTGCAAAAAGAATTTCTTTTTCAAGAGCAAGTGACGCACCAACGGGGCTTCTTCGTCGTGCAGGCTAATAAAGCGCTGCTGAAAGAACGGTGCGAGCGCATGCTGAATCTTACGCTGCATTGCCTCCGACATGGTGGAGACATTTTCTTGCTGATTCAAAAAATGGGTAATGACCCTGTCAAGATCTTCGCCCTCGGTGCTGAAAATCTGCACCTGCGGGAACATCTCGATTAAGGCCTCAAAACGCTTGAATTCCATGCGCCCAAATTTAGAAAATATGGTCACTTTATAAAAAAGAAAAATCCCCTGCCGCTTTGCAGTAGGGGATTTTTTGGATGTGTTATAGGAAGCTTTAGAATTTGCTGAAGAAATCCCAAGTGGCCTGCGGAACCCAGGACTTTTGCTGGCCGGGATCCTTGTGGTCCCAGATGTGGCCGCCATTCTGCGTACACCAGCGAACCGGGAATCGTTCTTCAACCGTGGTATAGTCGTAGCACACGTGCGGACCGCTGCCGCCATATTCCTGAGCCTTTTCATTCTTGGCCTTGCCGCCTTCGGAGTTGAGCGTCAAGATGATATCGCGAGCGGCGCGACCCATCTGCGGAGTGCAAAGGTTGTCCTGCAGGCCGAGCACACCCATCCAACCCACGCCCTTATTCTGACGCTGCGGGAGCCAGATGTTACGTTCGGCGGTTTCATACACGGCTACAGCACGAAGCACATCCTGGTGGTTCCAAGAGAGACCGTTGCTGAACATGGAGCCGTAGCTAAAGCCTGTAGAGAACACGCGGCTAGAGTCAATGCAGAGATTGCCTTCCAAATCGGCCAAAAGTTCATCGAAGAGCAGGTAGTCATCCTGACCCCACGGGGCCTGGTTTCCGTTACCTTCAGGAGCGACAAAGATTGCCGTCTTCTGGGTATCAAGCGGTTTCAAACCATAGTAGCCTTCTTGCTGCACACCACCGGCCCAGCCGCCCATGCAGTGCATGCCGAATATGAGCTTGTACGGTTTCTTGTTGTCGTAATTGTCAGGAATGTCGATACGGATGGTGCGTTTGCCCTTGCTCCACTGGAATTCGTAGCTGCCGGACTTGACGCGACTCCAAGTCTTGCCGCAACCACGCGTGGGCACCGGATCGTTCTTGAGGCCCCAACCGTAAGCATACTGCGGTTCAGCCTTCGGTTTCTTGACCGTAAGAGCAAGATTCGTGTCAAGGTTATTCAAAATCACCGAGAGGGTGTCGAAACCATCGGCAATGACCTTGAGCGTTTCGTTGGTCGTCAGCCTTGCAAGAGCCGCCTTTTTGCCGTTAGCGAAAGAGGCTCCGTAATTACCGTTCGAAGTGAAGCGGATGCTGCGCTGAGCCGAGCCGATTTTCACGTTCGCATAGTAAGCCCCCTGGGCCTTGACGCATGCCTGCAAGTCGAGGCTGCCCGAGCCATAAAGGGTCTCGCTCATCAAGCGGTTACCCATCATGTCGAAGATTTGGACCTGTACGGGTTCGCTGGAACGTTGAGAAAACGAAAGCACGCCGTTATTGACGCTGATATAGCCCGGCAACACGCGATCATTCATGATAGACATACCGTCTTCATGGAATTTAAATTCGCCCTTGTCGTCGGTCTTGGTGGAAAGGCCATTTTTGACCAGTAAAACAGATGCACCGCTTACCGCGCCGCCCTGTTCGTCACTCACTTTGCCCGTAAGCGTAAAGGCACTAGCCGATACAGCCATTGCGCAAGCGAGAGCCAGAGATTCCCAAACACTCTTTTTCATAGTAGCTCCTTATATTGCTTTTATGGAAAATAAATTCAAAAGGGAGCCATTGTTCACGCCGAAAGGCAATTGGTTTGGACAAAATATCCAAAAGGGGTTTAGGAATCTTTACAGAAAATGCGTTTTATGGCCATTTTAGGCCAATTAGAACAATGAAAGCGTCGGAATATACTATTTTATTACGCAAATAACATCTAGTTTGGAGAAAATATGAAAAAGCTTTGGACGCTCATTGCAAGCACCATGTTGGTCGCTTCCGTCGCATTTGCCCAAGACGACTTTGACCCTGAATATACCGATCAGGCTGAAGAACAGGTCGCCGAACAGCCCGAAGAACAAGCTGAAGAGCAACCCGCCGAACAGGAACAGGTTGCTGAACCTGTAGAAGAAAAGGCTAACGTAGCAGAAGAACCTGCTCCGGCCCCCGCTCCGGCTCCGTACCAGGCCAGCGCTCAGGAAAACACCCAGGAAAGCGCCCAGAACGACGAATACGCTCCGGCAAATACGAACAATACGCCCTTCTTCGGCTTCGGTCTGAGGTTCGCCTTCAATTACGGCAGAATGTTCGGCTTCAAGGAAGACCTCGACAACGATAGCGACATCGACGGAACTCCGTCGGGCATCGGTTTTGACGGCGGCCTCATGTTCCGCATCCAGATGATCCCGAACCTGTACTTCACCCCCGAAGTCAACATCGCCCACATTACCACCGAACACGAATTCATGCGCCACAAGCGCAAATACTCTACTACGGACTTGGAACTTCCCTTGCTGATGCGCGGCGTCATTGCCAACAGGTTCTATGTGACCGGCGGTGCCCAGTTCAACTTTACTTTGAGCAGCGAAGCCAAGATTGACGCTGTCGAAAACGCCACCTTGAACATCTCGGTCAAAAGCAACGAAAAGGTTGAACAGGCAACATTCGGATTCGGCATTGTAGCCGGTGCAGGCGTCAACATTGTCGCAGGTCTGTTCTTCGACTTCCGCTTCTACATGGGCATCACGGAACTCTACCCCGACGTGAAGACCTTGGACGACCTGGAATTCGCTACGGGTGATTACTCCTTGGTTGATATGTCTGGCGCAAGAATGATGAAGTTCAAGGTCGGTCTCAGCTACTGGATTATCTAATTGAAACTCCTTTCGAACCTGACTTTCAAGGAATGTGCCCCTGTAGTGACTGCAGAGGCCATGCGCTTCTTGGATGGCGACACCAAGAGGAGCCGCGTTTCTAGCGCCGGATTTCCACCGTTTTGGGAACCTCAGACCGATATTGACGCAGAATTCGTAGATGGATTCGCTACCGCCATCGATGCCGGATACGGCTTGATGAAATTGGCCGGTCAGAAGCTCTTTGAAAAAACGATTGCCATGCTCGGCGAAAGCCGCGAAGGTAAATCGGTCGCCGTATTTGTCGGCGGCGGAAACAACGGCGGCGACGGCCTCGTTCTTTCCAAATTGCTGATTGAAGCAGGCATTCCCTGTACCGTCTATTCGCTCGCCAAGGCCGAAACCTTCAAGAACGAAGCGGCCATGGCGTACCAGGATTTCTCGGAAAGCGGCGGAAAGCTCATTGTCATTAATGACCTCCCCGTACATGAACCGAAATTCGCTCTTGCCGTGGACTGCATGCTCGGCAACGGAGCCTCGGGCGAACTGCGCCCGGCCTTTGCTCGAGTCGTCATCAACTTGAACGAATGGAACATTCCGATTCTTGCAGCAGACGCCCCTACCGGTTTTGATTCTTCGGAACACCGCTGCGGCGAAAACTGCATTCAAGCCACCGAGACGCTCGTCTTCGGGCTCCCCCGCTTGGATGCCTACACCAACGAAGGCGCTCGCGTTTTCGGCAAGACGACGGTCGAACCGCTCGACTACCCCGAAAACCTGATTGACAAAGTCCTGTCGGGCGTATTCCTCGCCACCGAAGACATGATTCCGGCATTGCTCCCCGACCGCGATGAATTTGGCGACAAGCGTAGCCAAGGTACAGCCATGGTGATTGCAGGTTCCGGCAATATGACCGGGGCAGCCGCCCTTTGTACCAAGGCTGTTTTAAGAAGCGGCGCAGGCCTTGTCACGACCGCGACGCCGAAGGCTTTGCTCCCGGCACTGCAATCCAAGCTTGACGAGCCCGTATTCTACGGAATCGGCGACAGGACCACCGACAAGCTTTCGATTATGCACTTGATGCAGTTGCAGGATATCGCGACGCACCAGAACGCCATTGCCATCGGTCCCGGACTTGGAACCGACACCGAAACGCAAGATGCAGTCCGCATGTTCTTGACCGGATTGCAGATTCCCGTGGTTGTCGACGCCGACGCCATTAACGCCTGCGGCTCGGCATATTTCTGCATGGAAGGCGGCCCCGCGAATGCGATTATCACGCCGCACAAGCGCGAATGGGAACGCAACTTCGGTCCGCTTCCGGCAAACGAAAGTTTCTATCCGGAATACCTGCAGCAGTTTGCAACGCAGTTCAAGATTACAATCGTGCTGAAGGGTTGCCCCACTTACGTGGCCATTCCCGACGGACGCGTGTACGTGATTCCGGCCCGCAATTCCGGACTTGCCAAGGGCGGCGCAGGCGATGTGCTTACCGGCATTATCACCGCACTACTCGCACAGGGTTTGCCCACCGCAGAAGCAGCCGTACTCGGCGTGCTCTTGCACCAGAAAGCAGGCCGTTTGACCCGCGAAAAAATGGGAGCATTTGGCATGCTCCCGACTGATGTCATTGAAATGTTGCCCGCAGCCTTTGGCTGCTAAGACTACTAATGTCATGCCGCACTTGATGCGGCATCTCCTTTTCTACTAAAGTAGTTCAGAAACCAGCTTGTCAAGCGCAGCTTCGGATTCGGCGCTGAGCGTAGACTTCACCGTCACCACGGTTTCGGCGAGCGTCAAGTTCTTGAGCGTGGCGAGGATTTCGGTCATCTTCTTGGCAGCCATCGGAGCCCAGGTGCCGTTTTCCATGACACCCACCTTGCGGTTGGAATAGTTCTTTGCCTTCAGGTGGTTGAGGAAATCTTCCATGACCGGGAAGAGGCCCGCATCATAAGTAGGAGCGGCCACCACCATGCGGTCGTAGCGGAAGGCGTCTTCAATGACTTCGGCCATGTCGCTGCGGGCAAGGTCAGAAACAACGACCTTCTCGACACCGGCAGCTTTGAGTTTTTCGCCGAGTACTTCCGCGGCCTTCTTGGTTCCACCATAGATCGAGGCGAATGCCACAAGCACGCCCTTGTCTTCGGGAGCGTAGCTGCTCCAGGTGTTGTACTTGTCGATGTAGTAGCCAAGGTTTTCGGTGAGCACCGGGCCATGCAGCGGGCAAATCGTCTTGATGTCAAGCGTCGCCGCCTTCTTGAGCACTGCCTGCACCTGGTTGCCGTACTTGCCCACAATGTTGAAGTAGTAGCGGCGGGCTTCGCACGCCCAGTCATCCGGGTCGGCATCGTACACGCCGAACTTGCCGAACGCATCGGCCGCGAACAGTACCTTTTCGCTCTGCTCGTAGCTGAACAGCACTTCGGGCCAGTGCACCATCGGCGCTCCGATGAACTGCAAAGTGTGCGCACCGAGCGAAAGCGTATCGCCTTCCTTCACAGTCTGCTTCTTGACCGATTCGGGGAGCGCCATGAACTGCGGCAAGAGTGCGAAAGCCTTCGCCGAAGAAACGAGCGTTGTTTCCGGGTACTTCGCGACAAAATCAGCAATGCCGCCAGCATGGTCCGGTTCCAAGTGGTGAATCACCAAGTAATCCGGCTTGCGGCCAGCGAGAGCCGCTTCCAGATTAGCAAGCCATTCATTCACCTTGTGTGCATCGACCGTATCGGTTACGGCAATCTTTTCGTCTACAATCACATAGGAATTGTACGCCATGCCCTCGGGCACCACGTACTGGCCTTCGAACAAATCGATGTCGCGATCATCGACACCGATGTACTTGATATTTTCGCTAAAATTCTTCATAGAGACTCCTTAATTTCGCAAAGAATTTAACAATTTCTTTGGAAATGATTTTTAATCTTCCAAGAAATACTGCACGTTCGTTACGACGCGCACTTTCTTGATGTACGGCGTATTTTCGTCGCGGTCTTCGATGGAGAACACGCCCTGCGTTGCCGTCTTGATTTTGCCGAGTTTGCTATCGGAATCCTTCGCAAACTTTTCGGCGGCACTTCTTGCATTCTTAGTAGCCTCGTCAATCATGGCGGGCTTGATTTCGTTGAGACCATTAAAGCTATAGACGGTGCGGTACTGGTAATCGCTACCGCTAAAAGCGATTCCATGCTTCAGGAGTTCGCCCTGTTTTTCCATGGCCTTACGGACAAGTTCCACATTGTTCGTGGCCACCGTTGCCACAACCGTCGCGACATAACGATAAGCATGTTTGCCACCGCTGTACAATTCGCCATCGGCATCGACAATGGCCGGGGTCGAGTAAGTGATATTTTCTTTTTTCACGCCGTTTTCGAGCAGGAACTTTTCAAGTATCTGCGACTTGGACTGTAACGTCGCCGAAAGTTCGGCTAGATCGTTGCCCACCTCTTTGTACACAATCGGCCAAATCACGAAATCAGCCGAAACTTCGCGTTCGGCAAGTCCGCGTACAAACACCACGCGGTCGCGGTCTTTAACGTCAATTTGGGCGCGATAGAAAAATGCACCCAGGCACAAAATGGCAAACGCCAGAATGAGAGCCTCTTTAACTCTTGATTGCATATCCAACTCCTTTTTTACATAAATCCAATATACAAATTTTCTACATTCAAAGTATGCCTGAAAAGACCTTACTTTTGCTCGACTCTTACGCGCTTGCGTTCCGCATGTTTTACGCCTATTCGCAGAACCCGCTGAAAAACAGCCAGGGCGAAGAGGTTTCGATGATGCACGGCTACTGGGGCGCAGTACTCCGCATTCTTGCAAAGCACAAGCCGACGCATTTCGCCATTGCACGCGACGTGGCGCACACCAAGACATTCAGGCACGAACTTTACCCCGACTACAAGGCCAATCGCGGGCCCATGCCCGAAGAAATGGCGGCACAGATGCCGCTCCTTGGCGAAAGTTTGGAAGCAAGCGGAATCCCGCTCTTATCGGAACCGGGTTACGAAGCGGACGACGTGATGGCAAGTACCGCCATGGCTGCGGTCGAAGCGGGCTTTGACCATGTGGTGATTTTAAGTAAAGACAAGGATATGTCGCAGATTGTAACCGACAAGATCCATCTTTTCCACCTGACCAAAGGCGCCGACGGCATTGACTTTGGCCCGGAACAGGTGCTCGAAAAATACGGTCTTCCGCCCGAAAAAATCCGCGACTACCTGGCGCTCATGGGTGACGCCAGCGACAACGTCCCCGGTGTTCCGAAAGTAGGCCCCAAAACCGCTATCCAGTTGCTGAACGATTTCGGCGACATGGACAACCTTTACGCAAACTTGGATAAAGTGACCAAGAAGGGTTTGCATGACAATTTGGAAAACAATCGCGAAAAAGCATTCCTCAGCCGCGAACTGGTGACACTCCAGACGAAGAGAGCCTTTAGCGGAAACCTTGACACGCTGGAATATAACGGACTGCACGTGGATACCTTGGCGCAGATGTTCAAGGATCACGAAATCAACAGTCTGCTCCGCCTTTTGGAAGGCATTCCCAGCAAGACGGGCTTTGTGCGCGAAAGTGACGGCACCGGAAGCGCCGATGGAGCGAACGGTGACGCCGTAGTAAGTGCAGATTTCCCGGTCGATGTTCTGCCGACATACATTTGCGTTGACACCGATGAAATCTTCGAGCAGATGAAGGCCGAATTTGCCGCCGCAAGCACTGTAGGCATCGACACCGAAACCGACGGCCTGGACCCGATGCAATGTAACCTCGTAGGACTTTGCCTTTCGGCAGACCCCGCCAAGGGCTACTACATTCCGCTGGGACATTCCGACGAAATCGGATTCCCGTTGCCGACAGGCCCCAAGGGCAATTACGACTTGAACAAGGTCAAGGCATGGTTCAGCGAATTTATCGCCGACAATTCTCGCGAACTCGTTTTCCATAACGCGAAATTTGACTTGCATGTGCTGGCACGCACCTTCAAGATTCCGCAGAGCGCCATCGATAACGCAAACCTCATCGACACGCTGATTGCGGCTTGGATGCTTTCGCCGGGACAGTCGGGCCTTGGCCTCGACAACCAGGTGATGCAACGCCTGCAGCACGAAATGATTCCCATCGAGAACTTGATTGGTCGCGGCAAGAACCAGATTACCTTCAACCGCGTAAACATCAAGGACGCGACAGAATACGGCGCCGAAGACGCGGTCTACACGCTTCGCCTGTGGGAACCGCTCCGCCGCGAACTTGAAAAGCTCGATTACGTGAAGTATTTCTTCGAACAAGAAATGCCGCTCTTGAAGGTACTTTTCCAGATGGAATCCGTGGGAGTGGCGATTGATGTTCCTTCCCTCAAGACGCTAGAGCAGGAACTTCAGCGCCGCATCGAAAACTTGGAAAAAGAAATCTGCGACATGGCTGGTTTCGAATTCAACATCGGCTCGCCCAAACAACTCGGCGAAGTCCTTTTCGATACGCTCGGACTCCCTGAAATCAAGAAGCGCAGTACCGACGCCGTCGTTCTCGAAGAACTCAGTTTCAAGGCTCCGCACCCGATCGTTTTCGCCGTCATTGAATACCGCGAACTCAAGAAAATGCAGAGCACTTACATCACGGTGCTCCCGACGCTGGTGAACCCGGATACAAAGCGCATCCACACGAGCTTTATCCAGTGGGGCACTGCAACGGGTCGCCTCTCTAGCCGCGATCCGAACCTGCAGAACATTCCCGTTCGTAGCGATCTCGGCAAAAAAATCCGCGCCGCATTCGTGCCACAGAGCAAGGATAACGTCATTCTTGCGGTGGACTACTCGCAGATCGAGCTCCGCATGCTTGCGCACCTCAGTGGCGATGAAGCTCTCATCGAAAGCTACAAGGAAGGCATCGACATTCACGCCCGCACCGCCGCCGCAATTTACGGCGTGGGTCTCGACGAAGTCAACAGCGACATGCGCCGCGACGCCAAGGTGGTGAATTTCGGCGTGCTCTACGGCATGACCGCCTTCCGCTTAAGCCGCGATCTGAAAATTCCGATGTCACAGGCAAAGGATTTTATCACCGGCTACTTCGACATGTACAAAGGCGTGCAGCAATACATCGAAGACATCAAGGCGGCCGCCCACCGCGACGGTTACGTGGAAACGCTTTCGGGCCGCCGCCGCTATATCGCAGGCATCGATAGCAGCGACCGCATGGAATCACAAATGGCCGAGCGCATGGCCGTGAATACTCCCGTCCAAGGCTCTGCAGCCGACCTCATCAAGATTGCAATGATCCGCATCCAGAAGCGAATCAACGAAGAGCATTTGCCGCTCAAGATGATGCTGCAGGTGCACGACGAACTCGTATTCGAATGCCCCCGCGACCAGGTGGAACCCATGTCGCAAATGGTCAAGGCTGAAATGGAAGGCGCCATGCAGCTCAAGGTTCCGCTCGTTGCAAGCGTCGGCTTCGGCGAGAACTGGCTCGAAGCGCATTAAGTAACCAAATCTTTTCGTACGTTGTAAGCCGTTCAATAGTTTTTGAACGGCCTTACACATTATATGATATGTTTCAATTTTTTCGGTATAGATTAAGGGCGAATTTTGAAAAAGGACCGAAAATGAAGCATATTCTTGCCAAAACCGCCCTCTTTGCCCTCGCAGGAACCCTTTCTGCGACCGCAGCGACGCTCCCCACCGCCAAGGAAGTCCAAGCCAAAATGGGCATGGGTTTCAATGTCGGCAACTCCATGGAAGTGCCGAACAACCCCACGGCTTGGGGCAACCCCTACCCGACTCAGGCTTTGCTCGATTCCGTGAAGGCGGCAGGATTCAACACGGTCCGAATTCCCTGCGCTTGGGACAGCCACACCAGTGGCGGCAAGGTCACCGAAACCTGGCTTGACTCCGTGAAAACGGTGGTCGACTACGCCATGCGCGCAGGCCTCTACACGATTTTGAACATTCACCACGAAGGTGAAGGCGGCTGGTTCCAGAGCAACATCGGTACAAGCGTTGACCAGACGATCGATAACAAGATGAAGACTTACTGGACGCAGATTGCAAACAAGTTCAAGAACTACAACGAACGCTTGCTATTTGCAGGCGCCAACGAACCCGGTCCTAATGTGAATACGTGGACATCGCAGCATGTGTCCACCCTTATGCACTACTACCAGACTTTTATTGACGCGGTGCGTGCTACAGGCGGAAACAACGAAACCCGCACCTTGATTATTCAGGGCTTGAACACCGACATCGACAAGTCTGTCGCAAACGCTCCGGTGAGCACCTTCCCGAAGGACAAGGTCGAAGGCCGCTTGATGTTCGAAGTGCATTACTACGATCCGTACCAGTACACGCTCATGACGAGCCAGCAGGACTGGGGCGCAAGCGAACCCATTCTGCCGCAGTACTACTACGGTGACTATACCAAGGCCAGCGAACCCAAACGCAACGCCGGTTACAACGCCTGGGCAGGCTCCGTAGATTCCAAGCTCGGAAGCATTGTGCACCCACAAGAACAATTCGCCAAGATGAAGACGAACTACGTGGACAAGGGCTACCCGGTCATCGTAGGTGAATTCGGCGCCAACGTCCGCAGCCCGGAATTGAGCGGTAATGACCTGAACACCCATAAGCAGGGCCGCGTGCAATGGCACAAAGACGTGGTTTCTGCCGCCAAGCAGTACGGCCTCACCCCGATTCTCTGGGACATGGGCAACGAAAGCAACAGCACCTACGACAACATGGCCTACATTCGCCGTCAGTCTTCCCCGATGGGCAAGGTGCTCGAAGTCGACGTGATCAACGCCATGCGTAGCGTGTACAGCCTCGGCAACTACAACAACACCGGCGTCACCCATGTCGAAGACTTTATTACCGGCGGCAACAGCGAACCAGCATCTAGCTCTAGCGTTGTTGCCTCTAGCTCTAGCGAAGTCGCTTCCAGTTCCAGCGAAGCCGTTTCTAGTTCGAGCGCCCCCACGACGACAATCATCGCCGGCCTGAATTCTACGGTGCAGTTCACCCGCAACGGCAGCATGCTTTATTCCAACAAGCCCATCCGCCTGTTCGACATCAACGGAAACCAGATTCGCTCGGCCAAAAAGAGCGCCGGACGCGCCGAACTTTCGCTCGCAGGACTCCATCAGGGCGTATACCTGGCCAAGAGCGCCAACAAGACGTTGCTTGTTGATGTGAAATAAAAACCTCTACACCAAACAAATCTTTCCTCATTAACAGAAATTGCCGATTTTAGCTAAAAATCGGCAATTTTCATTTTTAAACGTAACTGCAAGTTTACATTTGTTGAGAAATCTGCACCGCAAATTTTCAACACTAGCAGTATTTTATTTACATGCGTCTTGGCAGAATTTAATTTCAAGCAAGGAACAACCCCAGTTTGGGATGAATACTGGGTTTCAACGGGGGCAACCCCAAAAGGAGCATAAAATGAAGCTTTACGGACTTTTCGGCATCGCCTGCGGAATGACACTCTTCGCAAGCACCGCAGCGTTCGCTCTCCCCAAGGCGACCGAGATCTACCCCGACATGGGTCTCGGCTACAACATCGGCAACACCATGGAAGTGCCCAAGAACCCGACGCTCTGGGGCAATCCATTCCCGGATGCCGCTTATGTGAAGGCCATCAAAGACGCCGGCTTCAATACCGTCCGTATTCCTTGCGCCTGGAACAGCCATGCCTCTAACGGCACCATTAACGCAGGCTGGCTCGACTCCGTAAAGACTGTTGTCGACCTCGTGATTGGCAACGGCATGTACGCCATTTTGAACAGCCACTGGGACGAAGGTTGGCTCGAAGACCACGTTTTTGACGGCAAGGGCTTCGACAAGACCGGCGAAGTGACTGTTTCTGCAGCCGAGATCGCCGCCAAGCAGGAAAGCTACTGGAAGCAGATTGCAACCAAGTTCGCCGAATACGACGAACACCTGATTTTTGCATCTGCCAACGAACCGGGCGTGAACGACCCGTGGAACGGCGGTTCCGACAATGGTCAGTGGGCATTCGACGAAGCCCGCATGCAGGTTCTCAAGAGCTATCATGAAGCATGCCTTAAGGCAGTGCGTTCTACCGGCGGAAACAACGCCACCCGTATCGTGGTCGTGCAGTCTCCGCGTACCGAAATTGACAAGTCTCCGTTGCTCGCGTCCATGTACCCGACTGACCCGGCAGGCGAAGGCTACACCATGGCCGAAGTCCACTTCTACCCGTATCAGTTCTCCTTGATGACCAGCGGTGACGAAGACTGGGGCAAGATGTTCTACTACTGGGAAGACCAGACTCCGGGTAACGATGCCGCACACACCTGTTCCGGCTCCGCCCTCGGTTCCAAAAAATCGATCGATGAATTGTTCAGCGGACTCAAGAGCCGTTTCTACGACAAGGGCATTCCTGTTGTGATCGGTGAAATGGGTGCCGTCAAGCGTCTCGGAGTCCTCACCGGCGATAACCTGAAGGTTCACCTGAAGGCACGCGCCGCATGGTACGGCTACACGGTCGCCGCAGCTAAGAAGAATGGCCTCGTTCCTTGCGTGTGGGATACCGGCGACGAAGGCGACGGCAACTTCACCATTATTCGCCGCCAGGTGAACAAGTTCGGCGGCAACGTGGGCGACATTACCGACGTTGAAACTTTGAACGCCATGCGTGAAGCTTATGGACAGGCATCTCTCCCGGGCAACAGCATTGATTCTATCGTTACCCAGAACCCGGACATTCCCGAAACCGCAGCTGGCAAGGGCGTCCAGGTGACTTACCAAACTGTAACTTCTGACTCTAGCGAAGTGGGAACATTGCGCATCAACCTTCAGGGTTCCAAGAAAGATCTTTCCAAGTATGTGGGTATTGAAGTTCGCTTGAAGGGCGAAGTTGCTACTGCAGGCCCCTGCTCTGGCGCAAGCGATGGTTGCGGCGAATACGGCTGGACCTCCATGGACCTCTTCATGATGACGGGTGAAAGCTGGGCTTGGTTCGACGCCTCTGTTGTGGAACAGGCCGACAAGGACCTCGACGCAGACGCATTCCAGACAATCCAAGTTAAGTGGGAAGACTTCCGCTCTGAACCGACCGGTCTCAACTCTGCAAACGCCATCGGTCTGAACCTCTATGGCACGCAGGTCACCGGCACCATTACCTTTGACTACATCAAGGGCATCAAGGCCGACGGTTCCACCGAAATCATTGACGACTTTGACAAGAAACCGCAGCTCGAAGGCACCGCAAGCGGCAAGGTTGTCGCCCTCAACGGCACTGAAGCCATCAAGACCGCAACTGTCGCAGCAGCAAGCAAGATGCTCGTGAACGTGCAGCCCGGCATGGTGAGCGCCCACTTTGTTGCAGCAAAGACTGCTCCGGCAAAGGCCACGCTCATGAACAGCCTCGGTCAGGTGATTGCCCAGCAGAACTTTACTGCCAACAAGGGAATGAACACAGTTGAACTTTCTAGCAACTACCGCGGTCCGGCAATGCTCATGGTTCGCCAGGGCAGCCAGCGCTACATGCAGAAGGTGATTCTGAAGTAAAACGAATCTGGTGTGGATCCCGGCAGGTTGGAGTGTCTCGCCGGGAGCTGCTTGGAAAAGCAGCGAAATCCGGTCCTACATGGGGCCGGATTTTTTTGCAACTAAAAACGCGCGGCAGCGCGACTTTAATCAAGATTGAAGATTTCGGTGAGTTGCTTGTCGTCCATGTTCGCAAGCCAGGTTTCGCCGGCGTTCACGGTCATGTCGGCGACAGCCTTCTTGGCCTGCAACAGGGCGTCGATTTTTTCTTCGAAGGTGCCCTTGGTAATAAAGCGGTGCACTTGCACGTTCTTGGTTTGCCCGATACGGAAGGCGCGGTCGGTTGCCTGCGCCTCAATCGCCGGATTCCACCACAAGTCGTAATGAATCACCTGCGAGGCCGCAGTCAGATTCAGGCCGGTTCCAGCCGCCTTCAGCGACAAGATTAGCACCTTGACTTCCGGATCTTCCTGGAACTTGCGGACCATTTCGTTACGCTGGTTCTGCGTGCAGCCGCCGTGATAGAAATCCGCCTTAATCGACAGCTCGCGGTCGAGCGTTTCTTGAAGGAATTCGCCCATTTCGCGGAACTGCGTAAAGATGATTGTCTTTTCGCCGGATTCTTCGATGGACTTGAGCAAATCGAGCAACATGCCAAGCTTGCCGGAATCTTCGACGCGGGCCTCCCCCGCCTTCAAATACGTGCGCGGGTGGTTGCAAATCTGCTTGAGCGCGAGAATCATCTGCAGAATCAAGCCCTTGCGCTTGAAGAGATTGTGACCACCGGAACCTTCGCCGGCATCCAGAGAATCGCCTGCGGCAGCCGCAAGCACATCATCATTAATGTCAAGCGAGGCGCCCTCGGCCAAAAGTTCCAACTGCTTCATGAATTCGTCGAGCGTACGCTTGTACAAGGCTGCCTGCGTGCGCGTGAGTTCGGCGTATTCATTCTGCTGGATTTTGTCGGGCAAGTCACTAATGATAGACTTATCCGTCTTCATGCGGCGCAGCATAAAGGGCGCCGTAATCTTCTTGAAATGCTCGGCCACTGCCTGGTTCGCGTTCTTCTGGATTGGCGTTTCGAACTTATCGCGGAACTCGTTTGCCGAGGGCAAAAAGCCGCGGTTGCAAAAGTCCATAATCGTCCAGAATTCCATAAGGCGATTTTCGACCGGCGTACCGCTCATGGCAATCTTCATGGGCGCACGGAATGCGCGAATGCGGCGACTCTGTTCGCTGTCGGCATTCTTGATATTCTGCGCTTCGTCAATCACCACCACTTGCCAATTCAGCTTTTCCAGCTTCTTAAAGTCGAGGCGGCATGTCGAGTAGGTTGTAATCAGCAAATCGGCATCGAACTTTTCAAGTTTGCGGTTGGCGCCATGGTAGGCAAACACGGTCAGCGCGGGCGCGAACTTCTTGATTTCCATCTGCCAGTTCAGCAAAAGGCCCGCCGGCACCACCACAAGCGCGCGGTTCTCGGCAAGGCGCCCTTCTTGCTTTAGTTTGAGCAAGAAAGCAATCACCTGCAATGTTTTGCCCAAGCCCATGTCGTCGGCCAGAATGCAGCCAAAACCCATTTGCAGGTTCTTGTACATCCAGGAATAGCCGCGTTCCTGATACGGGCGGAGTGTCGCGTTCAAATCTTCGGGCAACGAGCAGTTTGTCTCGCTGCGCCAGGCGTCAAATTGGTCCTTCAGGCCATCGGTCATGTCCACCGTAATGTCATCGCATTTGCCGGTAAGGCATGCCTGCACCAGCTTGGCGGTAGACGGAATAAACTGTTCTGCAGCCTCGGCCGATTCCGCATTCTCGGCGCCATCGATGACTTCGACATCGTCAGAATCATCTGCTTTCTGCTTTTTCGCCTTCTCTTTTTCGCGTTCGTCCAAGCGCTGCTGCAACAAATCCAAGTCATCTTTATTGAATTCGATATAGCGATCCTTGAACTTGAGCAAGCCTTCGGCATCGCGGGCAAGCTTCAGGAATTCTTCAGCCGAAATTTTGTCTTCGCCGAGAGCCACTTCCCAGTCAAAGTCCAACAAGTCGCCTGCGGTAAACGCGCCGATTCCAAGGCTACCCTTCAACTTCATCTGGGTCTTCGGGCGAGTACGTTCCAAAAGCGAGCGCGGAATTTCGGTCACGATTCCAAAGACTTCGGACTTCTTGACCGTGTAATTCACGAATTCCTTGAGTTCGGCACCATGCATTACCACAGGCTCTGTCGCATGGTTTTCAAGGTAGGCCTTCATGGGCTTAAAGATTTCGGCCATGCAGTTCAGCACATTCAAGAGCGACAAGAGCCTCGGATCGCTATCGCGGAACAGCTGCGCAAGCGGCACGCGGCCCGAAGCATCTTCAATAAAGACATTCAACGCAATTTCTTTGCCAAGCTCCGAGCAGACAAATACAATCTTGTGGTTGAATTCTAGCGAATTGTAGACCGAGAACCACGCCTGAATCTTGGACGGAATCTTGAGGCCGTTGGCAGCAAGCTTGCCCGACTTGCAATCGAAAAAGAATCCGAGCAAGTTTTCGTGCGGACCCTTCTTGTAACTTTGGGCGGTGCGGGCAAAACGCAATAGCTTACCGATAAAAATCGAAAGAATATGCTCGGCCGCCGCATCCAGATCCTCACGAGATTTTTCTTCGCGAGAATTTTCTTCACGCGACCCATCGCGTACCGTAAAAGCAAAATCATCGGGCACGGACTTTTCGAGTTCAGCCACAATCGCAAGCACATCGGGCAGCATTTCCGCAGGCAGCCAGCGCACCTGCGCGGTCACGTTATTCAGCCAGAATACCTGCGGGTAAATCGCCCCGCAGCGCACCAGGTAATATGCCACCTGCAAAAGCTGGTGCAAAAAGCGGACCGTCACATGGTTATGCCAAACGCAATCCTGGTTCAGGCGGCAAAGGGCGCCCATCACGTTTTCAACCGAAAGCGCAGAGGCCACCACGGTATCTTCAACCATCTGGTCAAAAGTCCACTGCCAGGGGCGAGCGTGAATCAGTTGCAAGCGTTCCTGTTCCATCAAGAAGGTTCGGGCATGGTAAATGCCAAAATCCTGCGCAAACTGGCCAAAATTTTCGAAGTGGTTGTAGAATTCCCGGCAGCGAGCCAGTTCGTCGACAAAGCTCTTCTTAAAGTTCCCCGCCGGGCAAAAATCCGGGAAGTTCTTGAGCATGGCCGGCAACACATGCGAATAGTCGCGCCATTCCTCGAACTTGAACATGGGCACGCGCGGGGCCGCGCTGCGGTTATTCACCGGCAAAATTCGCACCAAAGTCGATTCACGCGGCACATCCGATTCTACCGGTTCTTCGGGCTTGTAATCCTTGAGGTAGGCAATATCAAGCCCATGCAGCCTGAACAACAAAAACGGATCGGCAGACGCCATTTCGGCCAACTTCAGGCACACGCAAATCACGTAACGGCAAGGCAAGGCGTCCTTGCAGTCGCAATTCATGTTCACCTGGTCAAAGCCTTCGAACAACGAAAGCCCACATTTCGACAGAATCAATTCTATGGACGGATTGAGGGCGCCATTCGAAAGCGCCATGAGCTCGACCGGTTGCTGCTTTAAAAGCCCCACGAAGGCTTCGCCCCGTTCCTTGTCGAACTTGGGGAACACGAGGTACACATTGTGCAAGCCCCCATTCGGGCCCTTGACCTCGGCCATGACGCGGTTATCGTTCACCGTAAAAGGCTGAACCTGCCCGCGCCCCACGTACTTGAAGGCGTAATCGATATCGCGTTCAGAAGCACCCGCAAGCAAGCGGTCTAGCCACTGCTTGCTCCACCAGGTACTTCCATAAACACCATATTCCATAGTCGCCCAAATATAGCAATTTTTCGCAATAAAAATTGCTCATTTGAGCAAAAATTTAACAGAAATACAAGGCTCTTTCTACTCTTCTTTACGGTCTTCTACGCACCGGATTGAGGCCCGGTGAGCCGCAATGGAACTCGTAATGAATTTGGGTTCTTTAGCAGTACGGCTCGTAAAGAACATGACGTTCTGACCATCAACGGAGTCCGCCGCCCACAGATAAACCTCATTCAAATTCTGCGTATACTGTCCTTGGCCATTCACAAAACCGTACGCATTTAGCGAAAAGCCGTATTCGTCGAAATAGTCCGAATAATAAGGAATGTTGTTATGGTCTTGGGAACTGAGGCTTGCGACAACATCGCTCGCAAGGCGGTACTTGTCTGCAAACTGGAAGAGAGTCTGCCATTCATCCTGCGTGGGAACATGGTACCCCGCCGGGCAAACACTAGAGGCCTTGGCTACGGCAGAATAAAGCGTAATGGTATACTCATCCGATTCCTGGGAAACCCTGTAGATATTCCCCACCAGATATTCCGAAGACACGGTATCATAGTAGTTCAGTTCTTCGGCCATCCAGCGCTGGGTCCCGAGCCCCACGGTGCGGTAAACCTGACCGTCGCGTTCATCGAGCAATGCATTGGCGGCAGAATCGCCCGAAGTCAAGCTCCATTTTCCCTTTTCGCAGTTGAACGTCGAAAGGCCGACCTCGAACGATTTCTTTTCGCTTGTAGAAACACAGGCCGAATTAAAGAGCTTTTCGCGTTCATTGATACGGCGGGCCTTGGAACCATCGCACACATAGGAACTATCCTGGTTAAAGTAGCCCTTGAAAATCGTTCCGTCATCTTCTTCGCATTCATGCAATAGTTCGTCACAATCGTCCTTAGGAAGCGAAACTTCCTTCCAATCGTTTGCGTCGCAAGCATAGCACTTACGGCCACTCGCCTTATACCCGACCGCCTTAGAGGTGCAAGGCTGTTTTAAGCCGACATCCAGTTCCGTGGCTGTTTTCCAACCATCAAAATCCACATATTTGTAGAACCGTCCCTTACAGTAAGCGCCTTCTACCATGTCACCGATTTCGCCATGCAGCGTATCGATAACAAGTTGATCCAGACTTATACAATTATATTGGTTCAAGTGAATCCATTTGGTAGAGTCGCAATAATAGGAACTCTTGTTTTCATAACCCTGCTGATAGCGCGGCGTCTTTACTTCGGCATAATTTTCGGCGGAACAACTACCAAAATCAAATCGCGCTTCATAAACTTGCTTTATGTATTCCTTGGTCTGCGTCAACTTGACCTTGTAATGCCAGGCCTTGGAATGCTCCTCGAGCTTAAAACAAAATTGACCCGCCGTCCTGGCGTAGGCAACGTCCCAGAAATAGTCCAGGTTCATGGTATCTTCTTGGAAATTTACTTCTTTGAAAGGACCGAAATCCGTCTCGTAGATGGACATCGCCTCGACACCCAGCAAGTAATAATTATCCACAATCGATTCCGCCATCGAAATCTGTTCAAAGCGCAACTGGAGCGAATCCATCATAAATTCAGTGCGCAGTTCATCGTAAGCCAGCTTTCTCGCTTCGGCAAAGCTCTTCCCTTTTTTCATAAAATGCTTGGTGCGCCATGCCTGCAACGTAGTCAAAATATTCAAATTAGCATCGAGTCCCTCACGCAAGTCAAGCAACGCCTCAATGGGCTGCCTCGTCGCAGTGCCCTCTTCGCAAACGTAGTTCGCAGCCACATTTTCCATTTTAATATAAACGTACGGCGAAGAAAGTACAACATCATGCACGAAATAAAAACCGAGGGAATCATTAACAAAGCTACTATACACGACACCCGTTTCTTCAAGATTTTCGTTCAATTCATAGATCGTGACCGGAGTAGCGAGCTTTACAAGGCCCCTGTTCACATAGCCCGAAAGGGTGATGGTATCCCCCGCCTTCCAACCGAGCGAATCCGAAGAGGGAACATCCGTAGAGGATGCGTCCGAAGAAGAGGAATCCTCATCCGTCGAGTCAGAAACTTTCGAAGAGGACGATTCCGGTTCTTCCGCAGGATCATCCGACTCCGAAGACGAACTCGTCAGAATCTCGTCCCGATTTTCGTCAGACGAATCGGCTCCATTCGAGCATGCAAAAATAAAAGCAGACAGTGCACCCGCAATAAGAAGCGAACTAAACTTTTTGATAGCCATTCCGGCCCCCCTTTAACATATTACTGCAGGAAAGATAACATTTTTCCACTATTGTCATACCAAAGCAATCAAATTTTGAGCCAAAGCAAGGCAATATTACAACAATTTTCAATTCAACCACATCGTAATACAACCGCTTCTTTTCAATTATTACATTTATATTTTTTCCTTTTTGACCAGCTTACAAAATCTACTTAATTCATTTATATTTAATTTTACCTACAATTTAACAAAAGGAGTTAGGACAAATGAAATATATTTCCCTGTTAGCTTTATCTGCATTCCTGTTCGCCTGTTCGCAGGAATCTAGCCTCGGAACAGAAGCCAGCATCACCGAAGAAACGACTGGTGAAAGCATCGCTTCTGTCGGCAACATCAACAACGATGTCGCCTTGGCAAAGATGAGCTACTACACCGCAAATTTTGCAGCATCCAGGACGGTCACGCAGTTCCCCGTAAGAATGCATGCATCTACAAGCATCTCTACAACTTACGACCCGGAAATCGGCTGCTACGACATTCTCGGTACAACCACGACCACAGTCGAAGTCTACGACAGCAGAGTCGGAGCAATGGTTCCGTACAGTAGCCCCGATATCGAAAGCCACATTTACCCGGTCAACACGAAAAATCTCAACAAGTTCCTAGATGACGCTCGCAGCGGTGTTAATCACGGCAACAACGTCGCCACGGCACGCCATTACACCGAATGCTCCAAGTATCTCGCATTCATCGGCGTTCACCGCGTCATTCACGGAAAGGACACCGTTCTGATTACGACGTCAAAGGGCTTTAGCAACGAAACTGCTGCTAGCACCTACTACAACAAGTTTATCAAGAAATTCTGGACGAAATAATCCGGTTTTCAGCTAAATAACCTTGTAAAAAAATACCGCAAGCATTTACTGCATGCGGTATTTTTTTTGCAAATCGCTAGCGACGAATCATTTCGCTTTATTCTAGAGCCGTGCCTATAGCATGAATGTTGAATTCGCCTTTCGTTCCATCCTTATCTTGGAACCGGAACACGACCTTGGCAAGGTGCTGTGCAGCCATTTCACCGGCATTTTCATCTTCCCAGCCTTCCACTTTAGCGCCCCAGCCCGCACGTTTGAACTTGCGCCATTCAAAACACTTGGACGTTCCCGATAGCGACTTAGATAGAGTTACAGAAGGCACATCATATTTCAAAACCTGATTAAGCGAATCACCTAAATCAAGCACCAAAGAGCCAAGAATTGAAGAAGAGTACATCACACAAATTCCAGTCCAGTTCGAAACATCGGCCGATAGCATCACTCCATTGGAATCAAAGCCTGCCACATAGAAACCGACCTCAACAAATGGATTATAAGTCAACGATCCCTTATTCAGTTCAAAGGTTCCGCAAAGTCCATTGCAATTTTCTATCACAGGACGAAGCGAAGTAGAATCCTTTTCGTCACCAACAGGAACCGCCCACTGGATTGTCGATTTACCACCTTCATCAAAAGGATTTCCATCCAAGAACCATTTTCCCGCATTTATCCCGAACTGGGATTTATCTTCGGCAAATGCGCTCGTTTGTACCGTATCAATCGTTTCTTCACCACTCCACAAATCACCATAATAAGAAACCACGCAACCGCCATAACCACCAACCTTGCAGTTAATAGGCGGAATATAGGCGCTAGAAAACACCCAAGAAGGATCGCTAGAACTTGAAGACTGCACCGGAGCATCCGAACTTGATGACGACATCGGTGTTTCCGAGCTCGATGACAACATCGGGATTTCCGAGCTAGAGGAGACATTAACCACTTCACTGGAAGAACTTTCCTGAACAACATCTTCCGAACTATTCGGAATATCGAGTTCCGAACTTGAAGAAAGTTCCGCAAGCGTATTCGGTTCTACCGACGTTCCGCTGACTGCCGACTCATCGGCACAGCCCACAAACGCAGCGGCTACCGCAGCGAAAACCAAATAAAAGTTCCGTTTCATTTTAAGCCTCCTCGACTTTCTTGAAGTCCCTGCTAAGGGGGAATAGTTGTAAATTTAGTCTATAAACCTGTGAAATGTCCTTGCATTCCGACGCAATGGCCACAATTTTTTTGCGACAGGCGTCGAGTTCTTCGACAATTTTTTCATAGGTTTCGCGGTTAACGCCCATGGTAACGCCAGTGACGTTGCGTTCATCCGCCGTAAAACGGTCCAGAGAATCAACGGCCAGGTTGCCCATTTCGCGGTGCATCGCACGAATCGCAAGCGGCAAGCCTTCCTTGGAGCCTTCCACGGACTTTTCAGTTTGCTCGTAAACGTTTTCCGTCGTCTGCTTCAAGAATCCGGCCCGTTCCAAGAACTGCAACGACTTGCGAACTTCCAGAGCAGAGACCTCTTGCGTACACATCTTGGCAATCTCGCCCGGCATGGCCCCCGGCATCATGGGAGCAAGTTCGCGCACCACCGAATTTTTCCAGGTCTCGTAATATTCAAAAGCATCCTTGTCGACAACACGCACTTTATGCGAGAGCGCCATCGACTGCATTTGTTCCAGGAATTTTTTCTTCTGGTCGTCTTTTCTGGCGTTTCCAAATTGGACCATCGCCTCAAAGTAAGTTTCCTCGTGCCCCACAAGCCCCATCGCCCGTGCCACGCGGCCCATGGCCACTTTGCTCAGATTGCTTTTTCCTTCGCAAACCAATTTAAGGTAAGTAGGCGAAATGAAACCGGCAATCTTTGCAAATTCACGCCACGAGAACGCCGAAGTCCTTTTGCGTTCTTCATAGTAATCGCTCATGAAGGCGTGATAATCTTGATATTCTACAATCGGTTTCATACATCTCAAATATACACTCTAAAAAAGCTAAAGTCAATAGTTTATAGTACAAAATTTTAATTTTTATTCATTTTTACGCATTTTCATTAAAAACACAAACGTATTTTTGCACTATATGATACACACGTATCATAAAAATCGCCGCGAAGGGACCCCCGCGGCGACTGAATCAGGCTTTATGCCCCCAAATTACCACATCTTGTCGAACTTTTTGCGGTTCTTTTCTTCATCCTTCTTTTCCTGAACGATGGCGTCAATCACGGCGGCAACAGTCAGGTTGAAGATATCATGCACAGAGGCGTCGGAGTCGGTGAAGTGCACCGGCTTGTTCAGGCCCATCTGCACAGGACCGATAGATTCGCCCACGCCCATTTCGAGGAGCATCTTGCAAGTGGTATTTGCAGAAGAGAGGCACGGGAAGATGAGCGTATTGACAGTCTGGCCCTTGATCTTGTTGAAGGGGTACTTGGTATCGCGAAGATCCTTGTCGAGCGCCACGTTCACCTGCATTTCGCCGTCGATCACGTAATCCGGATACTGTTCGTGAATCATGCGCACGGCTTCGCGGGCAGTGTTGGACGTTCCGCGTGGAGCTCCCTTGTCGCTACCGAAGTTAGCGTAGCTGAGCATGGCCATCACCGGTTCGTGAGCAAAGAAGCGCACGGCGTCGTGAGTGAGCTTGACGATATCCACGAGGGTTTCTGCATCGGGGTCGCGGTTCACCAGCGTATCGGCCAGGAAGAACGTACCCTTGCGAGTGCTCAAAATGTGCATAGCACCGAAATGCTTGTATTCTTCGCGGATACCGATGATTTCCTTGGCGAGTTCAATCGTTTCGGAATACTTGGAGTAACCACCGGAAATGAGGGCGTCAGCATCGCCAACCTTCACCATCATCATACCGAAGTGGTTCGGTTCAAACATGTCGTCGCGAGCTTCGTCGAGCGTAACACCGTTACGGCCGTTTTCTTCGGCGTAGATTTCAGCATACTTGCGACGGCGTTCGAATTCTTCCGGAGAACGCGGGTTCACAATCTTGATGCCCGTAAGGTCGAGCTGTTCGCGCTGGGCAATAATCTGAATACGTTCGGGGTTGCCGAGCAGAATCGGGTGTGCAACGCCTTCGGTCTTGGCCTGCACCGCAGCCTTGAGCATGTTGAGGTTGCTTTCGGCAAACACCACGCGCTTCGGGTTGCTGCGAGCCGTATCGCTGAACTGACGGATAAGCTTGTTGTCGTAACCCATCATGTCGCGCAGACGGTCGTAGTAGGCGTCCCAATCGGTAATCGGCTTGCGGGCCACGCCACTTTCGATAGCGGCCTTGGCCACAGCGATAGACACGTCGGTCAACAGACGCGGATCCAGCGGCTTCGGAATCAAGTATTCCTTACCGAAGGTAAAGCGCTGGGAGTTGTAAGCAATGTTCACCACATCCGGAACCGGCTTGTGGGCAAGGGCTGCAATGGCGCGCACGGCGGCGTGCTTCATGTGTTCGTTAATGCAGGTAGCGCGAACGTCGAGGGCACCGCGGAAAATGTACGGGAAACCGATCACGTTGTTCACCTGGTTCGGATAGTCGCTGCGGCCCGTTGCAAAAATCAGATCACCACGGCTTGCCATGGCTTCTTCGTAGCTGATTTCGGGGTTCGGGTTAGCGAGAGCGAAAACAATCGGCTGGTCGGCCATGCTGCGGACCATTTCGCGAGTCAGGACGTTAGCCTTGGAGAGGCCGACGAACACATCGGCGCCCTTCATGGCGTCTTCAAGCGTTTCGATATCGGTGCGGTCGGTCGCAAAGAAAGCCTTCGCTTCGGTAAGGCCCTTGCGGTCCTTGCGAATGACACCCTTACTGTCGCACATCACCAAGTTTTCTTTCTTGAGACCGAGCGACAAGTAGAGTCGCGTGCAGGCGCAAGCGGCTGCACCCGCACCGTTCACCACCATCTTCACGTTGCGAATGCTCTTGCCAGCCACTTCAATTGCGTTCAAGAGGCCTGCAGAAGAAATGATTGCGGTACCGTGCTGGTCATCATGCATCACGGGGATGTCGAGTTCAGCCTTCAGGGTATCTTCGATTTCGAAGCATTCCGGAGCCTTGATGTCTTCGAGGTTGATACCGCCGAACGTCGGGGCGATACCCTTCACGATTTCGATAAACTTCTTCGGATCCTTTTCGTTGATTTCGATGTCGAACACATCGATACCGGCGTAAATCTTGAAGAGGAGAGCCTTACCTTCCATCACCGGCTTACCAGCGAGGGCGCCAATGTCTCCGAGGCCAAGCACTGCCGTACCGTTACTGATCACAGCAACGAGGTTTCCCTTACCGGTGTATTCATAAGCAAGGTTGTTGTCCTTTTCGATTTCCAAGCAAGGAACAGCTACACCCGGAGTGTATGCAAGGCCCAAGTCGGTCTGCGTGCTATGCGGCTTGGTCGGCACGATTTCGATTTTGCCGGGCTTGCCCATGGCGTGATATTCGAGAGCTTTTTCCTTTAAGTCCTTGCTCATTCTTTTCTCCTTGTTTTCGCCAGCATCTAAAGCCGCGAAAGTTCAATTTTCGCGCCCAAATATAAAAAAAGCAATGGGTACTGTAAAGATTTTTGTACCCATTTAAGAAAGATGTATTTTTTTGACGTCCAAAGGGAGCCAAAACGCCCTTTTTAGGCCATATTTTACTATTAGATTCGTGAGCAACAGGCGCCTCGTATTAACGAGGCGTGGTTGCGAGAGTGAGCGCTCTGGGGACGTACTTAACTAGATTGGGCGCGAACGGTCTTCCGTGAGCAACAAAGCCCCAGGCGTTAAGCTGGGGCGGTTGCGAGAGTGAGCGCTCTGGGGACGTACTTATCTGATTGGGCGCGAACGGTCTTATATTCTCATAGAGATGTCGAGAGCCTTTACACTATGTGTAAGGGCGCCAACCGAAATATAGTCAAGACCCAGGGTCGCGATTTCCTTGGCGCGTTCGAGCGTCATGTTGCCGGAACCTTCGACCAGGCACTTGTCGCCGCTTTCCTTGATAATCTTCAAAGCTTCGGCCATCATTTCATTGCTCATGTTGTCAAGCATGATCACGTCCACACCCTTGTTCAGGAGTGCGCGCAGCTGATCGAAATTTTCGACTTCCATTTCGACCATCAAGTTCTGCTTGTTGTTCTTCTTCACGACTTCGAGGGCCTGGAGCACACCACCTGCTGCAGCAATGTGGTTGTCCTTCACGAGCACCATGTCAAAGAGACCCATGCGGTGGTTGGAACCGCCACCCACGCGAACGGCGTACTTCTGCAAAGTGCGAAAACCGGGAACCGTCTTGCGGGTATCGAGAACCTTGGTCTTGCCTGCCTTCAAAGCTTCCTGGAAGGTATGGGCAACCGTTGCCACACCGGAAAGCTGCTGGATAAAATTCAAAAGCGTGCGTTCGCCCGTCAAGAGTTCGTGCGTCGTGCCGTCCATTTCGGCAATCAGGTCACCCTTCTTCACGACATCGCCGTCTTTCTTGTGGAGGGTCACCTTCACGTTTGCCTTGAGTTCCTGGAACACAAGTTCAATCACCGGGAGGCCTGCGAGCACGCCATCTTCCTTGGCAATCAAGCGGGCATGTTGCTTCTGGTCGGCAGGAATCGTCCATTCGCTCGTCACGTCGCCCGTGCGAACATCTTCGGCCAAAGCCAGACGGATCATGGTCAAAGCATCTTCGGTCGGAAAAATCGGAGTCGAATTGTCACCGTACATTACTGCGCTCCCTTACCAGTTAAAACAACATAAACCGTACGCATCAGAATCTGGAAATCAAGCAACAAGCTCATGTTTTCGAAATAGTACATGTCGTACTGCAACTTGATTTTCACGTCTTCGGTGCTAGTATCGTAATGGTGGCACACCTGAGCCCAACCGGTCAGACCCGGCTTCATTTTCAGGCGGCTAATATAGAACGGTATTTCTTCACGAAGCTTGGCAATGAACACGGCACGTTCCGGGCGCGGGCCCACCATGCTCATGTCGCCTTTAAGCACACACAAAATCTGCGGAAGTTCATCGATACGGGTCTTGCGCAAGAACTTACCCACCTTGGTAATGCGGGGGTCGTCCTTGGTGGCCCACTGGGCGCCAAACTTTTCGGCATCGGTACGCATGGTGCGGAACTTGTAAACCGTAAAGGGCTTGCCGTACAGGCCAATGCGTTCCTGGGAATAGAACACCGGTCCATGATCTTCGAGCTTGATTGCAATGGCAGCGAGCACGCATACCGGGAACGAAATCAAGCCGAGGAATGCACCAAACAGAATATCGATAATGCGCTTGACGCGAACCTGCCACAAAGGCATGGTAAACGCAAACAGTTCCTGCAATTCAAAGCCGTAAACCAAATTCGCCTTGAACTGGCCGTTAATCACGCTATAAAGTTCGGGCACCAGGTAAATGTGAACCGGCTGGTCGCAAACCCACACGAGCACGCGCATGATTTCTTGCGGCGAAGAACTTTCGTGCGCAATAATAATGCCCGTTACCTTGTACTTCTTGATAAGAGACGCAAGATCAGAATACTTGCCAAGCACCGGAACATTCGCAAACTCATGTTCCATCACCTGGAAACGTTCATCGACAAAGCCCACCACACGCTGGCCGCGTTCAGGAGTCTTCGCAAGCGCTTCGGCAATATTCTTGCCGGCTTCGGTTGCACCCAGCACCAGAATGTTATTCGCACCAAAGCCAAGGCTCAAGAGCCTACGCAGACAGCGGTAAATGAGCATTCTGAAGAGAATCACCAGGAACAGCGCAAAGCCGCCATAAATAAAAATCCAGGGGAATCGAGAACCGTACAGGTAGCCTTGGTTGAGCGGTTCGTTCACCATGACCTTACCGATAAATTCTGCACCGAACAGGACTGCAATTACAAGCACGATGCCAATGAGCACCGCACGCAACACGCGCAAAACCTGGTGCGTACGCGACATCAACAGCCATGAACGGTAAAGCCCGGCGCAAGTGAACAGCACAAGCCAGCCCATATTCAGCACGAGGCCCATATGGGCATAGTCGGCAAACGACTTGCTCGGATCGAACTTATCGGCAATCCAACCACTGTGGAACTGCACCCAGAAAGCGAGTACAAAGCAAATCGACAACGCCACGAAGTCCGAAAGGACAACGAGAATGCGTTCCAATGTTGCGGCGCGAATCATAACAGCCCTAAATTACCAAATTACAGAATTTCAGATTTTCCGTTCGGTGCCGTTTTTAGGCAAGGAAACGAATCACCTGGCTCTTTTCGACGATTTCGGGCAATGCATCGATAGCGTCGACAGCCTTCGAGGTCTTGCAATCCTGGGTCTTTTCGGTGATTACCACAATAGAAACCTTACCCGGATCCTTCACGTTCTTCTGGATAATGGTTTCGATGGAAATCTTGTTTTCGGCCAGAATGCTGGTAATCTTGGCGAGCACACCGCAAGCGTCACGAGAGGTGAAGCGCAGGTAGTAGCGGGCAGAGGTTTCCGAAATCGGAACGAGCGTTGCAGAGTTGTCGACGTTGAACCAGCCCATCGGGAGAGCCTTGCGCTTACCCTGATCCACAGAGCGGGCCAAGGAAACGAGGTCGGCTACGACAGCAGAAGCAGTCGGCAAGCGGCCTGCACCGGCGCCAGTCTGAACCGTTTCGCCCAGGTTGTCGCACTTCAGGTACACGGCATTGATTACGCCGTTCACGTTAGAAAGCAGGTTTTCGTTAGAAACGAAGCACGGATGGACACGGGCGTCCACGCGGTCACCGTCACGGTGATAGATGCCGAGGAGCTTCACGCAGCAGCCAAGTTCCTTGGCAAATGCGATATCCTGGGCGGTAATCTTGGAAATACCCGTCACGTGAATCTTTTCGAAGTCCACGCGGTGGCCGCTGCAGAGGCTAGCAAGCAAGGCAGTCTTGTGGGCGGAGTCGATACCTTCAATGTCGAAGGTCGGGTCAGCTTCGGCAAAGCCGAGCTTCTGGGCATCCTTCAGAACCACGTCGAAGTCCAGGCCTTCGTCGGCCATGCGGCTGAGGATGTAGTTACAAGTACCGTTAATGATGCAGCTCAGGTGTTCCACCGTAGAGCCGAGCAGGCCTTCCTGCAGGCTACGGATGATAGGAATGCCACCGCCAACAGCGGCTTCGAACAGCACATGCAGACCGTTCTTGGCTGCAAGCGGGAAAATTTCGTGACCGTACTTGGCGAGAAGAGCCTTGTTGGCAGTCACCACGTGCTTGCCGCTTTCAAGGGCAGCGAGGATCCACTTGCGCGGCATGTTGTAGCCGCCGGCAAGTTCCACGAGCACGTCAATGTCGTTACCGGCAATCATCTCGTCGGCGTTGGTCGAAACCTTGTAGCCCTTTGCCTTGTACGGGGCAACTTCTTCTTCGGACTTCGCGCAGATGCAGGCGAGTTCGAGTTCAACACCGAGCTTTTCCTTGTACTCGGCAATCTTCTGTTCCAGAATCTGGATAACACCGCCACCAACGGTTCCAGTACCAATAAGACCAATACGCAGCATAAGGCGTCTCCATTTTAAATTTTTACGCGCACAAATATAGAATTTTGCGCTAGTTTCCCACAGCCACCTTGCGAGTTCCGTAACCGATTCGGAGCACATAATGACCCGAAACAGGCACCGCGATGCTGAAATTCGCGCTATTTGCGGTTCCACGGAGCACCACATTGCCCTGCATATCGAACAATACATACCTGTCGCCCGTACGGGCTCCCGCCACCTGCAAGGTGCGATTTACAACGCTCACACTAAACTGCGGCACAGGAATCTGTTCAAACGAGTCCTTCTTTCCGCTGCTCGAAGAATTGTCCGACTTTCCACTCGAGCTAGACTTTGCACTAGAAGAAGACTTCGCAGAACTAGACGATTTTGCAGAACTTGAGCTCGACTTTGCAGAAGAGCTGCTCTTTGCGCTGCTGCTCGAAACGCTCGACGACGACTTCACGGAACTGCTACTCGATTTCGGCGGCTCCGCAGAAGAACTAGACGCAACGCTCGATGACGATTCACTAGAACTAGATGTAACTGAACTGCTCGAAGGAGCCTCTTCAAAGATTGCTACGAGATTGACATCTTCCGTTGCGCTAAAGGAACAATAGGACTTCGTTCCGCACAGGTTATCCCATTCCACAAAACGGTAACCATCATAAGGTATAGCCTGTACATAAACCGTTGTCCCATAATCATAGGTTCCATAAGCAGTGGGGTTAGACAGATTGGACCACGTGTTTCCAACCTTAACACGACCCGCATCAGGATCTTCCGCAGTAGCCCGAACAGTTACAGTGATTATACTCCACTTTGCATAGAAATTAAGGTAGCCGAAATCAGTCGCAGCAATTTCGGTAACAAGTTCGTCACTCAAGAATTTTGGTGACATGTACCAGCCTTCAAACGTATAGCCTTCACGTTTCTGTTCCGGCAAAGTAAGCGTCTCTCCGGGCGTGTAGAAAAGATAAGCACACGAACCCGTGGTATCCGTATGGAGAGCCGCGATATACCGTTCATCCTTTTGGGTAAACACAGGATAGTCATCGCCCTGTTTCCAGACTTTGCCATCGACACCCCCCGCAATCGCATTACCCAGAGAGTCCTTCTGCACATAGTCATGCAAAGTTGTCGCGAGCGAACCATCTTTAAAACCACTTGCCGCAACCGACTGGGCGCCGTCAACATCGACCCCTTCCGCAGCCTTATAGAAAACGTTTTCTATGGCCCACACGTCAGCAGGCCGAGAAATCGTATATCCATCCGAGAAAGATCCCATATTGTAATTGTTCAGTATATATGACTGCAATGGTTTATATTCTATTCTATCTTTCTTAGATGCTATGAAAAAGCTAGCGTTGTTTCCAATTAAGCCACCAAGCAAACCTCTCCCCTCTCCGTTCATATCAAAGACGCTGTAATTATTCACTATAAGAGCGTTCCCGAGAAGATGCCCAACAAGAGATCCTGCATTAATAAAAATATAATCGTCAGTCGATTCGTTTTCCAGATAAGCGGCCCCCTTACTATAATTCTGTACGAGAGTCAATTCTCCATAACTGCTCCCCACAAGGCCTCCCATATTCGCTTCTTCTTTCGCGATCATCTTGCCTTCAAAACTGCTATTCTTAACAACGAGATTGGTTTCGGAATGTCCGACAAGTCCGCCTACGCCTCCAATTCTAGGCAAGCTACACCTGTATCCATAACAAATACTCTTTCTGACATCAATATTGCCCTTGAAATGGCAGTTATCCACAATCAGCGGATTATACAAAGACGCAACGATGCCGCTGCCCACAGAATAGGAATCGACAATCGTCAGATTGCGAATAACGGAGGGTGTTCCATCGGCCTTTGACAAAATATTGTCTATCATTCCGAAAGAGTCAAACATGTATAGACCCGAAATACTATGTCCCTGGCCATCAAACGTTCCCCAAAATTGAGATATCCGCAACCAATGCAAGAACTTATTCGCTCTTGACTTATCAAGAGTTCCATCCGACTTCAAGACATTTTCATTTACCACAATATCTTTCGTAAGTTTAGCGCATAGGTTAGCATACGGCCCCACTCGATCGAGGCTGTCCATTCCGTTTACCATTTGAGCAAAGCCATAGAGTTCTGCCACATCCGAAATCTCATAGCAATTGTCTGCGGCATCCAATGTAGGCGTTTTCAGTTTGACCCACTTTGCATAGAAATCCTTATCGCCAGCATCCGTATCGCTCATAGAGTCAATCCGGTTCCCCGTCAATTCGGCGTTATCGTACCATCCTTCAAGAAAATAGCCCTCTTTAAAGGCATTATTTGCAGTTGGAAGATTACCTTTAAAGCCTTCCACATATTTACAGGATGTAGTTTCATTGTTACGCCAAAACTCACAATCATTACTGAATACAGAACCATAATTGGTATACCAATCCTGACGAACACGCCCGCCATCAAGATGGAACGTTATTTCATAGAAATTTTCCAATTTCGCCCAATACTCAAGATTGCCCGATGTACTAGCATCAATAAATTTATCAGGCTCCCCACTGAATTCCTTGTCCTTGAACCAACCACGGAAAATCGTTTTTTCCTTGGCAACCGTATCGGGTAAATCATAAGTAAATCCAGAAATGTAACTATCGAAATAAGTTGCTGTATCTCCCGTAAAAGTATGGAACGTTACCTTGTAGCGATCCACCTTGGAATTCTTGATAGTGCCCGAAAAATTCGGGTATACATCAGTCCCCACGTCCTGTCCCCAAACAGGATCCGCTTCGTGCAAAACATACGCCACAACGCCACTTTTGAACTGTTTCTCGGTCGCATGCTTAACACCATCTGAGTCCATTGACTCTTTATTATCCAACTGATAAGAATTCTTGACAATGACAGTATCCGAACTACTGCCAAACAGTTGCCCTTCCCCCACATTATAGCTATTCTCTATAGTCAGTATAACATGTCTATCGGCATAGCGCACCAAGTAAGAACGTTCACCATTTTTTTCAAAGTAAGCCACAGACTGGTTAAAGCAATTGACTATCTGAGCATAGGAATCCGCTCCATCTTCTAAATCGGAATCAACAACGCGAACTGCAAAAATCCCCATGGCAACATCCGAATTTTTTGCATAGAACATTGATTTTACAAGTCCCAAATTCTTGACGACCGTCGGGGTTTCGGGGTTGGCAACCAGCACGCGAATAAAGCCCACATCCTGAGGATCGGTTTCTTGAGCCACGTTCCGAACAAGCCCCGAAATGGTGTGCCCGTTCCCGTCGAACGTTCCCGCAAAGGTGTCTAACGGGTTCCACTGAACTACAGCATCGACATCATTAATATCTATATCGTAAACGTCTTCTATATCGTTGACAACGATATCCTTTGTAAGCTTGCCACAAGCAGACTTGTTCTTGACATTGCCATCAGTTCCGTTCACGATTGCAGCAAAGCCATAAAGCTCTCGCGCATCCGAAATTTCGTAACACCCCCCTGATAAAGTCGGGGTTTTGGGAAAGATAGTTGCCGCACTTGCAGACAGGGCTGCAAACAGGACCCCAACAGTTGCCGAAAGGACGTGTTTCATAATAATTCCTTCTTATACGATTAACAATAGAAAGATACAATAATTGAAAGTTCAACTTTGCCTAAGCAGTTACAAGTAACTATATTTAGCGACATGGAACAGGAATCCGTTAACCCGGCAATTGGCTCTATTCTCGACGAGCAAAAGCTAAAGAACATTGTCTACCCGGCAAAGCTCTTTAGAACGCGTTTGAACGAAGAATTTATGCGTGCGAACCGCACACGCAAGCCGTTCCTGTACATCAAGATGTATTCGCACCAGTACGACTTCTTTGGTTGGGGCAGCCCGAACAAGACCGTCGAAAACACCTGGCGAATCAGCATTTTGACCATGTTTTCGCACTTGCGCTTTATCGATGTTTTGGGCTACCTTTCCGATGGTAGCGGTCTCGGCATTATCTTGCTGAATTCCGACCTCTCGGTGTTGGAATCTATTCGCAAAGAAATCTTGCACAAGTTGAACGACGCAGGCCTTATCCAGACGCTCCGCATCAACCCGAAGCGCCCGATTTTCGAAGCCTACCTTTACACGGGCTACCAGGAAAAAGACAACCTGGAGCTGGCTGACAAAATCAAGGATTTCAACAGCGCCAACGGCCGTTTCTTCTCGCTTAGCCGCTTGAACCTCGACCACATTTGGGAACACCCGCACACCATTCGCTACCGCCACATGGTCAAGCGCATTGTCGACGTGACTTGCACCAGCATTGCAATCGTACTCTGTTCCCCGCTGCTCCTGTTCTGCGCCGCCGCGGTCAAGATTAGCGACCCGAAGGGTCCTGTCATCTTCAAGCAGACCCGCGTAGGCAAGAACGGCAAGCTGTTCACCATGTACAAGTTCCGCAGCATGTACGTGGACGCCGAAGAACGCAAAAAGGAATTGATGGCCCAGAACGAAACGGGCGGCAAGACGTTCAAGATGAAGAACGACCCGCGCATCTATCCGTTCGGTCACGTGCTCCGCAAGTTCAGCCTCGACGAACTCCCGCAGTTTTTCAATATCATCAAGGGCGACATGTCTATTGTGGGCCCGCGTCCGCCGATTCCGTCCGAAGTGGCGGAATACGAGCCCTGGCACCGCATGCGTCTTTCCGTAACGCCAGGTCTCACCTGCATTTGGCAGGTCAGCGGCCGCAGCAACATCAGCTTCGAAGGTCAGATGCGTTTGGACAACGACTACATCAAGCGCAACGGCAAACTGAGCGACGACGTCTCGCTCATCTTAAAGACCTTCAAGGTCGTGTTCAAGGGCGAAGGCGCGTACTAATTAGTAATGTGAAATGTGAGATGAACATTCCTGAAAATATTTCACAAAAGAAAACCTCGCTCATCGCGAGGTTTTAAATTTTTTCGGACTTTTCGGAAATTATCTGTTGTTCAGGTAGTCAAGCACTTTCTGGGTCAGGTCGTTTTCTTTTTTCCAGAACACTACGGCGCCCGTTGCACGGTCGACCACCATATCGTAGCCTTCTTGCAGGGCAATTTCGTTAATGGCCTTACGAATCAACTGAATGATCGGGCCACTCACCTTTTCGTTTTCAGAAATCAGTTCACCCTTACGGCCATACACGCGGTCAATAAAGTTCTTGAGTTCCATGTCCTTCTTGTTGTATTCGGCTTCGAGCTCACGCTTCTTTTCGTCGCTGAGCATCAGCACCTGCTTGTCGAGCTTTTCCTTGATGGCGGCAAGTTCCTTCTGCAGCAAGTTGCCCTGCTGTTCCCACTTAGCCACCTGACGGTCGTATTCTTCCTGGGCGCGCTTGGTGCCCTTGTAGCCGTCAAAGATCAGCTTGGAATCCACATGCGCAATGCGGAGCCCGTCTTCGGCAAACGAGACGGTCGCAAACGCGAGAACCAAAACAATCAGCAGACGCTTAAGCATAATGCCTCCTTAGAATCCTTGGCCGATGACAAAGTTGAACTGCATGTCGCCCACTTCGGTGCGCTGAGTACCGCTATAGGTTTCGCCCACATCAAGCGGCCAAGCAAAGTCGAAGCCGATAATACCGAGCATCGGAACAATCACGCGGAAACCGAAACCGATATCTTTCTTGAGGCTCGTCGGATCCCATTCGTTGAGCGGGTTCCTGGAGGGTTCGGGCACCTTGGTACGCGGGTTGTAGCGTTCACCGAACACGTTACCGGCATCGAAGAAGAACGGCAACAGGTAGAAGGTCTGCGGTACAAGACCGAGCTGCAGTTCAGCACCCGTGTACTGGTAGCTACGACCCAAGCGGCGATAGCCGATAGAACCCGAGCTGTAACCACGCATCATGCCTTCGTAGCCCATCACGCCACCCATAGTGTAAAGCGTGCGATACTGCAACTGGTCGCCAAAGATCACACCGTACTGGTTCGTAAGGGCAATGGCCAAGCGGTCGCGGAACAGCGGGAACCACCACTTCACCGTAAGTTCTGTCTTCACGAAGTTGAAGTCACTGAACAGCACGTCGTCTGCCCACTGGATATCGAGCACATAGCGAGAACCTTCGGTCGGGAACTGCGGCAGGTTCTTGTCGTCACGCAACAGGCGGAAGTTCAAGGCCGATTCCACACCGGTGTAAACCACGTAGCTGTCGTCAATGTTGGGGCCCTGCTTGTTCATGAGCCAGCTGTAACCGATCTGGCCGTAGAAATAGTCATCGGGCCACTTGAGGCGCTTACCCAGGTAGACAGAACCGCCGTAACGGGTAATGTCGGGGTCGTCATACTTGGACATGTTCCACCAGGAGTAGCTAAGGCTTGCACCCAAGGTAATCGGCTTATCCATGAACCAGGGTTCCTGGAAGCTGATAGAAGCACTCTTCTTGTCGGCACCGTATTCCACGCTGAACGATGCGGCCTGGCCGTCACCCATACAGCAGTTCGGAATAGACACGCTAGCCGTACCCACGACACCGTCGCTTTCGCTATAAGACACGCCCAAGCTGAACTGGCCGGTACCAGCTTCCTTTTCTTGCACGGTAAAGTCGAGGTCCACGTCCTGCTCGCCCACCACCTTGATGTCGGGCACGACCATGTCGAAGTAGTTGAGCTGCATGATTTCACGGAAGCTACGTTCCAACAGGGACTGGCGGTAAGTATCGCCCGGATACAGGCGGACTTCGCGACGGATTACCTTTTCGTTGGTCTTGGTATTGCCGTGAATATGCACCTTGTGAATCTGGGCAGGCAGGCCTTCGGTCATCCTGTAGGACAGGTTCACAATAGAATCGTTTTCGAACGTACGGGTTTCTTCGTACTGGGCAAACAGGTAGCCGTCTTCGCGGTAGGCATCCAGAAGGGCCTTGCGGGAAGCGTCGTACTTGTACTGGTCAAAGACTTCACCGCTGTCGAGGCGATAGGCATAGGCAAGCATCTTGTCGTTGAGCACTTCGTTACCTGAGAAGTGCAAGCCACCCATGTAGTACTTGCGACCTTCAATCATGTGGATATGAATGAGAATCGAGCTGGAGGTCTTGATATTGTCGTACTTGTTGAGGACCGGGAACATGTCTTCGATCATGTAGCGGACCATCAACTTTTCTTGATAGGTAGAACGCTTCTTGACCTTGCGCAAAGAATCGATCTTGGGGTTCTTCCACTTGCGACCATCGACAATGTCCAGGAATTCCTTACGGGCATTTTCGTAGCGGATAATGTCGTTCAGCATCTTCCAGGCGTCTTCTTCGGCCTTAACCGTGACCTTAGGTCTAGACACCCACGGCATTTCGCCCACTTCGCGGTGCCTGCGGAAGAAATGAGTCACCTGCATGGTGGGCTTACCCGCCATCTTGTAAAGCGGCGTCGCGGAGTCACCCAAAGCGAGGTTCAACTGCTTGTAAAGGACTTCCAGGTTTTCGCCCAGCGGAACCATGCGGCCCATATAGAACAAGCAGGTGGAGTCCGGCAGGTATTCGGCGCTGTATTCAGTCAATTCTGCATCCAGGTAACCGAAATGGCGAATTGCGTTCAACACCGTGTCGCGGTCAGCCTCAAAAATGTTTTCCTTGAATTCGCCGCCGCCCCACCACTGGTCAAGCTTTGTAACCATGTGTTCCATGATATCTTCGGCGGGCACATGGTCGTTGCCCTGGATATCGAACTGACGGACTTTGACCTTTTCACCCTCGCGGATAAGGAAGGTCACCATATTCTTGTTTTCGTCGACCGGCGTTTCGCGGTAGCCCACTTCGGCCAACAGGTAGCCTTCGGCGCGGTAGAAGTCCAAAATAGCCTGACGGTCGCGTTCCAACTGGCTCTTGCTATACACCTGACCCGGAATCATGCGGATCTTGAGTTTCAAATCTTCTTCGGATTCTTCGTCGCAACCTTCGAATACGGCCGTATCCAAAGCCGGGAGTTCCTTAATCTTGAAAATGAGGTCGACATCGGTGCCATCGCCCACGTAGTCGATCCAGGCGGTCACATCGTCAAAAAGGCCGGATTTGTAAAGGGAAGTCACCGAAGACTGCACCTTTTCGGTCAGGGCCGTCGGAGAATAGCTTTGACCATCACGAATCCCGATACGGCTAAGGACAGCGCGATCGTCCATGTGGACGGTACCTTCGACCTTGACCTTATGGATCTTATTTTCGACCATATAGCTCTCGGACATTTCGGACATGTCCAAAAGCTGGGCCTGAGCGAGCCCTACAAACACAGCAATAAAAAACAGCCAGCGAAAGCGCAGAATAAACCTACCTATAAACAAAATTCGGGACAAAAATACAAAAGTTATAAGCGGGAGACCTATGCCGACCTTTCCAAAAAGTAAAAAAAACGGCATTTTTAGTGTTCGCACCCCACACTTTTTATATACATTCAGGGTATGACACAACAAGCACTGAGATTATCCGAGATTACTATTTCGAATCTGCGTTCTATTCAGAGGCAGACGTTTCCTCTCAGTAGCTTTACCGCGCTCATCGGCTACAACAATGCGGGCAAAACGAACATCTTGATGGGTATTCGCTGGCTTTTGTCCAAATTTTCGCTGGATATTTCGTATTTTGACGACCCCAACGACCCCGTAGAAGTCACTGGCGTTTTTGACGGCATTACGGAACAGGTCCTGAACCGTTTGGGCGAAGAATACGCCGCCGAAGTGCGACCGTTTTTACAGAACACGCCGCAAGGCCCTGGCCGCCTGCGCGTCAAAAAAGTGCAGCGCATTCCCAACGAAAATCCGGAAGCGCTCGAGCTTTTCGTATTCGTGCCGAGCAATCACCGCAAGGGCGACAAACGCGAATGGGTTCGCCCCAGTGAAGCGTTCAAGTTCGCTTACCACCGCATGTTCCCCGAATCGATCGCCATTTGGGATTTTGAAGGGAACCAGGCGTTCACCAAGCTCCTGCACGAAATTTTCAAGCCGCTGGAACGCCGTTTCGGCAACGAAATCAACACGCTTTTGAACAAATTCAGCGACCTGCTTTCGCCCGACAGCGAAAACCGCGCCGCCGAAATCGAGACCTTTGACCGAGAAGTCAACGAAAAGCTTTCGCCGCTGTTCCCAAGCGTCAAAGTGGAATTCGACATTCCCATGCCGACCCTTGAAACATTCCTCAAGAGCGCAAGCCTCAAAGTCATCGACGAAGACGACGGCTTTGAACGCGACATTAGCCGCATGGGCGAAGGCAGCAAGCGCGCCATCCAGATGGCTTTGGTGCGTTATCTAGCCGATGTCAAGAAGCACCACCACAACCATTACCTTAGCCGCACGCTGCTGCTCATCGATTCGCCGGAACTTTACCTGCACCCGCAAGCAGTAGAACTCGTGCGCGTGGCTCTCAAGAACCTTTCGAACGAAGGCTACCAGGTGGTATTTGCCACCCACAGCGCCCAGATGGTTACCAGCGAAGACGTAAGCACCTCGCTACTCATCCGCAAGAACAAGGAACGCGGCACCTACATGCGCAAGCGAATGGAAGACGCCGTGCACCAGGTGGTGCAAGATGCTCCCAGCCAGCTGCAGATGCTGTTCAGCCTTTCAAACAGCAACGAGCTCCTGTTTGCCGACTATGTACTTTTGACCGAAGGTAAAACAGAATGGCGCGTGCTTCCCGCCTTGTTCGAACGCATTACCGGGCAGTCTTTCGCCCTCATCAAATGCGCCTTGGTCCGCCAAGGCGGCGTAAGCAACACCCGCAAGAGCATGCAGGTGCTCGATGCCATGGACATGCCCGTGCGCGCCATCGTGGACCTTGATTACGCATTCACCACCGCGACCCGCGACGGATTCCTGGAACCGAACGATCCCGACATCAAGTATTGCCGCGACCTGTTCCGCGAACTCGCCTTCCACAATCATTTGCGCTTGGTAAACGGGCTGCCCGTCAACAAGCACAGTAACATTAGCGCCTCCACCGCTTATGCCATGATGGCCGAAATGGAAGAAGCGCAGCAACCCATCCGCAGCATTCACGCCAAGCTCCGCAACCAAGGCATTTGGGTGTGGACGCGCGGCGCCATCGAAGAACACTTGGGTCTCGAAGCCAAGAATGAACAGGCTTGGAGCAAGTTCATCGAACGCAGCAAATCATCGAACTTTATAAAAACTCTCCCCGACTACGCAAGTATCGAGGAACTGTGTAATTGGATTATTGAAGGCAGCCGCGGAAATTAATTAGACAAAAGACCCTCGGACAACCGAGGGTCTTCTCATATACAATATTGCGAAGCTTATAGACGAATTAGTACGTTCCAAGAAGGCTGCGAACCTTTTCCATCATAGCTTTAGACTTAACTCGAGCCTTCTCCTTACCGTAGGCAAGAATCTTGTCGATTTCTTCGGTATGGCTGAGCAGGTAGAAGTACTTTTCGCGAGCAGGGCCGAGGTGTTCTTCGAGAACGTTCTGGAGTTCCTGCTTGGCGTGGCCCCAGCCCATGCCGCCAGCGCGGTAGCGGGCAGCCAAAGCCTCAGTCTGTTCCGGAGTTGCAAACAGCTTGTACAGCTTGAACACGTTGCAAGTATCCGGATCCTTGGGCTCTTCGATGCCCTGGGAGTTCGTCACGATCTTGCCGATTTTCTTCTTCAAGGCCTTGCTTTCGAGGAAGATGTCGATGACGTTGTCGTAGGACTTGCTCATCTTGCGGCCATCGAGGCCCGGGATGATACCCGTGGTTTCCTGGAACACGGGTTCCGGAATGGTGAACACGTCTTCGCCAAAATGCTTGTTGAACTTGATGGCGATATCGCGGGCAAATTCCACGTGCTGTTTCTGGTCCTTGCCGACCGGCACGATGTCTGCGCTGAACATCAAAATGTCGGCATCCATCAAGCACGGGTAGCAGTAAAGACCCATGTTCACGTTGGCATCCGGATCTTCGCCGGCGGCTTCGTTCTTCGCCACCTTGTCCTTGTAAGCGTGAGCGCGGTTCATGAAACCCTTCGGCGTAAAGCAGCTCAAAGCCCAGCTGAGTTCGAAAATTTCAGGAATATCACTCTGCTTGTAGAACAAGCCTTCTTCCGGGTTCAGGCCGAGAGCAAGCCAGGTTGCAGCAATCTTGTAGATGTTGGCGCGCATTTCGGCGCCGTTCTGCACCGTAGTCAAAGCATGGTAATCGGCAATGAAGTATACCGTATCGTAGGTCTTCGAAAGTTCAAGAGCCGGGCGAATTGCGCCCAAGTAGTTACCCAAGTGAGGAGTGCCGGTGGGCTTGATGCCCGTGAGTGAAATTTTTTTCATGGAACGATTTTAGGGTTTATTGTTTATTGTCTTTTAAAAGCTTGTCGAAATACACAATCGTCTTTTCGAGGCCCTGACGCAAGGGAATCGTCGGTTCCCAGCCGAGAGCGGATTTTGCAAGGTCAATGTTCGGACGGCGCATCTTAGGGTCATCACCCGGAAGCGGCTTGTACACGATCTTGCTTTTGGAACTCGTGAGTTCAAGAACTTCTTTAGCAAGTTCAAGCATCGTAAATTCGCCGGGGTTTCCGATGTTGACCGGTCCAATAATCTTGTCCTGGTTCATCATGCGGATAAAGCCTTCGATTAAGTCGTCTACATAGCAGAAGCTACGGGTCTGGCTACCGTCACCGTAAATGGTGATGTCTTCGCCCTTGAGCGCCTGCACAATAAAGTTACTGACGACGCGGCCATCGTTCATGAGCATGCGCGGGCCGTAGGTGTTAAAAATTCGCACGATGCGGATATCCACATTGTTCTGGCGGTGGTAATCCATGAACAGGGTTTCGGCGACGCGTTTGCCTTCATCGTAGCAGCTACGGATGCCGATCGGGTTCACGTTTCCCCAATAGTCTTCGGTCTGCGGATGCACGGCCGGATCGCCATAGACTTCGCTGGTGCTTGCCTGCAAGATGCGTGCTTTTACGCGCTTGGCCATGCCAAGCATGTTGATGGCACCCATCACGCTCGTCTTGATGGTCTTTACCGGATTAAACTGGTAATGGATGGGGCTTGCGGGGCATGCCAAGTTAAAGATGCGGTCCACTTCCAACAGAATCGGTTCTGTCACATCGTGGCGGATCAGTTCGAAGCGATGATTGTCGCGCAGGTGGTCGACATTCATCAAACGACCCGTAAAGTAGTTGTCAAGGCAAATAACCTCGTGTCCGTCGTTCAAAAGACGTTCACACAAGTGACTTCCCAAAAAACCAGCCCCACCAGTAACTAGACAGCGCATATTAAGCTCCAATTATATGAGCATAATATAGCTATTTAACGATCTGGTTCTTGCCGTGTTGTTTACCCCAGTACAGCTTTTCGTCCGCCTGGCGGATGTATTCCTCGTAGTCAGCAATACTTTCACCCGTGCAAAGGCCGATCGTCGCCGTAATGGAGACGCGAGTCCCCCTATGATAAATCACCTGTTCCGAAAGTTTGGTTCTAAAACAGTTCAAAATACCCTCAGCTTGGGCACTATCCGCCTGCGGCAAATACAGCACAAATTCTTCACCACCCCAACGAACTGCCACGCCATTCTGGGGAAGGCAACTTTCAATACACTTGCTCACCGCAGCCAAAACCTTATCACCCGTTTCATGGCCGTATGTATCGTTAATTTTCTTGAAGTCATCCACATCCAACATAGCCACGGAGTAAGAGGTTTCTTTTTCCTCTTTGCTACGTTTCATGATACCTTCAAAGAATCGACGGTTATAGAGTCCGGTCAGCATGTCATGATTACTGTTGTAGTCCAACTTTTCACGAGTGGTTCTCAGTTCCACCAAATAAAGGTTGGTCAAATAGAACAGCGAGAACAGCGTAATGATCAAGTTCAAGACTTTCACAAAAGAGCTGTGAAGCAGAACCAAATCCATCAGTTCTGGATAAAGGGAATAATTAAAAACGGAAATCAAGCTAATTGCAACCGCAAGCGCAGCACCAATAAGCTGATATATGTGTTTTTTCCTGTTGGAATAAGGCAGCATAAAGAAAATCACCGCCTCCATGCCAATAACAAAAGTCAAGGTACCAAAATGGCCGCCAGAAATCAATTCCGTCATGGCAGAGAATATAATGATTTCAAAGTAGGCGAAAGAAATTCTGAGATTTTCGTTCTTAAAAAAAGTCAAGAAAATAACGTATATCGCAGAGCTGACGGCATTCAAAACGACCAACGGATACAGTCCAAATTCCCAGAACAGGAACACGTTAAAAACGTGGACGCACAGACACATAATCAAAAAGATTAAGGTCCGATTCTCCGAAAGATTTTCGAGAATCTTTTTTGGCATATGTCTTTCCCCTTCTTACTTGAGAAAAATTATTCTTCCTCGGCGTCCCGCGACTCTTCGCTGTAAGCAGAAGTTGCCGTCCCGTTCAACGCTACCAGACGAATCCCTCGCAGCGTCAAAAACGGATCGTATTTATCAATCAAGGATGTTCTACGAGCGATGGTTTTCCCCCAACCACCGGTCGCATAGACGGGCATGTCATCGCAGCCCATTTCCTTCTTGATTTTTCCGATCAGGAACTCCAACTGAGCAAGGAATCCATACAGAAGACCAGCGCGGATTGCGTCATCGGTATTGTCCGCCACTACAGCATCGGGCCATTCAATCGTCACAGGCAAAAGACGCGCGGCCTTTTCCGTCAAGGCATCCAGGCTTGCGTTAATGCCGGGAATAATCACGCCACCCGCAAAGGCGCCATCCTTCATGACGTCGAAAGTGGTAGCGGTCCCCATATCCACGACAATCGCATTCTTGAAGCCAGCCTCGCGCATGGCAACCACATTGCACAAACGGTCGGCACCGGCCATAGACGGGTTCTGGTAATTAATCTGCAAACCCATGCAGTTCTTGGAATTCACCACCTGCACACGTTTTTTAAGCAAGGAATCCAAAGCCTTGATCCAAGGGCGTTCCAAAGCGGGCACCACGGTAGAAAGTCCCACGTGGGTAATCTCTTCGGACTTAATCTTGGAGAACCTCAATAGGCCGCCCACTTTATTCATCACTTCATCAGAGGTGGTTTCCTTGCGGGTGGTCAGGCGCCAATAATCAACAACCTTGGTATCCTTAAAAATGCCAATCACCGTGTGGGAGTTGCCCACATCGACCACAAAGGAAATCGTATTCTTCTTTTCAGCAGTCTTTTTCATCTGTAAAATAGTCTTTTCCTTAAAAGATATAATTTTTTTTCAAATCTTGAGGATTTCTATATATGTATACATGACCAATTTATGGTATACGCTTTTACTCGTTCTAACCGCCGCCATCTGGGGGTCGGGCTTTGTAGCCCAAATTGAGGGCAACGCCTTCGGGCCGTTCACCTTTTCGTGCATACGTTGCTTTATCGCGGCTGGCTTTTTGGCCCTGATTTTCAAGATTCTCGACATTTTCGGCAAAAGTCCGCGCAGGCCTCACAACCGCGAGGAGCGGATTCTACACTGGAAAGCCGGATTCTTTTGCGGGCTCGCCTTGTGCACGGCCATGAACCTGCAACAGCTGGGAATGTTTCTCGGCACCCCAGCCGGAAAGTCCGGTTTCCTTACCGCATGCTATATCGTGCTTGTACCCATCGTCAGCTTATTCATTGGCAAGAAGACTTCAATCAAGACTTGGCTATGCGTCGTCATCACGACCTTCGGGCTTTACCTGCTCTGCATCAAGGACGGTTTTTCATTGGAACTTTCGGATGGTGTTTCGCTGCTGTGCGCCCTCGCCTTTTCAATCCATATTTTGGTCATCGACAAGTTCGTGAATCGTGTTGATCCGATTTGCGTTTCGGCGATCCAGTTCCTCACTATCGGCGTTTTGACGGCACCGCTCATGATTGTTTTCGACATGAAATTCCCTGTTATGGAATTTAGCACGATTGCTGCCGCGCTTGTCAATCCAAGAGCCGTCGCAGGACTTTGCTTTGCCGCCTTCTGCTCTAGCGGAATCGCCTACACGTTACAGATTGTTGCTCAAGACAAAGTAAAACCCACCATCGCTTCGCTTACGATGAGCCTGGAATCGGTTTTCGCCGTGCTTGCGGGCTGGGCAATTCTAGGGGAACAACTTTCAGCCCGCGAAATCTGCGGTTGCGCCATCATGATGGTCGCTATCGTTTTCGCGCAAATTAGGCGCTAAAAAGCAAGCGACACGCCCTGTTGATAAAAATTAACGTAAAAAATCGGAACAAAAGTTTCCACTTTTAAAAAAAGAATATATTTTATTTACACATTTACGAGTGCAGAATTCACTACACTCTAATTGGGATTGGATGTATGAAGAAATATAAATACTTGTTGCCAGTGGCAATTATTGCCACCGGTTTTTGGGCATGCGGCGACGAGAACACGACCGCTACCGAATGTACCACAGAGCAGTGTCTCATTGACAAATATGGCGAATTTAACATAGATTCGGCAAATTTAGCCAATCAGCAGACGCCTGTCGAGACAATCGACTTTGAAATTAACGAAGGGCCGAACGTGATTGACGTTCCGTCAGACTCTTCGGGAGCAACCACCCAGGAACCGGTCGTAACGCCTCAAGATTCCAGCCAAACGGATAGTCTCGCCAATGCTCAAAACGACTCTATTCCAAATAATTCTTACACATCTTCAAGTTCTTTGACCTCAGAACCCGTTGTCGGATCTTCGAGCAGCGGACACCATCACCACACTTCTAGCAGCTCTGCAGGCGACGTGAAACCCGCCGAATCCAGTTCCAGCGAAGAAGAAGTCATTCCGCCGACACCCGGCAACGACTTCGTGGAAGACCACCGCAGCGAATGCCAGATCGGTAACATCCCGACGAGCGTGAACAACGCCAAACTCCCGGACCCGTTCATGGGACTTGACGGCAAGCGTATTTCTAGCAAGGCCGATTGGAAGTGCCGTCGCGAAGAAATCGGCGCCATGTACGAAAAACTCATGTTCGGCGAAAAGCCGCGCAATCCCGAAAAGGTCGAGGGCAAGAAGTCCGGCAACAAGTACACCGTCACCGTTACCGACAAGGGCAAGTCCGCCTCCTTCGACGTCACCATCAACAGCGCCGGCACCAAGGACAAGCCGAAGCCGGCCCTCATCGGCCTGGACCAGGGATTTGGCTCATGCGGAAGCCTCGGCTCCTCGACCAATGGCTTGGACATCGCCATGATAACCTTCAATACGAACAATGTCGCTCCCGAAAACGGTGGCGGCAAGTTCTTCCAGCTTTACAACGGCGGCCAGGGCACCATTATCGCCTGGGCATGGGGAGTGAGCCGTCTGATCGACGCTTTGGAAAAAGACCCCGATGCAGGCATCGATGTCAAGCACCTGGCTGTTAGCGGTTGTTCCCGCCTGGGTAAGGCAGCCCTCGCCATCGGCGCTTTTGACGAACGCATCGCGCTCACCATTCCGCAGGAATCCGGTTCGGGCGGCGCATCGCTTTGGCGTGTAGGCGCCCAGGTCAACAAGCAGAAGGGCAAGCAGTTTGTGCAGGGTCTGAATAGCGCGGGTTCCGAAGGTAACTGGATGATCAAGTCGTTCAAGAACTACGATGGCAAGGAAAACACGCTCCCGTTCGACCAGCACATGCTCGTAAGCATGGTCGCTCCGCGTCCGCTCCTCATCATTGACAACGCGGGCCAGGAATGGCTGGGCGAAGTGCCGTCGAACTACTGCGGCCAGGCTTCTCTCGAAACCTACAAGGCTCTCGGCGTGACGGAAAATTACACCTATAGCCAGGAAGGCGGCCACGCGCACTGTTCGCTCCCGAACGGACAGTTCGACGAAGTCAAGGACTTTATGAACAAGTTCCTGCTCGGCAAGGACGCCAAGACGGGCAAGATCGACTACAGCAAGAACACCCAGACCATCAACTTCAACAAGTCCGAATGGATCGACTGGGAAACACCCACTTTGAACTAGCTCCCCTAGAAAACCAGACACCTCGAAAGCCCTTCGGCGCAAGCTGGGGGGCTTTTTTACATGCTCTTTTTGCATATTTTTATGCGTTTTTACCTTTTTTAAGGGTCGTTCACCTTGACAAAGCCCCTAAAATTTTCTCTATTTGGAGGCACATTTTCAAGTTTAACCCTTAACGGAGAAACAACATGCCTTGCGGAAAGAAAAGAAAGCGCAGGAAGATTGCGACTCACAAGCGTAAGAAGCGCCGTCGTCGTGACCGTCACAAAAAGAAACTTCGCTAATATCCGTTAGCATTCTATTGTGATTTCCTGTTAAAGACGGAGTGTAAAAGCTCCGTTTTTTAATTTTTTTTGTTTTACGGGCTTGCCCAAAGGAATCAAAAAATGATTGATCGCAACAAGCACTTCCTCCGCCTCATGGACTGGAGCGAAGAAAAAATCCTGGAAACTATCGAAATCGCTTCTCGCCTGAAGGCAGAAGTCCACGCCGGCAAGGTGTCTGACCGCCTGCACGGCCAGAACATCGCCATGTTCTTCGAAAAGCCCTCGCTGCGAACTATCACCACATTCCAGGTAGGCATGAACCAGCTCGGCGGCCACGCCGTATTGCTCGCCCCCGATTCCATTGGCCTTGGCAAGCGCGAAAGCGTCAAGGACGTCGCCCGTTGCCTCAGCCGCTGGGTGAATGCCATCGTGGTCCGCTGCTTCAAGCAGGACCTGGTGGAACAGCTCGCCGAATACGGTAGCGTGCCGGTCGTGAACGCCTTGACCGACGACTATCACCCGTGTCAGGCAATCGCTTTTGCCCAGATGATTTGCGAAAACCTCGGCGGTTTCAAGAACGCCGATGGCAAGCCGAAGACTGTCGCCTTCATCGGTGACGGCAACAACGTCGCCAACTCCTTCCTCGCCCTCGCCTCCAAGGTGGGCATGAACTTCACGCTCGCCTGCCCAAAGGGTTTCGAACAGCCCGCCAAGGTTGTCGAAGAAGCTCAGGAAGGCCTCAAGAAGCACGGTTGCCAGTACCGCGTATTCCACGATCCGAAGGAAGCCGTCAAGGACGCCGACATTCTTTATAGCGACGTGTGGGTCTCCATGGGCCAGGAAGGTGAAAAGGCTACGAAGCAGTCTCACTTCTTGCCGTTCCAGATCAACGACGAACTTTTGAAGCTCGCTCCGGCTCACTGCAAGGTCAGCCACTGCCTGCCGGCTCACCGCGGTGAAGAAATCACGGACTCCGTGATGGACAACCTCGACGTGAACATGAGCTTCGAAGAAGCCGAAAACCGTTTGCACGCTCATAAGGCTGTTCTCTGGCAGGTCATGCCGCCATTCAACGCCTAATAGCGGGAAAAAGTTAAAATTGTCATGCCCGCCTTGTGCGGGCATCTCCTTTTTTAAGGAATCAAAAATGTCCTTCGTTCAAGATCTTAAAGAAAAAGTTTTAGGCGGTTACGAAATTACTCGCGAAGAGGCTATCCAGCTTTTGAGCGAAGATTTGCAGGAACTCTGCGATGCCGCGAACGAGATTCGCGAAAAATTCCACGGAAACGACTTCGATTTTTGCTCCATCGTGAACGCCCGCAGTGGGCGTTGCTCCGAAAACTGCAAGTACTGCGCCCAGAGCAGCTACTACCATACCGGTGCCCCCGAATACAAGCTCCTCAGCGCCGACGAAATCGTGGCTGATGCCAAGAAGAAAGAAGCCGCGGGCATTCCGCGTTACTCCATCGTGACCTCGGGCCGTACGCTTTCAAACCGCGACGTAGAACAGATTGGCGAAGCCATTCGCCGCCTCAAGAAAGAAACAAAACTTTCCGTATGCCTTTCGGCAGGACTCTTGAACCGCGAGCAGTTCGACAAGCTCAAAGAAGCAGGCCTCACCCGCTTCCACAACAACCTTGAAACCTACCGCAGGCACTTCCCGGACGTGTGCACCACGCACACCTACGACGACAAGATTGGCGCTCTGCAAAACGCCCTTGCCGCAGGTCTTGAAATCTGCAGCGGCGGCATCATGGGCCTCGGCGAAACCATGGAAGACCGCATCGACATGTGCCTTGACCTCCGCAAACTCGGCGTCAAGTCCACGCCGGTGAACGTGCTGAACGCCATCCCGGGCACGCCCTACGAGAACCTTCCGAAACTCACGAACGACGAGTTCTGCCGCATCGTGGCCATCTACCGATTCATCAACCCGAAGGCATTCATCCGCCTCGCGGGCGGCCGCGGTGTACTGGGCGACGACGGCAAACGCGCCTTCAAGAGCGGCGCCAACGCAGCCATCACCGACGACATGCTTACCACCGCCGGCGTCAACAGCTGCAAGGACTTCGAGCTGGTTAAAGGCCTCGGCTTTACCCCGCACGGGTTTATCGGCTAATATATTCCAACTTGGAATATCGAAAACAAAGAAAATCGTACCACTTTAGAAATAAAGTGGTATATTAGTGATTGAGCCCTTCTGGTGGATAAGAAGCGCCGGCATCGCAGCCGTTCCAGTCAGCAAACGCGAGCCGCAAGTCTCTAGACGAGACAGACCCACCAGAGCGGCTTTTTTTGTACTCCATTTCCCGGACGCAATGCGCTCCGGGATTTTTTATTCTTTCGCAGGTTGATTCCAGGGGAAGGCGACCGCGGAACTATCGCCAGCGCCTATAGAGATGGTCCTGTTTTCCGGAGCTTGATCAGGAACATTCAACGCAAGCGAAATAGGAAAAGCGAAAAGACTGGCCACAACTAAAGACCCGCCCACAAATGTTTCAAGCTTTGTATTTTTACCGGTAAGCACCGGCAAAAATTTCGCAATTTCTTCGGCATCACGCCTTGCAGTATTCGTCGACTCGACTGCATTCATCATGCGCTTGCCGAATTCGCTGTCTTTACGGGCCACAAGCAAATGGCCGTACACAACGTCTCCCTTACGGATTTCCAGAAGGATTTCCTTATCGAAAGTGCGGTCAAATCTGCAGCTGTGGGCCGATTCGCAGACTAATTTGCCATTCTGGTAAAAATCGTAATCATTGCCTTCAGAAACCGTCACCCAGAAACCATTTTCAGAAACACTCTTCCAAGAATGCCCCGAGCACCCCACAAGTACTATTGTCAACAACAATGCAATAACAGATTTCATCATTACCACCACACCTGCACGCTAGCACTCCACCCATGGGCATTGTTATAGCCGTCATCAGACTTTTTCTCAAGATTGCAGAAGTTGTACAGATAACGGACATCTAAAGCGAAAACCGTTTTATAATCGACAGGTTTAAAAAGAACACCCGTCTTCAAGAAAAAGGCAAAGCCTTCGGGAGCTTCGTCAATCTTGTACTTTTTAGAATCGTAGTCAAGATAAATTAAGCCGGCACCAGGCCCCACAAAAGGAGAAACTGTTCGGCCATCAAACACATAGGCAGCCGAAAGAAACGCGCCCAAATAACTAAAATCGTCACCCAGCCCTTCGTCAAAGCCCCAGTTTACATCTAGCGACAAAAGGAGGTCCTTGCGAAGGTAATTCGCAACCAAATCAACCGATGGCGCGGCAGCAAACTCCGGAGCAGCGAACCCGATTGCACCAAGGCCAACGCCCAATTTAAAACGGTCCTCCTGATCAAACTTCTTTGTATTCACGACTAAATTTGCAACAGGGGCAAGATCTTCTGGCGTATAGGCCATGTGCTTGCACGTCCAGATTACATCTTTATCGTCGGAATCCATCAAACTATAAACAATCACGATGCCATTTTCCCAGCTCAGCATCTTGATTTGCAAAACGAAGTCGCTTTCGGATTCACCTTCAACTACCTGCACCTCATTTTTATCTATCAGGGATTCCTTGGTCAAGCGCACAAGCTTATCGGCATAATCCTGATGCACTCCGTCCAATTCCACAGTGGGAATGCACACGTTTGGTTTCGCCCAAAGCATGGCACACAAAAGAACAATTAAAGCAGCACAGAATTTCATAAATGCTTCAATTCATCAATAGAGAATGATGGCGCCCCAACTGAATTTCGACCAGCCGTCATTATACATCAAGGATTCCGGGCTGTACTCCATATAAAAACCAAACGGTTTCTTCAAATCGAAAAAGGCGTTCACCCCCAGAGTCATTACGTTTTTACGGAATGCATAGGCCGGATAGTTTTCATGTCCATCGCCCCAAATTATCGGCATCGGGTCATAGTTTTCCACCGTAGAGCCACCACTATTCAAGGCCATTCTTTCGTAATTCGCATAGGCTCCCAGCGCAAACGATTCGCCTAGATTGAATAGGGCGCCCCCACCAACATTGTACAGGATAAATCCATCAAAGCGTCCCTTCGGATTTCTCACTTCGGAATCATAGTATTCTTTCTGCTTGTTGGAATAATAGCCGCCCACAAAAGAGGCTCCCGCCCCCAAATAGAACGGGCCAACCCACTGCACAAAACTCGGCCTAAAGCCGACATCCATCGGGATCGTTACCGGAACAGACAGGAACAGGCCTCCTTTTTGCCCCGCGAGCGAATAATCAAACGAACAAAGGTTAAAGTTCGCCTTGGCCGAAAAGCCTCCCACCGTAGTGCTATAATGCGGAGAAGAAATCATATGATCGTCGTCTGATGACACCGACATTATCCCCACGTCAATAAAGCGGTATTTGTTATCCCCTTTCGAATACTTGAGAACCGCCGCCTCCCCCAGCATGTTTCCAGAAGAAGTGACAGCGCACCCCGTAAAAGAGAGCATAAATGCCGCCATAGCGAGCAAAGCAAAGATTCTTCTAGCAATCAAATGATTCATGGTGGCAAATATAAATTTCCTTGCAAACAAAAGAAAACACCCCGCCGCTTTTGGCGACGAGGTGTAATATTTTTAGGATTGAAGGAGACTACACTTCTTCAATAGAAGCGTGGTATTCCTGGAGGCTCTTCACAGCGCCGTGGCCGTTGCGGGCAGCGGCGATGCCCTTCACGGTGTTGTAAGCACCGGCGAGGGTCGTGATGTACGGAACCTTGTACTTAATGGCGGCCTTGCGGATAGCGCTTTCGTCCTTGATGGCGTCGCGCTTTGCCCACGGCGTGTTGATGATGAGGTTCACCTGCTTGTTCAGGATGATATCGAGAACGTTCGGGCGGCCTTCAGCGATCTTGTTCACCACTTCGCACTTGACACCGGCGGCTTCGTAGAACTTGGCGGTACCTTCGGTAGCGTAAATCTTGAAGCCGAGCTTCTGGAATTCCTTACCGATTTCAATCGCCTGTTCGGAGAGGTTCACCTTGTCAGAAAGGCTGATGAGCACAGCGCCTTCGGACGGGAGGAAGGAACCTGCGGCTTCCTGGCTCTTGTAGTAAGCGAGGGCGTAGTCGTCGGAAAGGCCGAGGACTTCGCCGGTGGAGCGCATTTCGGGGCCGAGAACCGGGTCCACCTTCGGGAACTTGTCGAACGGGAACACCGCTTCCTTGGCACCGTGGTGGTTGAACTTCTTGTCCTTGAGCTTCAAGTCTTCGAGCTTGGCACCGAGCATCAGGCGGGTCGCAAGGCGGGCCATCTGCGTGTTACAGACCTTGGAGACCAGAGGCACCGTACGGGAGGCGCGCGGGTTGGCTTCGAGAACGAACACCTTGCCGTCTTCGATGGCGTACTGCATGTTCATGAGGCCGCAAACGTGGAGGGCTTCAGCAATCTTCCTGGTGTAATCCTTGATGGTTGCCAAGTTTTCCTTCGTGATGGTTACCGGCGGGATAATGCAAGCGGAGTCACCGGAGTGGACACCGGCAAGTTCCACGTGTTCCATCACGGACGGGATGTAAACGTGTTCGCCGTCAGAGAGGGCGTCAGCTTCGCATTCGAGAGCGTTGTGGAGGAAGCGGTCGATGAGGAGCGGACGATCCGGGGTCACGCCGACAGCCTTGGCAACGTATTCGCGGAGCATGTTTTCATCGTAGATGACTTCCATGCCGCGGCCGCCAAGCACGAAGCTCGGGCGGATCATCACCGGGTAGCCACCGATCTGCTTGACGCAAGCGAGGGCTTCGTCGATGTTCGTGGCCATGCCGCTTTCCGGCATCGGGATGCCGAGCTGATCCATCATCTTGCGGAACAGGTCGCGGTCTTCAGCGATATCGATGGAGTCGATGCTCGTACCGAGAATCTTGACGCCTTCGTCGGAGAGGGCGCGGGCGATGTTCAGCGGAGTCTGACCACCGAACTGCACGATCACGCCAGCCGGCTTTTCCTTGTGGTAAATCTGGAGAACGTCTTCGAGGCTGACCGGTTCGAAGTACAGCTTGTCGCTGGTATCGTAGTCGGTAGAAACCGTTTCAGGGTTGCAGTTGACCATGATGGTTTCGTAACCCATTTCGCGGAGGGCCATGGCAGCGTGGCAGCAGCAGTAGTCGAATTCGATACCCTGGCCGATTCTGTTCGGGCCACCGCCGAGAATCATGATCTTCTTCGGGTTGTTGGAAGCGGTAGATTCGTCCTTGCAGTTGTAGGTGCTGTAGTAGTAGTACTGGTCCTTCACGCCGCTCACCGGCACTGCGCACCAGCCTTCGACCACGCCGAGTTCCGTACGCTTCTTGCGCACGTCCTTTTCGCGGATGCCGAGAATCTTAGCGATGTACTTGTCGCTGAAGCCGTCCTTCTTGGCCTTGATGAGGAGTTCGTCAGAAGGCAGGCGGCCCGGAGTCTTGAGCATTTCTTCTTCGAGTTCCACGAGTTCGCGCATCTGCTGCACGAAGTAGGCCTTTTCGTAGGTGGCGGCGAAGATTTCTTCGTCGGTAGCACCCTTACGGATGGCTTCGTACATCTGGAAGTGGCGTTCGGAAGAAGCGGTCTTCATCATTTCAAGGAGTTCTTCCTTGCTCTTCTTGTTGAAGTCCTTCGCAAAGCCGAGGCCGGAGCGACCGTTTTCGAGGCCGCGGATAGCCTTCTGGAGGGTTTCCTTGTAGGTCTTGCCGATAGCCATGACTTCGCCCACGGCCTTCATCTGGGTGCCGAGGCAGTCATCGACGCCGCGGAACTTTTCGAATGCCCAGCGAGCGAACTTGAGCACCACGTAGTCACCGCTCGGGGTGTACTTTTCGAGGCTTCCGTCGCGCCAGTACGGAATCTGGTCGAGGGTAAGGCCTGCGGCGAGCTTTGCAGAAATGAGGGCGATCGGGAAGCCGGTAGCCTTGGAAGCGAGAGCGGAAGAGCGGCTGGTACGCGGGTTGATTTCGATAATCACCACGCGGCCGGTCTTCGGGTCGTGAGCGAACTGCACGTTGGTACCGCCAATCACGCCGATGGATTCCACAATCTTGAAGGCCTTTTCCTTCAGTTCTTCTTCGAGCTTCTTGTCGATGGTGAGGAACGGGGCGGCACAGAAGGAGTCGCCGGTATGCACGCCCACCGGGTCGATGTTTTCGATGAAGCAGATGGCGATCATCTGGTTCTTGGAATCGCGAACCACTTCAACTTCGAGTTCTTCCCAACCGAGGATGGATTCTTCGATGAGGCACTGGTGCGTCATGGAGAGTTCAAGACCGTTGGAGCAAATGGTGCGGAGTTCTTCCACATTGTAGCAGAAACCGCCGCCTGCACCACCCATGGTGTATGCCGGGCGAACCACCACCGGGTAGCCGATTTCAGCAACGATCTTTTCGGCTTCTTCCACAGAGTGGCAAATGCCGGAGCGCGGGGTGTCGATGCCGAGTTTCTGCATGGTTTCCTTGAAGATTTCACGGTCTTCGCCGCGTTCGATAGCGTCGAGGTTCACACCGATGACCTTCACGCCGTACTTGTCCAGCACGCCGGCCTTGCTCAGAGCAGAGGCGAGGTTCAGGCCAGTCTGACCGCCCAAGTTCGGGAGGAGGGCCTGCGGGCGTTCCTTTTCGATAATCTGGGTGAGGCGGGCGACGTTCAGCGGTTCGATGTAGGTGGCATCGGCCATGACCGGGTCGGTCATGATGGTAGCCGGGTTGGAGTTCACGAGCACAATCTTGTAACCCTGTTCGCGCAGGGCCTTGCAAGCCTGGGTGCCGGAATAGTCGAATTCGCAAGCCTGACCGATCACGATCGGGCCAGAACCGATGATAAGGACTTTGTCGATGCCTTCAATCTTCATTTTGTTTTCTCCGTTTGTATTAATTAAATCCTAAAAAAAATGTCGAACCAAACGGCTCGACAAAAATAAAATCAGAAAAATTATCAACCTTGGAAAAACCCGTTGCAGTTGCGCAGTGGATTGCGCAGGTCTCGCAGCTCTGGGGCTTCGACATTGCAAGATTTTTGTTCATCTTCCTGTCTAAATTGCTCAAGGTTTAAACTTGCGCAAATATAGACAAAAAATGTAACGCTTTCAAGGCAAAAACCAAAAAATGAAAAATTATTTCGGCTTACGGTTCGCCGGCAGGATCACCAGCAGGTTCATCCGGTTCTTCGTTTGCGCAATCTGCTGCGTTCGGGTCCACAGTGCAGTGGTCATCTGCATCAGAACTTGCGGTACCGCAACCCGCAAAAGCGAGCGCAACGGCCAAAATCGAGACGAAACCGATAAATTTGCGAATCATAAAACCTCGCTAATTAATTGATATTCAACACCTTACAATTAAATATAATAAAAGGCGATGCAAAAGGCGAGCGCCGCGGTTTTGAACACCTAATAAAAAAAGCACCCGGGAGTCCCGAGTGCAAAAGCAAATCGCTTTAGAGCAAAATTACTTCTTAGCAACCTTGGTCTTCTTAGCGGTTTCCTTGAGGCCAGCGCCGACCTTGAAGGAAACAGTCTTGGAAGCCTTGATCTTGATCGTAGCACCAGTCTGCGGGTTGCGGCCGGTACGTGCAGCACGTTCCTTAACAGTGAAGGTACCGAAACCGATCAACTGAACGAGACCGTCCTTCTTGATACCAGCGGTGATACCGTCGAGAACGGCGTCAACAGCGCGGCCAGCGGCAGCCTTGGATTCAATGCCAGCTTCCTTGTTAGCGAGGATGGCGTCGATGAGATCTTGCTTATTCATTTTATTAACTCCTTGAGTAGGTTAAGAATTTTATAGTGATATTATACTTTTTTTTTTGCGTCGCGGCACACTTTTTTTGAAAAATTTTTGAAAAATCCTTATAAAATCAAGCCTCGGGCGGTGGTTCGCCTTCCGACTCTACAATCGTGTCTGCTTTCTTCTGAATTTTGTCTAAATACACCAGACACAAACAAGTGAATGGAATCGCAACGATCAAGCCGAGGAAACCAAGCAGCTTTCCCCAGATAGAAAGCGAAAGGAGAATGCCTACGGGCGGCAAATCCATCGACGATCCGACAATCTTTGGCACCAAGAACATGTCTTCAATGATTTGCACAATCAAGTAAACAGCGCTCACAAGCAAAGCAACTTCCCAGAACGGCATGCCCTTGTCGAGAGCATAGACCACCGCTAGCAGTAAGGCCACAGGGATTGTCGCCAGCTGCAAGTACGGCACCATGTTCAGTGCGCCAGAGAACAAGCCAAAGGCGACTCCCATTGGCAGTCCGATGATTCCAAAGCCGATTGCATACAAAATACCGACCGTCAATGCGACCAAGGATTGCGCACGGAAATAGCTACCCATGAACACGTCCATCTTCTTTGCAAAATCAGAAGCGCCCTCTTTATACCTTGTCGGAAACAGCTTCTTGATACCGCCGCGAAGCTTAGGCATATCAAGCATGATGAACACAAGGTACATAAAGATAAGGATCGCGCCGGAAAGCCATACAAACAAATTAGAAGTCTTGGCAAGTACGTTCCATGCGCTCGGCAAAACCTTTCCGGCCACGGACTGCGCGGCATTCCAGAAATCGAGAGTTTGCATGGCGACGGCAACCTTGTTCCAAGAAATGAACGTCTTTATTTCTTGCCACAAGTTTTTCGGCACGAACATTGACAAGCGTTCAGCCCATGTAGAATCGTTAAACAGTTTTGGAATCAGTTCGCCCAAGTGCCTGATTTCGCCAACCACCATCGGGATAAAAAGCCACAAGGCTCCACCCACCACAAGAATCATGAGCGTAAGCACCACTATGACAGCGGCAATGCGAAACTTGACCTTGTTCTGAATTTTTGTAACCAGCGGATCGAAAATGTAGGCGATAAGGAACGCCGCAAAAAACGGAGCGAGCACGCCACTCAAATAATGCAGCACCCAAAGTAGAATGCCGACACCGGCGGCCATAATCAAAAGCCGCATCACGCGGTCTACAGTCCAAATACGTCTCATTTCTTAGCCTTATATTCCAGAGGTTTTACGCCATAGATTTTGGCGAAAGCTTTTTCGAATGCCGCCGGATTTTTTTCGCCTACGGCAAGCGCGATTTCGGCAACCGAGCGGTCCGATTCTTTTAAGAGCTTGGCAGCCTGCGCCATGCGAGTTTTCAGTTCGTCACGTTTCTTTTCGCGGCTAGCAATATGGCCTGCGGAATTGCGAACCGTCAGCGCAACAATGCCCGCATACACCAAAACCATGACCACGAGCGCCACAACCATGAGCGCCTTGAAGGTACGGTTTTCGCCCCAGAGTTTGATCGAGCGCACCACGATGTCGTCGGGGATGCCGAGCATGGTTCCTTCGCCGTTACAGATTTCAAAGAACATGCCGCGGTTCATGTAGCGCAAGCCATCGTCTTTGTCGAGGCCCTGCATGGCAAGCCACCATTCAGGCACTTTAAAGTCGAGCATCGATACGGAGGCGCGGCTCACGCGGTCGCGAACAATCACAGGCGCCTGGGCTACCATCGGGCGATAGCTCTGGTACACATTCTTTTTACTGTACACGGGGTCGTCATTCAGAATCTTGATGCCCACTCGCTGCATGCGGACCGTTTCGACATCGATGACGAGCGAATCGAAATCCGAAAAATCGAAGAATCCGTTTGCCGGGCGATTATTGACCGAGAGCAAATTAACGCCCACACCTGCATACGGGTAAGCCATGCCCGAGCGAATGTTCACGTGGGCAGAAATGACGGAATCCTGATTGGAAAGTTCGACCGTCGAGAATCCGCCCACATTTGCGTCAGAAACGGCATACACCTGGAACGTGCCGCCAGGGAACAGGATTTGTTCAGTTGCGCTAAACTTGACGAACAGGCAAATCCATACGGCGACAACAACTACAAGCGCAGCTGTTGCGATGATGATTTTTTTCATGCGCGAGGCTCCGCAGACTTTTCTTCGTGTTCCTTGTTATACGAATGCGTGCGGCCGATCGCCACAATCATGAGCCCAAGCATTAAGAACATCACGACGCCAAAGGCAAAATTGCTCACACCCTTTGCCGTAATGGAATAGAACTTGAGCGAGAACTTTTTGCCGCGCGGCTGATTCCAGCCCGGAGCGATTTCGACGCGGGCCACTGTTTCTTGATGGCGGCGGTTCAACGTACGATCAACATGTTCGTCGTCATACCAAAAGTCCGGCGTGTAGAACTGTTCAAACGGGAAGGCGATACGCTGGCGGCCCTTGGTCAGCGGAATTTCCTTCATGAGCAGGCGGAACGTACGCGGTTTGGAGATGTCGGTGACATCCGGATCAAACGTCCAAACTTTCACAAGGATTTCATCGGTTCCGCTAGATTCCAATTCAAAAATGAGCGAATCTACAAAAGTCCAGTTGCGGTATTCCGCCTTCTCGCCTTGACTGAGGTCCAACAAAAGTCCGCACCAGGCGCTCTTGGCTGTATCGGCACCGAGCATGCAACTAAAGGAGGCCGAGGAATCCGTCAACGCAAACGTCACCTCGGACGAACCGCCATCGGCCTTGTCGTCGTATTCAAAGACAGAGGCGCCATCGTGCAGCGGGAACACGGAATCGACAAAGTGACGATCCGGCAAGGCAAAGTATACGCCGAGAATGACGGCGGCAATCGCCACTATTATAATATATGTCTTAGCCATTAGAATCTTCAGGTTCCAGAATCGGTTTCAGGTGAAGGCTGTACTGCACCAAATCCAGCGGATCTTCGTCAGGTTCCTTTTCGCCAAAGAGTTTGTTCACCACGGCATCGAGCGCGCGGATAAAGAAGAAATGATGTTTGCCTTCTTTAGCGGGCATCTGAAACGGGTGTTCCAATGTACGTTTTAAAAGCGTAATGGTCATGGATGGCGGCATGTGGAACATCTTGCAGCAAGTGGTGACCTTGCCGTCGTAGCCGTAATCCGGGAGTTTTCCTTGCACCAGAGGTTCGCCGTGATCGATGCAGCAGGGGTCTTCGCAAACCGGGTCCTGCACGTTCTTGGCAAGGAGCGCCTTGAGCCAGAGCTCGCGGGACTTGTCGGTGAGGTCGCTGCGGAAGGCCATGGTCTGGTCGCACGGGAAAAACGTAGAATAGCACTTGGGGCAAATGCGCAAGTCCAGATGCTGGAACTTGATTTCTGCCACCTCCGATTTGCAATAAGGACAGGTATTCATGTTGAGGAATATAGTATTTTAGTTGATAGAACTTAGTTGGTAGAACTTAGAAAAAAGCTCATTATCTTGGTTCTAAGTTCTAAGCTCTAAGTTCTAAGTTCTATATTTAGCGTATGGCTAAAGTTGTACAGATTACCGCTGAAAATTTTGAAACCGAGGTCGCTCAGGCCTCTGAAACCCGCGCCGTAGCAGTGCTTTTCTCTTCTGCAGAATACCCCGACTGCGCACCGTATTCCCAGTTGCTGGGGCAGCTTTCTACCAGCATGGACTTTACGCTCGGCGTCGTGAGTTGCGACGAACGCGAAAACATGCAGCTGATCCAGGCGTTCCGCGTGCGCTCGGTGCCCGAAGTTCACATTGTCGAGAAGGGTCAGATTGCAGACGTAATCCAGGGCGTGTTGCCCGAAGCAGACCTCAAGAAGCGTCTCGAAAAATTCTTCGTGAGCGACGAAGCCCGCTTCCAGATGGCCCTCGAAGACGCCATCGCCCAAAAGAATTTTGACCAGGCGCTCCCGATGCTCGACGAAGCGCTTGCAAAGACCCCCGACGACAAGAAGTTGCAGCTTTTGTGGGCAAAGGCAAGCCTCGGCATGGGCGACACCGAAAAGGCAAAATCTGTACTTGCCAAGTTCACCGAAGCCGACGACCAGTACCGCGAAGCGAAATCGCTGTTGGAACTTCTGGACTTCCACGCCGAAGCCGCCAAGAAAGACGTGCAGGGCAAAGAAGCGATTGTTTACCACGAAGCATGCAAGCTCGCTTGTAGCGAAGATTTTGAAAGTGCATTGCAGGCATTCCTGAACCTGTACGTGGAAGCTCCGGAATGGAACGACGGCGCCGCCAAGAAGGCCATGCTTACTTTGTTCGGAGTTCTCGGCCCGAAACACGAACTCACCTGGAAGTACCGCGCCAAACTCAACACGATGATGTTTATCTAATGAATCTTGACTTCAACCGCAGATTATCTATCGCCCCGATGCTCGACTGCACCGACCGTCACGAACGGTATTTCTTGCGGTTATTGTCCAAGCACATCTTGTTGTACAGCGAAATGGTCACGACCAACGCGCTGCTGCACACTGACCCGGACCAGTTCCTGCGCCATCAGGAATTCGAATACCCCGCGGTGTTGCAGCTCGGCGGCTCTAATCCCGCCGATTTGGCCAAATGCAGCAAGATGGTCGAGGAATCCGGTTTTCAGGAAGTCAACCTGAATTGCGGCTGCCCTTCGGACCGCGTGCAGAACGGAAACTTCGGCGCGTGCCTCATGAAAGACAAGAACCTAGTCGCCGACTGTTTTAAGGCGATGCAGGACGCCGTGAGCATCCCCGTGTCTATCAAGTGCCGTATCGGCGTCGACGAATTCGATTCTTGGGAATTTTTCCGCGATTTTATCGGCACTATTGCCGATGCCGGCTGCCGCGTGTTCATTGTTCACGCCCGTAAGGCATGGCTCAAGGGCCTGAGCCCTAAAGAAAACCGCGAAGTTCCTCCGCTAAACTACGACACGGTACACCGACTCAAGGCAGAAATGCCGCAGCTGAACATTTCGATTAATGGCGGCATCAAGACGCTCGACCAAACGCTTGAACTGCTCCAAGATTTGGACGGCGTGATGGTCGGTCGCGAAGCCTACGAAAATCCGTGGTTCCTACGCGATGCCGACGAAAGAATTTTCGGTGAAAGCAAACCGCCGCGATTCTCGTTACGCAAGGAACTCCTGGAAGCCTACCTCCCCTACGTAGAGATGGAATCGGCCCGCGGAACGCCCGCCACCATTCTAGTGCGCCACATTTACGGGCTCTTTAACGGCAAGCCCGGCGCACGCAAGTTCCGCCAGTACCTCGGCGAAAATGCCCCCAAAACAAACAACCCCGCGGAAATGATCCGCAGGGCTATGGACTTGGTTACAGAACCTTAGTCTGTCAATTATTCGGCGTCAGTAACTTCTTCGACCTTCTTGGCGCTGAATTCCTTCGTGTCGATGGAAGAAATCGTCGAACCGTCTGCAAGGGAAATCTTGCGGATTTCAGCAACATCATAGAGGGCCACCCAAGCATTGCTACCATTGATTGCAACTATGTCATAGGGGTTGACCTTGGTTTCAAATGCCTTCTGCCAAGAAACAGACTTTGCAGCAGGATCCACCTCTGCAATGTTACCCTTTTCGGCAGCTCCGCCACGATCAAGCACAATCAGCTTGCCGCCCACATTTCTAATGACGGCGTCAGAAGAGAACTGGACGCGTTCAGAGCTAAAGTCATCGTCTTCAATCCAGTAGAGAGCGCCACTCGAATAGTCAGAAACGTAGACAAATATTTCGCCACCAGCCTTGGTAATGCTGTAGGACTGCAAGAAACCATCTTCGTCTGTTGCAGCCTTAAGGGTCTTACCATCATAAACATGGACGAACATATTTCCCATATCGTATGGAGGGTTCCAATCCATAAAGCCACGGTCACCGATATAAAGAAGCTTTGCATCGGCATCATAGAACAATCCGCCAGAACCATCCATCACGTCGCCAACGCTCTTCACAGTCTTGCTAGCCAAATCAACTTCTACAACAGGGACGGTGCCATAAGCCTTGTAAACAGCGACATAGGCCTTGCCGTCTGCAGCATTCACTTCCATGGAGTTTACGCCACCGCCGAGTTTTTCACCGCTTACCCAAAGTTCAGACTTTTTCTTCTTCAGGTCGATCTTTTCAATACCGCGGTTTTCATCGGCATCGATTCCCCAAGAGGAATTGTATTCGCCCTGAGTTCCCACATACACGTTGCCCTTCACAACCTTCACAGACATCGGGTTCTTCGTCAGAAGCTGAACCGTATCGAGAAGGGTACCATCGCTCAACTTGAACATGGCGAGAAGGCCCGGGTCCTTGAAATCGGCGCCGCCTTCAACCGGAACATAGCGCTGGAACACAGCGAACAGCGTGTCGCCAGAAACTTCGAGGTCAGCGGCATTCGGGGTTTCAGAAAGGTATGTCACCTTCAGTTCGACAGAGCTGCTGGACTCGGGTTCTGCAGAGGAACTAGATACCGGAGCTTCGGAGCTGCTGGATTCAACCTTTTCGCTAGAACTGGACTTTTCGTCTTTCTTTTCGCTAGAGCTGGACTTTTCATCCTTAGCGCTGGAACTGGACTTTTCGTCCTTCTTTTCACTGGAGCTAGAGGTAGCCTTTTCGGAGCTACTGGACTTGCCATCTTTCTTGACAGAACTAGAAGACTTGTCCTTGCCGGACTTGGCAGAGCTAGAGCTGCCATCGTCTTCGGAACTGCTGCTCAGATCTTCATCCAAGCAGTTTTCGTTGTCCAAGCATTCAATGCTTGCCGAGGAACTATTGTCGTCACCGCAAGCGCCCAGGTAGAACGCGAACGATAACGCCGCTAGTGTTGTGAGTATCTTTTTATTCATTATTGCTCCTTTCTGGCTTTACGCTATTTTAGCGCGGGGGCTAGAACCCCTGTATGATTGTGAACTTGTATTCACGCCCTGGTGTCGGATAGGGCGTATAAATGTTTCGATAAGTTTCATCCGATATGTTATTGACCGCAAAAACAAGACGAGTTTTTTCCCACGGTTGCCATGCAAGCGATGCATTGTAATGCGTTACCGGAGGCTGTCTCGTAAAGTTCAGGCGATCGCTGTAAATTCTAGACCTGCTATCCATCGAAAATGTGCTACTCAAATGCAACGGCAAGAACACCGTCCCTTCGGCATAGTAACTGTGTACCGGCTCTCCGGGCAAAAGATTTCCATTGTAGGATTTATTTCTGCTATCATCACGCGGGTCCTGGATGGTGGCACGCAATACGGTCTGGAAAAAATCAACCGGACGGCTATCCAGTTCCAATTCTACTCCGCGAATGACAGACTTGTCTATATTAAAGGCCTTCATCAAGTTGGTACTCGTCACCCAATAGATTCCGTTTTCGGCATGGGTTTCAAAGTAGGTCGTGCGGAATACAGAGCGCTTTTTCGGCGTAGACAAGTAGATTCCTGCCGCAAACTTCAAAGCAGATTCGTCTTTCAAGGTCGGGTTCGAAAGCGTTCCCGGATACATGCCGTAAAGTTCCATCAACTGCGGTTGCCTATAAAAGCGACCGATAGATGCGCTTCCGCCAATCCACGAATCCTTTTTGCCTAATTTCGCCTGGACCATTCCAGCCCAGCTCAAATCACGCTCAGTTGCCTCGCTTATCAGCGCAGTTCCCGTAGTCATCTGGAATTTACCGCCATCGATATCATCAATCGATTTCAACACGTTGCCCTCGGCCAAAACCGAGAACCACCGCGTAAAGGCATATTCCGCATTGCCCGCCACAGAACCCGTATAACGATTCAGACTAAAGTCCTGCACAGGGCCGCGCGCTTCCCAGCGTTCGGCACTTCCCGCCAATCTGAGGAACGCCTCAAAATCTCCGAAATACAAGGTCGCGGAAACTTCGGGCATCGCCCTATACCCCGCCAGGCCTAGAAACTTGTAGTCTTTCGACAAGTAGCCGATTTTATCCAACGGATAATACGATTCCGAAGAATTTTTTTCGAACCTTCCGGTAATTCCAGATTCCACAAGCAGGCAATCGAAGTATTCGGGGAATTCCAGACGGTACGAGAGCTGCCCCATGTCGCCCGTGAACTTTGCCACATAAGTCTGCAAGTCTTCGGTACCGGGATTGCCGGCTTCGGTGTGCATGATGTTTCCGGACAAGGTCGAGAAGAATCCTCCGCCATGAAGCATGCGGTACTGGATGTTTCCGGAATACTCCGTGAATTCCGCATTTCTTCTTCTGTCCTTAAAGTCATCTTCGTCGTTGTAGAGCGTGCCGTTACGATTGTCAAATTCGTAATCGTTATCGCTATGGCGCATCGAAGCCGTTGCCGAGAACTGCACGCTATCGGTCACACTTGCACTCACCTGAGCCGAACCTTCGAATGTATTGTGCGTGCCAAAACTGGCAAACACACGACCGCTCGGCACGCGAGACGCCTTAATCGCACTTTTAGTCACAAAGTTGATGACACCACCGACTCCTGAACCGCCATACTTAGCGGGAGTCCGGTCTTTGTAGACTTCAATTTTTTCAATATTGTTGAGATCAATGGCGCCCAGGTCGGCAGCACCGCCACCGGCATCGTTGAGCGGCATGCCATCAATGCAAATCAAAATGTTCCTTGCCGCAATGCCACGAATGCTCACCGTCTGAAAACTGCCCATGCCCCCTTGCGTATACCCCTGGATTCCCGAAAGCGAAGACAAGATTTCTGTTGCGGACAAGCCACGGCCTTCCCAAGCGGAGGGGCGGATTTCCATATAATCAGTGCTAGAAACGGCAACTCCACTCACCGAGGGAGCAGAAACCTCGCTCAAGCCCAAATCTTGCGTTGGAGAATTTTCATCGACCGCGACTGATTTTGCCGAAATAACCGAAACATCCTCCAGGGAATTGCCCGAAGGTTCCGCAAAGGCGCCACATAGCCCACCCCCAATAAGCGAGCAGCTAAGGACCGCAGCTCGTGCGGCCTTTAAGAAAGACGTCGTTCGCATCGTTCCTCAAAAAGCGTTTCCCACAGTTCTTCTGGCTCGGGGCTCACTCTACTCCCGGCTCCTTCACATCTATATAGACATTGGTTTATGCCGGTTTCGTCCTCCCTTACAGCGGCGCGACCGCTCCCGGTTTTCACGGGATTCTCTCCTTGCAGGCCACCCAGTAGGGCTCCCGCACGGGCTTTTCAGGGCACAGGAAACTTTTCGTTTTCAAATATAGAAATATTTTTACAATTTGCTATATTTACGCCCATGACAGCAGAAGAACTCTACAAACGTCTCAGCAGTATCCAGCCGGGCGCCGTCCTTTGCACCTATTCCATGGAAAAGTGCGAACAGATGCTTCCCCTCATCAACGAAATCAACGAGCTGAAAAAAGAACGCGACGCCGTGATCCTCGCCCACAGCTATGTGGCCCCCGAAATCATTCTGGGCGTTGCCGACTACGACGGCGACAGCTTCAAGCTGAGCCAGGACGCCACCAAGGTAAGCGCGAAGACAATCGTGTTCTCTGCCGTGCGCTTTATGGGCGAAACCGCCAAGATTTTGAACCCGACCAAGGACGTTCTGATTCCGGGCCCGCTCACGGGTTGTAGCCTCGCCGACTCCATTACCGGCGCCGAGGTCAAGGCACTCCGCGAAAAGTATCCCGACCACACCTTCGTGTGCTATATCAACACCACCGCCGACGTGAAGGCAAACTGCGACGTGTGCGTCACCAGCAGCAACGTGATGAAGATTGTTTCTAGCCTCGAAAACGACAAGATTGTATTCGTGCCCGATGGTCTCATGGGCCAGAACCTCATCGACGAAATGCAGAAGCGCGGCATCAAGAAAGAAATCGTGCTCCACAGCGGCTGCTGCTACGTGCACGAAACCTACGATTCCGAACTCATCAACTTCTTCCGCAGCCAGAACCCGGGTCTCAAGGTGGTGAGCCACCCCGAATGCCACCCGGGCGTCGCCCTTTTGAGCGACTACGTAGGCAGCACCGGCCAGATGGTGAACTACATCAAGGAACAGCCCGAAGGTACGCCTTTCCTGCTGCTCACCGAATGCGGCCTGAACGCTCGCATGCAGTACGAATTTCCGAACAAGACCTTCATTGGCAGCTGCAGCATGTGCAAGTACATGAAGTCCAATTCGCTCGAAAACATTTTGGAGACTTTGCGTCATCCGGAAAAGGCCCAGCACGTGGAACTTGACGAAAGCGTACGCGTTGCCGCCAAGAAGTGCATCGACGCGATGTTCTATTACGCCGCCAAGTAGCAACGATTGGCTCATAAAAAGGTTTGGAGAAAATGAAAAAGTTGAAAGTCATCGCATTGCTCGTTTGTCTTTTGGCAGGTTTTACCTTTGCCGAAGACTACTATTGGCCGCGCACTTACTATGTAAGCGCAGGCTTTGGCGCCCAAGTTTCCAAGGGCGATTTCAACGACCGCGTTCTTACCGGCAAAGACACCGCCGGCGTCAAGGGCGACATTCACCCGCCTTCCATCTTGTTCGCCGCAGCACCGGACCTCATGCTCGGCGTAAACCTCGGCGCATTCACCTTTGGCCTTGGATTCCAGTACTGGAAATCGGAACAGGACATCACCGGATTCCCCGAAGATTCCTACCAGCAGGACGTGCGCATTTGGCGTGCCGGACTTGAAGTTACGTACAACTTATTCTACCCGGAATTTTTCCAGATCGGTCTTGGTGCAGGCTACTCATACAGCAGCGTCAAATCCGAAAATTCCGCCTTCTTCGGAAGCGATGTCTACGACTCCGAATTTATGGGATCCGCTTTTGCGGTCATCATGAACATCCACTATTATATTACTGAAGATCTCGCCATGGTTCCGGCCATCAAGATTTACGAAAACTGGTTCAAAAACGTTCATTGTTCCCGAATCGACAATAACGATCTAGACCCGTATTTGTGGCAAACCTTCGTTTTTGCCAGTGTTTCGATACAATACCAATTTTAACCCGAGGCGCCCAAGCGGCGCCTTTTCTTTTTCTAAATTTGCCCGCGTATGAAAAAGCTTGCTTTAATCGCTACATTAATTTTAGGGGCTAGTTCCGCTTTCGCCATGGATGGAAGCGGCTGGGCCTCCGAATACGAATCCATGTCCGCGTTCGATAGCCAACTTGGCAATCGTTCCGGTTACGTCAAGCCCATCATCGACAACCTAGGCAATGTCCTCAACAGCAACTGGTACTCAAGCGCCTCGGTGCCGCAGAGTTTCACGTTTGAAGCGGGCCTCCCTATTTCGATCATCCCCATTGGCGATGACGACAAGAGCTACGGCGGCAAGCCGACCATCTTTGGCGACCACGGCAATCCGGAAGCACCCTCCGACACCATTTACGGTAACAAGACCCTGAACGGCCTCGGCGTATTCACCTACCCTTACCTGCAGATGGGCGCGAGCTTCTACCACTTCAGAGCCGTACTCCGCATGATGTACCTGCCTTCCATCAGCGAACTCCGCGAATTCAGCCTGTTCGGTATCGGATTCCAGTACAGCTTCGGTCACTTTTTCCAGTACATGCTCCCCAAGGCAGCCCAACCGTTTGACGTGAGTATTGTTTACGGTTACAACTCCAGTACCATCGGCTACCGTCCTGACGCATTCGAAGGCAAGCTGGGTCTCGATATTTCGACTCACAATTTCTCGTTCGTTTTCGGTTACAAGCCCGTCAACTTCTTCGAAGTCATGATGTCGCTTGGTTACCAGAGCGCCAAAATGCTGTCTTACGGCGAACTATACCAACAAGACCCTTACGACATTTTCAGAAAGAACGAAATCTACCCCGACATTACCGTCAAGGGTAACAACGGATTCCGTTTCGGCATTGCAATCGCCCTGCAGATCAGCTCGCTGCACCCGGTTATCGGCTACGATTACGCCGGCAAGTCCAGCTTCACGACAAACGTGCTCTACTTCAAGTCGCAATTCGGCAAGGACAAGACTCCCGACGAAATTGCCAAGGATAAGGGTTATGTCCGCGGCGGGAACGTGAAAACGGATTCCGACGAAGCCCCGGCAGAACAAGCCCCTGTCGAAGAATCTAGCGACTCAAGTGTTTCCGAAGCTCCCGCAGAAGAACCGGTCGAAGCTCCGGCCGCCCCCGCAGTAGAAGAGGCTTCTGCAGAAGAAACTCCGGCTGAAGAAGCTCCTGCCGAATCCGCAGACAGCGCAGAATAATTTAAACAATCAACAAGAAGGCATAACATGATTACATTCCTGATCGGTATCGCGATTCTTATCGGCGGATACTTCACTTACGGAAAATTCGTTGAACGTGTCTTCGGCCCCGATGACCGCAAGACTCCCGCCCTCGAAAACCCGGATGGCGTTGACCGTGTTCCCATGGCACACTGGAAAAACGTCCTTATCCAGCTTTTGAACATTGCAGGCATCGGTCCTGTGATCGGCGTGATTTTGGGCATCAAGTTCGGCGCCATAGTCTTCATTCTGTTGCCGATCGGTAACGTGCTTGGCGGCGCCGTGCACGACTACTTTAGCGGCATGATCAGCATGCGCAACAACGGCTACAACGTGCCGGCCCTTTCCCGCAAGTTCCTGGGCAAAGGCCCGGCCAAAATCGTGATGACGCTGATCTCGGTTGCCCTAATCTTGGTGGGCGCCGTCTTCACCAACACGCCTGCCGCCCTCATCAACACCCCGATTCTTGCCGGTTCCGCGGTATCGCCCACCTTGTTCTGGATTGCCGTCGCCTGCATTTTAGCCTATTACTTCGCAAGCACTTTCTTCCCCATCGACAAGATTATCGGTCGCATCTACCCGATTTTCGGTGCACTCCTGATTCTTGCCTCTCTCGCTATTTTCGTGGGAATCATCCCGAACTTGAACGTTCTCGATAATTTCTGCTTCAACGACATCATGAGCAACTTCCACAAGCATCCGGCTGGCCAGCCGATTATCCCGATGCTCTTCGTGACGATTGCTTGCGGTATCATTAGCGGTTTCCACAGCACGCAGAGCCCGCTTGTCGCCCGCACCGAAGTCACCGAAAAGACCGGTCGCCAGACTTTCTACGGCATGATGATTATCGAAGGTCTGATCGGTATGATTTGGGCCGCCGGTGGCATGTTCATTTACCACCAGATGCCGGAACTCTTGACCGGCGCTTCGGGCGTCAAAGTCTTGAGCATTCTCGTTTCTACCGTGATTCCTTGGGCTCCGATTTCGATTCTCGTTGTGGTCGGCGTGATTGTTCTTGCTATCACTAGCGGCGACACGAGCCTCCGCAGCCTCCGTCTCACGATTGCAGAACTCACCGGAATGGAACAGACCTCTGTCAAGAACCGTTTGCTCCTTACCGTGCCGATGTTTGCCATCTGCGCTGCCATCATTTTCTGGAGCAACCTGAACCCCGAAGGCTTCAACATCCTGTGGAATTACTTCAGCTGGAGTAACCAGCTCATGGCCGTGTGCAGCCTTTGCGTGGCCACGGTTTACCTGCGCAGCAAAAAGAAGAACTTCTGGATTGCACTTATTCCGTGCATGTTCATGACCTTCATTACCTGCGACTACATTCTTTGGGTGAGCCCCGAAAACCTGAAGGGCGCTCCGCTCGGATTCGGTCTCGACTACAAAACCGCCCTTGTGATTGCCCTGCACGATGCAGCCATTCTCGGATTCCTGCTTTGCACTCGCGGCAAATACCTTACCAAGATGGAAGGTTTTGATCCTGACCGCTGGAACCCCGAACTGGACGAAGGTAAAGTTCCCAAAGCTCAATAAATGGTTCTCGAAGGTTCCGTCAAGTCCATCACCTTTCATAGTCCGCAGAACGGCTTCACCGTGCTGCGGCTTATTGATAGCAGCACCAAGAAGGTGGTGGTCGTTACGGGCACCCTCCCTGAACTTTCCGTAGGCGAAAACCTGCGCTTCGAAGGCGACTGGGGACGCCACCCTAAATTCGGCGAACAGTTCCAGGCAAAGCATTTCGAAATCGTCGAAATGCAAAACAACAATCTGGAGGCCTACCTCGGCAGCGGCCTTTTCCCAGGAATAGGCCCTAAGACTGCAAAAGCAATCGTCGAAGCTTTCGGCGAAGAACTGCGCGATATTCTGGACTACGAGCCCGACCGTTTCCGCTCCAAGAAAATCAAGGGGCTTTCGGCCGCGAAGGTAGAACAGTTCCTCGCCAGCTGGCAAGAAAACCGCCACAGCCGCGAAACCTTATTATTCCTCTACAACCACGACATCACGGGCAGCGTCGCCAAGAAGCTGTGGATGAAATTCGGGCAGGACACCATCAGCAAAATCCGCGAGAACCCCTACATTCTCTGCGAAGAAATCTGGGGAATCGGATTCCTGAAGGCCGACGAAATCGCCATGAAAGTTGGCATTCCGAAAGACAGCCCCATGCGCCTGCAAGAAGCACTTCTTTACTCGCTGCAAGAGGCATCGCTTTCGGACGGTCACTGCTATTTGCCGAGCAACGATTTAATCGGCCGCACGCTCAAGAATCTGCGCATCGACGTCACCGATGATGACGCCATCCAGAATCTGCTGGAGCAGTTCAAGCGCATTTGCGAAGCGGGCCGCATCAAGCGCCACGGCGAAGACTGCTTTTACCCGCCGCTCGATAACGCGGAGCAGAAAATCGCCGAAATCATCAAGCGCAGACTCAACGAAAACGAGTTGCCTACTTACGGCTTCGAGCGCGAACTCGTCGACTGGGAACGCGAACATAAATTCAGCTTTCACCCGGTGCAGCGCGAAGCGATTCGCCTTGCCACCGCACACAAGATTTGCATCATTACCGGCGGTCCCGGCACCGGCAAGACGACGATTCTCAAGGGAATCCTTCACCTCGCCCGCAAAATGGGCGAAAACATTCTGCTCGCCGCCCCTACGGGCCGCGCGGCCAAGCGCATGGGCGACTGCTGCGGCGAAAAGGCCTACACCATTCACCGCCTGCTCGATGTCGACCCCGTCACTAAGAAATTCAACCGCAACGAATTCAACAAGCTCGACTGCAACTTGCTCGTCGTCGACGAATTCAGTATGGTGGACACCTGGCTGGCGGCCTCGCTTTTGGACGCCGTTCCCGAAACCGCCCGCATCGTATTCGTAGGCGACGCCGACCAGCTTCCAAGTGTCGGCCCCGGCAACGTCCTCAACGATCTGCTGCAATGTCCGCGCATCCCAAGCGTACGCCTGCAGCACATCTTTAGACAATCCGGCGACAACGACATCGCCGACAAGGCCGCTAAAATCAATCAGGGCATTACGCCGTCGCCTATAGAAGGCCCGAATTTTCACTTCGTTCCGTTCGAAACGCCCGAAGAAGCCAAGCTCCACTTACAGCGACTGATCGCGGCCGGTGTGCGTTCCAAAATTGACATCGACTTAAAAACCGACTTGCAGATTCTTGTCCCCATGCGCAAAGGCCCGCTCGGCATCATCGAGCTGAACCCCTTCTTGCAAGAACTGCTGAATCCAGGCGTTCCCCGCCACAAGATGGTCGGCATCGAATGGAGCGTGGGCGACCGCGTCATGCAAATCAAGAACAACTACGACAAGAACGTGTTCAACGGCGACGTCGGAATCGTCTACAGCATCTACAAAGAAAAACGCAAAATCGCCGTCTTCTTCGACGAAAAACTCATCACCTACCAAGACGACGAACTCGACGAACTGCAACTCGCCTATGCCTGCACCATCCACAAGAGCCAGGGCAGCGAATACCCCGCCGTCATCGTGATTCTCGATTCCAGCCACTACGTGATGTTGCAGCGCAACTTAATCTACACGGCCATCACCCGCGCGAAAGGCCACGTGTGGATCCTTTCTGCCCCCGGCGCCTTCCACCAGGCCGTCCGCAACAACCGCAGCACCCGCCGCTACACGCGCCTTAAAGAACGCTTGGGATGATTGAGGTGCGAGGCATTTTACGCCGTTCGGCTATTCCGCATCCTTGAGGCAACGGACAGGAAGTAAGGCTTCATTAGGATCATAGACAGGCCAACCACGTCTATTATCCAAAAGAATTCCGTTCCAGAGATTAATGGAAAAAACATATCCATCACTAGAAAAGAAGTACGCGTTATAGCCACTATAACTGAAAAAATCTCCATGATACGATTCAATTAACGCGCCTCCAGTAGGCACCGCAGAAAATCCATAGGCATCTGAACCGCTGTAATCATTCGTCCAACCACTGATAGACCTGAGCTCATTGCTAGCTTTATCTATTCCACCCACGGTCGTAAGCAAAATTTCAAATTCTTCCTTTTTAGGCAAGTGCCAACCACTGGGGCAAACGGTATCCGCCACAGACAAACTGTACAATCGGCCCCCAGCTTCACAGGTTACAGGCGCATCTTCGTAACAACGGCTAATATCATCATTAGGGCCGGCGTAATTCAGATTTTCGGCCATCCAGACCTGGTCTCCGATTTTCACGGTCTTGTACTTTTTACCGTCACGATCGTCCGTCATGGTTCCATAATCAATATCCGGATTAAAACGGAATTCCTTCGGCACATCATAGCTCCAGTCCTTCAAATTAGTCCAACCATTCACCGTACAGTAAAAGCTCCCGGTAACGCTATCAGCCCTTTCAATGATTCGGCCAACATCTCCAGCTTCGCATTTTTCATCGCGCCTAACGAAATCTACATCCACCGCTTTCCGCCAACTTGGGGGCTCGCCAGGTGCCGCACCAATATTATACCAAAGAATCGCATCAGGGCAACTATCGCAATAGTAATAGGCTCCGTCTTTAGGACTTTTGCTAATTTCGCCATGGCGCTTAAAAGTACAGCCATCGAGCATAAGTGTATAATCCTCTTCGTTAGCGTCCACCCAGCGACCAAGAATTTCGTCAAACTTTTCTACATGGTCCCTGTCACCATCACGCAACTGGCCATCATCTCCAGAAGCAGGGACTTCCTCTTGTTTAGGTTCATCTACAGGTTCATCTACAGGTCCATCTATACACGACCCCCTGAGCCAAGTCCAAATTTTCGATTTCTTGCAATAAAAGCAAATGTCGGAGTCATAAATTGAACTATTCTTATTATTGACATGCCTTGCCACAGAGTCTGTACTATAAGCAGGATAAGCAGGACAAAAACCAATGTCATAAATTCTAGACCAGAAATCATTTATACGCTTTTTATAGTCTTGACTACTCGGAAGAGGACCTATTTTCCATCCCAAGATATCCCGGTAGATTGTATCAAGTTTTCCTTCAAAATATTTATTTTGCGCTTCATCCGCAATTTTTGCTTTGGCAATTTCGTCATTCCATTTACCGTCTTCCTTGATGTCAGCTGCAAAATTCTTCAAGAATTCCGCTAATTTGCTTTCGCCACCATAGCATAGCGAGAGTACACTAACAGCGAGCAATTCGGCACTCCCCTTATCGCCGGCAATACTCATGTCTTCAAAATCCGCATGCGAGCCCATAATGTAAAATGCGCTTAAGACATCGACCTCGGCCAGTATCTTAGCTGAAAAAAATTTGAGTCCTTGTTCGAGCAGATAAAAGACGCGATCCTGTTCCAAGTGCGTAAGCACATTGACATTCACCGTATCATGGTCGCTCAGGTCGGCGAGTGCGTTCAAGGTAATATTACTGCCCGAAACTTCGAAAAGGACATAAGGGCTCGACAAGGTCACTCCTGGCACAACAAACGAGCCGTCTTTATCTGACTGAACTTTTCCTTCAAAATATTTTCCAGTTTGGGCAAAGGTTTTTGCATCCAGTTCGTAAATCTTGACTTTTGTTCCGGCGCGGAACGGTCCCTTCTGGGCTACACCGTAAATTGTCTTGTCCTTGATGACTGCTGCAGGCACGGAGTCTGTCGCCGAAGAATCCGGTTCGCGCGCCGAACTACTCGAGACATTCTCTTTGGCAGACGAATTACCCTTGCTGCTCGAGGAAGACTTTTCCTTAACGCTGCTGGAGGATATTTCTTCTATATCTTCTACAGACGAGTCGAAAGACGTTTCCACTACCAAATCGTCGTTCCCGCAAGCAACAAGCAAGACAACAATGCTTAATAAGACATGCCATTTTGTATAAACCATAATCACCTCCATCGATTATTTCGCATCCTTGAGGCAGCGAACAGAAAATTCCGATTCCTTGGAGTCATAATGAGGATCGCCTTCCATATAATTGGATACTACAGAGGCTTCATCCGTTCCCAACAGCATCACGTGCACGTATCTTTCATTGTATTCAGTTGAAGTCAAGAAAAACGCAAAACTGCCAGCAAGGTTGTATTCAGGCATGCGGTATGAATAAATATGCTTTCCGCCTGCAGGCACCGCAGAAAAACCGACCACATCTAGGCCTTGAGTCCACCTTGAGTAATCATTCTTCCAACCGCTGGTAGCCTTGAACATATCGGCAAGACTGTATTGCGCCTTGTCATATTTGTCATACGCTCGTTTTACAGCAGAGAACAATGTTTCGAACTCTTTCTTTGATGGCAAATGCCAGCCTTCGGGACAAACATCCCTTGCCACATCCCATTTATAAAGGCGCCCTCCCGTTTCGCAGTTTTCAGAGACATCATCGTAGCAATGCCCTATCCCGTCACCCGCATAATTCAAGTTTTCTGCCATCCAGGTCTGGTTACCAATCTTTACAGTCCTATACGTCTTGCCGTCACGTTTGTCTGTCATGGATCCATAATCAATATCTGGATTAAAACGGTATTCCTTCGGCACATCAAAACTCCATGCCATAAAATCCACCCAACCATTCGCGGAACAGTAATATCTATTTGTGACGGTATCTATTCCAGCAATAATCCGGTCAAAGTCTTCACTATCGCATTTATTATCTCGCTTAATGAAATCTATTTCCCGCGCTTTTTGCCATTTGTATCCATCTATTCCTACTTCAGAATCCGTATAATACACGCAAACATAATAGGTTTTATCCCTGGGATTCAAGCCAATTTCGCCTTCACGCTTATGCGTACATCCATTGAGCATAAGGGTAACATAGTCATAGCTTACATAATCCGCTATTATCCACGCCTTTAAGTCTTCGTCATACTTATATATACGACCCGTCGAGTCGCCTTTCTGTAGTTCCCCATCAGTTCCTGCAGCCCATCCATACGTATCTACAGTTGAGTAATCAGCACGAAAAAACGCGCCACCTCGGCAAATATCCCATGAATTGTTGCCTGTGCGAATAAAAGCACCTTCATCTTTACATTCTACATTGCATTTGCTCCAACCTCGAAAGCCACACAACATCTTCTTTATATACTTTCCAAATTTCGGAACAGGGCCGCTTTCCCAACCCATAATATTATTATGGATTCGTTCTACAATCTGCACATCGTAATCAAACCTGGTTCCAACATTGTATCTAGTGGTTTCGTCATTCCATGTACCATCCTTCCTAAAATCATTCCCAAAAGTGTCCAGGAACATAATCAAATAATTCTCGTTACGGCCAACAAGAACGCTAGTAGCAAGCAAAGCAGCACTTTCTTCGCTATCGCCAAAAATATTTATGTCTTCAAAATTTTCAAATTCGCGACCAAAATAAAACGCTTTGGAAACTTCGGACTCGGCCTGTTTCTTGGCAGTAGCAAAGTCCTTCCCCTTCCCGAACAGGAAAAGAATACGTTCATACGTCATATGCGTAAGCAAGTTGACATTCACCTTTTCGCGTCCATCAAGATTGGCTAGAGCACGCAGGGTGATTTCATCGCTAGACTCTTCACCTATCACCTCATAAGGGAACTTGCCTGCCAGCTCATTACGGAACTTGCCTGTCACCTCAAAAAGAGCATACGGGCTCGTCAGTTCCACATTCGACACCTTGAACCCACCATCACCAACTGAATCGACTTCTCCAGAAAAAAACTTTCCCGTTTTAGTCAAAGTTTTTTCATCCAATTCGTAAAGTTTGACAGTGGACCCGGCGACGAACGGCCCCTTCTGAGCAACACCGGAAATAGTCCTGCCTTTTTCTTCCTCCGCAAATTCCGAACTACTTGAAGAATTATCTTCGGCAGACGAATACACCGCGCTACTACTGGACGAAGACTCGACCCTACCACTACTGCTAGAAGAATCTTCGACATCTTCAACAGCCGCATCGAAAGACGTTTCAATGACCAAATCGCTGTCGTCCCCACAAGCGGCGAGCATGACTACAAAGCCTAGAAAAACAAACCATTTAATACAAGCCATAGCCAGCTCCTTCATAGCACAAGCGCATTATTTACCAATATATATTATTTGATGTAGAAACGCAATTATCGCAATCACAAAAAATCCCGCAGACTTCTCCGCGGGAAATTTTCAAATTCGCTCATACCTCGAAGCGAGTCGAAGACGAGCGACCTCATCGCTCAAAGCGACGGAGTCGCGACCTCTTACAGATCCACCACTTCCGTCCAGCCGAACGGGTCTTCCGCTTCACCGAACTGGATTGCAGTGTACTTCGTGAAGAGTTCCGTGCAGACCGGGCCCGGATTCTTGCCGTCACCGTAGGTGAATTCCTTGCCGGCAACCGGATCCACGATCTTCTTGATCGGGGTAATCACGGCGGCGGTACCGCATTCAGCAGTTTCGGAGAATTCAGCGAGCTCTTCGAACGGAACCTGGCGGCGTTCCACAGTGTAGCCGAGGTATTCAGCCAACTGCTGCAAGCTCTTGTTGGTGATAGACGGCAGAATGGATTCGGACTTCGGGGTCACGTAGGTCTTGCCCTTGATGCCGAAGAAGTTTGCCGGACCGCATTCGTCGATGTACTTCTTTTCCTTCGCGTCCAGATAAATCGTGCTGGAGTAGCCGAGCTTCTTGGCTTCGGCGAGGGACTGGAGGCTAGCAGCGTAGTTACCGCCAACCTTCACCGTACCCGTACCCTGCGGAGCAGCGCGGTCGTAGTTGCGGCTAATCATCATGTCCACCGGCTTGAACCCGTCCTTGAAGTACGGACCCACCGGAGTCACGAACATCATGAGCAGGTATTCGTCGGCAGGCTTCACACCCACTTCCGGGCTCATACCGATGAGGAGCGGACGAATATAGAGTGTTGCACCGTAGCCATACGGCGGCACAAAACGGGCGTTGGCCTTCACCACGGTGTGGACCATTTCGCGGAACAATTCAACAGGCGGCACAGCCATGAGCACGCGGTTAGCCGTGTTCTGCATACGCTTGGCGTTTTCGTCGACGCGGAAGATACGGACCTTGCCGTCCTTGCCCGTGTAAGCCTTGAGGCCTTCAAAACCTTCCTGGCCGTAATGCAAGCAAGTAGCGGCCATGTGGATGCTGATGTCCTTGGAAGAAGACAGTTCGATCTTGCCCCACTGACCATTGCGGTAGTAGCAGCGTACATTGTAATCGGTGTCATAATAACCGAAGGGGAGCGTCTTCCAATCGACAGTGTTCAAATCAACTTGCATAGTATTCACCTTTTTTTGCAATTTGTGCATTTTTAAAGGTATCGTTCGGTACCGAAAGAAAAATACAATTATCGCGACCATTTTGGCACGCTTCAAACGTAAAAAAAGCTATTTTCAGGCCAATGAATCCGTTGTTGCAAAAATCTGTGGATGGCGTTCGCCTTTCTCCGGCCGAGGCGCTGGACATTTTGAAGAACGCCCCGTGGACCGAGGTCACCCAGGCAGCCAACACCGTACGCCACCGGATCAATCCGGGCAACAAGGTGGGCTATACGGCTTTCCGCATCATCAACTACACGAACGTCTGCGAAATCACTTGCAGTTTCTGTAGTTTTTGCAGGCCCGCACACAGTCCCGAAGCCTACGTGCTTAATTTGGACGAAATCCGCCAGAAGACGCTGGAGGCCAAGTCCAAAGGCGCCGACCAGATTTTTTTGCAAGGTGGCGTGAACCAAAACATTCCGCTCAGCTATTATACCGACGTGCTGAAAATGCTCACGCAAGAACTCGGCGTGAAGGTTCGCGGATTTTCGCCGGTGGAACTCGTGCGCATCGCCGAATTCAACGGAATCGCGCTCGACGAACTGCTAGATATTCTTAAAGAGGCGGGTCTGAGCTCTGTGCCGGGTGCCGGCGCCGAGATTCTCTCCGACCGCATGCGCCAAATCCTGAGCCCGAAAAAATTGCCCGCCCAAGTCTGGTGCGACACGCTTGCCGCCTGCCACAAGAAAGGGCTCCCCGGCAGCGCAAACATCGTTTTCGGAAGCGTCGAAACGCCCGAAGAAATCATTGAGCATTTGGATTACGTGCGCAAGACTCAAGATATTGCAAACGGGTTCAAGAGCTTTGTAGTATGGACTTTCCAGCCGCAGACCGACAAGTTCCCCATCCGCCACGTGCGCGGCGATGAATACCTCAAGCTCCTGGCACTTTCGCGCCTGTACCTCGACAACATCCCGCATATCGAAGTTTCGCTCCTCGGCATGGGGCTTTCTTTAGGCGAACTCGGGCTGCACTGCGGCGCCGACGACATCAACAGTATCGTCATCGAAGAAAACGTGCTCCAGAACCACGGCCTCACCAGCATCGAGCAAGCCGAAAATTTCATCAAAAACGCCGGTTTTACCCCCTACCGCCGTAGCCTTAACTTTGATTAAGGTGATCGCCACTTCGATTAAGGCATAAAAAAATACCGATCAGCCTGTTCAGCTAAACCGGTAATCACCAGAGAGAGAAATCTAAAAAAAATAGCCAGGCGGCAAATTAAGCGCGCTTGGCGTACTTCTTGAAGCTCTTGACCAGCAGGGCAGCGAGAATGCAGTACATATTATCCTTCCATCCTTTATTTTCGACGTTTTATCGCCATTTTTTAACAGCGCGCCAAATTTAACAAAAATTTACTAACGCGTCAAGGGGAAAAAGTATATATTCAGCGACTTTTTTCGAAAATTTTATTATCCGGGGCCAGCACATGATGTCGCCTCCCCCATCTCGTGGTCTTTTTCTGTAAAAATTGGTAAATTTGGGGCATGAAACGAATTACCTTATTTTGCCTAGCCGCTGCCCTGTGCGTATCTGCACGGCCGTCCCTGCAAGTGGACCGGGAACGCGTGGAATCGGGCAAGACCTTTGGACTCCAGCTTGTATTCCCTTTAGCAGAACTTCCTGAAAACCGTAGCGATTTGCAGATGGAAACCGCAAACGGATTCACCCTTATGGGAATCGACAGTACCGACCAGGTGATTCGCCCCAGCATGGAAGACATGTTCAATTCGTTCTTCGGTGGCGGAAACCGCGGCGGTTACAAGGCCCGCGTTTATACCTTCAAGCTGAAAGCCCCGAAAAAGACCGGCCGACTCAGCGTCGGACAGATTTACTTGACGATTGACGGACAAAAGCGCAACCTCACCGGCGACGTTCCTATTAGCGTGCAACGCGCCTACACCGACGACGCCCTGGCCGTCAGCCTGACTCCGAGCAAAAAGACCATTTACGAAGGCGAACAGTTCAGCGTGACGCTCGGATTCCATACTTTCGAGCACTTTGAAGGCGGCCTGCAGGCCACCGACATGAACACGGGCGACGATTTTATTGTACACCGTAGCGACCTCGCCAACATGAAGTTCGAACCGGTCGAAGGCGGCCGCCGCGAAATGCAGGCCAGCGCCAAGTTCGCCTGGCTCAGCCCCACCAAGAGCGGCAACCTGCAAATTCCGCCGTTCAAGTTCAAGTACACCAAACGCGGCGAGCCCAAGGTGGTCGAAGAGAAAAAGCAAATGGGCGGCATGTCGTTCCATGCGCAGTCGATCCGCCAGGAATCTGTCGAAACCGAAACGCAGACACCCTCTATCAATATTACAGTAAAGCCGCTGCCTACCGAAGGCAAGCCCGCCAACTTTAGCGGTATGGTCGGTAGCTACACCTTTAACGCAGACTTCGACCGCACTAATTTAAAGGTCGGCGAAGCGATGACGTTGACCATCAACATCAAGGGTGACGGCCTACCGGGCTCCATTACCGACCCCAAGCTCCCCGACTTTGGCGAATTCCGCTCGGTGCCGCCTGAAAACGAAATCAACAAGAAGGTTGTCGGCAACAAAGTGGTGACCACCAAGAACATTCGCGTGTTCCTGTACCCCAAAAAGAAGGGCGAATTCACCATTCCTGAAATCACCTACTCTTGGTTCAACCCGAGCAAAAAGGTTTACGAAACTGCCAAGGCTGGCCCCTGGAACGTCGTTGTGGAAAAAGGTGACGCCTCTGCAGAGGCTATCTTCCAGGCACCGGTCGCCCAAGGCCCCGCCGCCGTGCAGAAGCAAGAAATCGAATCTCTGGGTAGCGACATCCGCTTTATCCACAAGGTCCGCGACACCGCCAACAACACCGCCCCCTACAAGAGCATTGTTTACTGGGTGATTTTTGCAGCCGCGATTCCGTTCTACCTGATAGTCACCTTTGCCGTGCGCAGCCGCCGCAAGCACAACAGCGACGCCGCCCTCGTGCGCAAGGGCAAGGCCAACAAGATGCTCAAGGCTCGTTTTGCCAACGCCCGCGAAGCCTTAAAGAAGGGCGACGCCAAGGCGCTTTACGCCGCCCTGGAAAATGGCTTGATTGATTACCTGAGCGACAAGACCAACCTGGAATTCAAGGGCATGACCCGCCCGCAAATGAAGGAAGAACTCGCAAAGCTCGGAATCAAGGCCGAAACGATTGACGCCATTGACAACTGGCTTGAAAAGTGCGCATTCGCCCGATTCGCTCCGGTAAACCCGACGAAGGACGAACAGCAGAAAATGCTCGAAGACGTCGAAAAACTGTGCGAAGGATTGAAGGTATAATATGAAACTGAAAGTATTTATCTTTTTCGCCATGATGGTCGCTTTGGCGACGGGCTGTTTTGCAATAGATCATTGCAACGGGATTGAATCCGGCGTCGTATATTATAATGAAGGCGAATTTGACCGCGCTATCGACGAATGGCGAACCTGCGAGGACTACGGAGTCAAAAATTCCGACCTGTATTACAACTTAGGGAACGCCTACTTCAGAAGCGGCAAGCTCGGCTTTGCCATTTATTACTACAAGACGGCCCTGCGCCTTGATCCCAACAACGACGACATTATTCACAACCTCAAGTACGCGCAGGCCATGACCCGCGACAAGGTGGAAGAAGACGGCGAAGAAAACCCGCTTCTCTCCGACCTTTTCAAGGCCCACCATGCGCTGTCTTTAAGGACTCAAATGTGGGTGTTGCTCGGGATCTTCTGGGCGATCGCGTTGCTTGCCATCGCAAGGCGTATCAGCCGTAGCGGTAGGGCAAAGAACGTGCTGATTGGCGCCATGTTCGCGCTGTCTAGCGTATTCTGCATTATCGCCATGAGCGCCGGCTACAAGGTCTTTGTAGCCGAAACCGACATCGAAGGCGTCGTGACCGCCAAGGATGCCGACGTGACCAGCGCCCCGAACAACAAGTCACAAACGCTGAACACGCTTTCTGAAGGCACCACGTTCGAAGTGCTTTCGGAACAGGGCGGGTTCGCCGAAATCCGTCTCGGTGAAAAAATCCGCGGTTTCGTCAAGACGAGCGACGTCGGAATCGTGAAATAAAACAGCGCCTCGGGCCGATGAAACGTCGCCAGAAAAAACGTCTTCCAATGAACCGCTCGCAGATGATGCAGGCGGTTCATTCCGTAGATACGAAACCAGAAATTTTGGTACGCCGGGCTCTTTTTAAAGCGGGGCTGCGCTACAGACTCCACCGCCGCGATTTGCCAGGCACGCCTGACCTGTATATTCTTAAATACGGAGCGGTCATCTTTATCAACGGTTGTTTCTGGCACCAGCACGGCTGCAAGTTCACGAGCCGCCCCAAAAGCAACCCTGAATTCTGGAACGAAAAATTCACGAATAATGTCGTGCGCGACATCAAGACGAACTGGAAACTTTCGCTACAAGGCTACCGCGTCGCGACCGTTTGGGAATGCTCCATCAAGAACGATTTCGACCGCACGATTGAGCGTCTCAAGGCTTTTATCAAGAGCGACGAAGAAAGCATCGAGATTTGAACCACGGGTCGGGAAAAAGACTATCTTTCTTGTTGATTTTGAAAGGTTTTAAAATGCACATTCTCGAAAAGATCAGTGAATTCGTTGGAAAGTGGATGGCCGTTGTCGTCTTGGCCATTGCGGCGCTCTCGTTGTTCCTGCCGAAATCGACGCTCTGGATTGAACTTTCGTGGGTGAATTACCTGCTGATGGTCGTGATGTTCGGCATGGGGCTTACGCTCAAATTGAGCGACTTTGCGCTTGTATTTGCACGACCGAAGGAAATCACCATCGGGTGTGCGGCGCAGTTTATCGTGATGCCGGCACTCGCGTTCGCACTCTCCAAAATTTTCGGACTCGATGCCGCGCTGATGGCGGGCGTCGTTCTCGTAGGTACGTGCCCGGGCGGAACTTCCAGCAATGTCATTACATACCTTTCGAAAGGCGATGTGGCGCTTTCTGTAGGCATGACCAGCGTGAATACGCTCATCGCGCCCGTGCTGACTCCGGCAATTACATATTTGCTGCTTCGCACCACCGTGAACGTGGACGTGATGGCGATGTTCCTTTCCATCGTGAAGGTCGTCATCGTGCCGATTGCACTCGGGTTTGTCATCAATAAGTTCTTCGGCAAATGGACTGCCCGCGCTGTGAAGGTGTTACCGCTCGTTTCCGTGATTGCGATTGCGATGATTGTGGCTGCAGTTGTCTCGCACAATGCCGCGAAGATTCTCTCCACGGGCGCTATCGTGTTTGCCGTGGTGATTCTACACAACCTGCTCGGCTACGGCTGCGGTTTTGGCCTCGGCAAGTTGCTAAAATTCTCGACACCCAAGACAAAGGCTCTCTCTATCGAAATCGGCATGCAAAATTCTGGCCTTGCCACAAGCCTTGCAGCAACAGCGTTCTCGGGCCTCGCCATGGCGACTGTTCCCGGCGCCATCTTCTCCGTGTGGCACAACATCTCCGGCGCGATACTCGCGAACGTTTATCGCCGAAAGGAATAAAAAGATTTCGCAGAGAATAAACGCCGCGCCCATCCTCTGTCATCCTGGAGCCGCGTAGCGGCGATAGGATCCAATAAGCATCTCCAGCATAATTATGACCATTGAATACAAAAACACCCACGATTTTTCTGAACAAGATTTAAAAGACCTCTTCCTCTCCGTTGAATGGTCCTCGGGGCATTTCCCCGACAAACTCGTAGTCGCGATGAAGAATTTCAAGACCGTCATCTCGGCCTGGGACGGCGATAAGCTTGTCGGCATGATCTGCGCCATGGACGATGGTATCATGAATGCCTACGTGCATTACCTGCTCATACGCCCCGAATACCAGGGCCAAAGCATCGGCAAGGAACTCGTGGAACGCGTCAAGGAAATCTACAAGGATTACCTCCGCATCGTCGTGGTCGCCTACAACGAAGAACTCTCCTTCTACGAGCATTGCGGCTTCAAGAAGGCCGATGACGCAAGCGCTATGTTTATCACAAGTCTGTGGACGTAAGGATTAAGTCAACTACAACCACTATTGTTCACCGTATTTTTTTCCGATTAATCACTGATTAATCAGTGATTAATCATTTCTTCAAAAATTCAAGCCTTTGTTTTTCGCTCAAAAAAACCATTTTTCCATTTGGCACATTTTTTGCAAATAGAAGGAGAAGCACAAGAGCAATCAAAAGGGTGTTGACAATGGCAATGATAAAATTTATCTTTAGGGTATTAGGGTCAAGAGTGCTGCCTTTATGCGGTGCGTCGAGTTATCTCGCTTGGCTCTCTTCTTTTTTATGGGGGAAAAATGCATCTGTTATACGCAGATGATTCTGGCGTGGTGTCAGACCCCAATACAAAATATAGTGTTTTGGCTGGGTTTGCAACTTTCGAAAGTCAAACTTATTGGATCCAAAAGGCTATAGATTCCATCATGGAAAAACACCTTGGGCGAACTGATATAGAACTGCACGCCAGTCCCATAAGAAGCGGAAAAGGCTTTTGGCGCAGTATTCCAAAGGCAACAAGAGAGTCCTTCTTAACGGATTGCCTTTCCTACATCAAAGCAAATTATCCTCGTCAATTTATTTTATTCGGCGCAATCGTCAACAACAAACACGAATGCGTCTCGGAAGAACTTTTTTCTCAATTGACAAGCCGTTTTGACAAGTTCCTAAAAAGAAAATTCATAAAACATAACGAATCCGCAAGAGGATTATGCATCTTTGACAAAACAAAGATGGAAAACCAATATCAGAATTGGTCAAGAATTTACCAAACGCTCGGAAACCGTTGGAATGAAAAACTGAATAACTTTGCAGAGGTTCCCTTATTTTTAGATTCATCCATATCACGATCCATACAACTAGCCGATTTAATAGCATTTTCTCTATATCGAAATTTTGAACATTCCGACGACACTTATTATTCCATCATCAAAGACTGCTTTGACAAAGAGAAGAATCAAATACATGGACTTTATATTGCTGAATAATTACAGGCCCACCAAAGCCCCATATACACCTCTTGACAATATGTATCCGATTAGATACATTATGTATATACACAAACACTTAGACATTGCCGAATACCTCGACAACGAGGAAATCGTCGCCGAATATTTGAACTTGGTCAGCGAATCGGATGACCCCGCGCTGTTTCTCCGTGCCATCAGACACACCGCGAGACGCGTTTTGAAACCATTTTCAAGGTGCTAAACGCCATGGGAATCCAAATGACGCTTGTCCCTCGATTCGTAATGGTCTGCGGCTTTACCCTGAGCCAAATAGACCTAGTTGAACAAAGAACCTGTATTTAAAATCTTCGGCGAAGTTCTTTTCAAAACGGATTCCCGTGTCTAGGAAATATCCTGTTGTTCCTCTAGAGGGTTTCATTGAAAATCGTAAACTTAAATCGTTTGTGTAGATAAAACTATGTGTGTGAAAGCCTTCTTGAATCACATGAGTCGTAAAATGGTTTTGGTCGTTAATACCAAGCCATGAACCCGGTACAAGGGGGATGTAAACCATTCCGCACCAGATAAAGAGTGGTGCCAAAACCAAAATGCCAGGGCCATCTGATTCGGAACCCGTTATTTTCCTAGCAACGGCATCAATTCCATTGAAAAGAAACCATCCTCCTGCGGCAAACAGGGCGTCATCGGAAGCTCCGAAATCGTCAACCCTTAAATGGAGGGGCTCGTATCCGACATGGATACTATATCCATCTGTAATATTGATTGGTAAAACGTCAAGAAAAGTAAAAATGGAAAAGTCAAATACATCAGGTGTCACATAGCCGGCACTAAAACCAAGAGCTCTGGGCATGTAACGCTCGTTATGATGTTCGAGCATTTTGTCCAATTGTTCTTCTTCTTTCGAGGCGTTTATTTCTTGGGCCATGACATTACTGCAAAAGCAAAGAATGACAATGCATACAATTCGCAGCAAGAATCGTTGAGTATGTTTGTGAAGCAATGCCATGCATTTAAATATAACAATGGAATTGGGGTTTTAGGGCCCTGCACGGTTGCCGCGACGCTTGCCTTTAGCTACATTTGCGCGCACCGCCAGATGTCGTATTTCTGGGGAACCGGGCGAGAACCGCCCACAAAAAGGATTATTTATGTCTCAAATCGAACTCACCTTCCCCGATGGCTCCGTACGTTCCGTAGCATCGGGCACCACCGGCCTCGAAATTGCGAAGGGCATTTCCGAAGGTCTTGCACGCAAGGCGCTTGGCGTCAAACTCGGCGATAAGGTCCTCGACCTCACGCGACCGCTCACCGAGAGCGGCACCATCAAGATTATCACGCCGAGCAACGACGACCCGGATGCTCTGATGCTCCTGCGTCACAGCTGCAGCCACGTGCTTGCCGAAGCCATCTGCGACCTGTTCCCGGGCACCAAGCTCGCTTACGGTCCGGCTATCGAAAAGGGTTTCTACTACGATTTGATGACACCGACCCCGATCCAGCAGTCGGATTTCGAGCGCATCGAAAAGCGCATGAAGGAAATCATCAAGGAAGACCGTCCGTTTACCCGTTGCGAAGTCAGTGCCGCCGATGGCCTGAAGCGCACCGAGGGCGACAAGTACAAGACGGACAACGCTGAACGCGCTCTCGCCCGCGAAGGTAGCGACGGCACTCTCAGCTTCTACGTGACTGGCGAACCGGGCAAGAACTTTGAAGACCTCTGTGCCGGCCCCCACGTGCCTTCTACCGGCAAGCTCAAGAATTTCAAGGTGCTCTCGATGTCGGGCGCTTACTGGCATGGCGACCAGAACTCTGACCAGCTGACCCGCGTGTACGGCACCTGCTTTGCCGACAAGGAAGGTCTCGAAACATACCTGAAGTTCCTGGAAGAGGCCGAAAAGCGCGACCACCGCAAGATCGGCAAGGAAATGGACCTTTACCATATCGAAGACCATTCTCCGGGCATGGTGTTCTGGCATCCGAAGGGCACCAAGATGGTGAACGCCCTCAAGGACTACATCCGCGGTAAGATTGACCGTCGTGGCTACCTCGAAGTGATCACGCCGGAAATCGTGAACAAGACTTTGTGGATCAAGTCCGGCCACGCCGACAAGTACAACGAGAACATGTTCAAGACGCTGGCGGGCGACGTGGAAATGGCCGTGAAGCCGATGAACTGCCCCTGCCACATCCAGATTTTCAACACCGGGCTCCGCAGCTGGCGCGACCTTCCGATGCGCCTTGCCGAATTCGGTAAGTGCCACCGTTACGAACCTGCCGGTACCATGCACGGCCTGATGCGTGTGCGCGGCTTTGTGCAGGATGACGCTCACATCTTCTGTACCGAAGACCAGATTGCAAGCGAAGTGGCCGACTTCTGCGCTCTCGTCAAGGAAATCTACCACGACTTCGGTTTTGACGATATCGTGGTGAAGTTCTCCACCCGCCCGGAAAAGCGCGTGGGTTCCGACGAAATTTGGGACAAGGCTGAAGCCGCTCTCGCCGAAGCCACGAAGCTCGCCGGCCTCGACTACATCTTGAACCCGGGCGAAGGTGCCTTCTATGGCCCGAAGCTGGAATTCACGCTGAAGGACAGCCTCGGTCGTGACTGGCAGTGCGGTACCATCCAGGTGGACTTCAACTTGCCGCAGCGTCTCGGCGCCGAGTATGTCGGCAAGGACAACCAGAAGCACATTCCGGTGATGTTGCACCGTGCAGCAGTCGGTTCCATCGAACGCTTCCTCGGTATTCTTATCGAAGAATTCATGGGCGATTTCCCGCTGTGGCTCGCTCCGGTTCAGGCCCGCGTGCTCCCGATTTCCGAGAAGTTCGTTGACTATGCAAAGCAGGTCGAGAAGGAACTCGTGAACGCCGGCGTCCGCGTGGAAGTCGACGAATCCAACGAAAAGCTCGGCTACAAGATCCGCCAGTGCGAATTGCAGAAAGTGCCGTACCTCCTGATCGTCGGCGAGAAGGAAGTTGCCGATGGTGTTGTCTCTGTTCGCCGCCGTAAAGAAGGGGACAAGGGCAGCATGAAGATCGCTGACTTCCTCAAGATGACGGAAGAAGACCGCAAGGTTGTTCGCTAAGGTCTCTACCTTAAAGAGATTCCCGGTCTAGCCGGGAATGACATTTTGAAAAACGCAGACTCGATTGAGCCTGCGTTTTTTTTATTCCGTCGTGTATTCGTCGAGCATCTGCGCAATTTCTTCGCGGGAATTGAACATGATGACATCGAGTATCGAAAGCCCGGGGACAAAGTTTTTCCCGAACTGCTTGTACTCGCGGCAATGCGAATGGATAAACTTCAACTCGATTCCGTGCTCCGCAAATTCATCTTTCTTGTACAGGGACTGTCCGCCAATCGGGTTGACATAAGTCGCTGCGCCAAGCCTGTCGCAAAAATCAAAAACCCTATGCTCGCGTTTGAATCGGCAATTGCCCTCGATCTGCGACGTGAACATCATTTTCGTCTTGATTCCAAGATATTCGCGGACGATTTCAATGGAGTTCACCAGAAACGCCGTCAGGTTCGTTTCTTCGCACGAAAAAATCCGTTCCATCAATTCGTAGCCCCTTTCAAAGAAAGGCGCCGAACGGTAGCAATGGTAAAGTTCTTTCAGCTTTCTGGCAAAATCATCCCGCAATAGTTCCGTTTGGTTAATCAAACGATGGCAACTGATATCGTTAATCTCTAGCCCGAAATAGGCCGGCTTTCCCTGTCGCAAGATTCTGTTGCGTTGCACCCACCCGCGCGTGATAAAAGCGTAATCGTCGCCGATTAGGAATAAATCGCACGCCTTCATCAACTGCCAATAGGCAATGTAGGGTATAAAGTAAGGCTGGTTCCCGGCAATAATCACAGCAAGTCTCCATGCGCATAAAGGCTTGCGCAATCCGTAGCGACAGCGCATGCCTTTCGGTCGTCGACTTTATTGGTCACCGGGCAGCTAGAGGTACGGAACAAGCCCGAATCGTAAAACCTGTCATCGACGCAGAGCATCATGCCGCAAACATAGTCGTCAAAGGGAGTCCCTTCCCAGACAGTATGGAATTTACGCTGCTGCAAAAAAGGCTGCATAATCATGTCCTTGACCGCGCCAGAATCAAAAAGGTTCTTCCATTCCTCTTCGGAGGTCAGCGGGCCCGCAAAAACCTTTTCGCTTTTTCCAAGGCAGTAATGTTTGAGAATATAGCGGTCCTTGTGCGCATAGGCATCGGCAAGTGCAGACGCGGCCCCCGATTCCGCGCAGACAAAAGTCTCGATGGAATGCTCGCGAATGAACGCAGCCTCTTCTTTCGTCAAAAAACGATCGGTAAAATCGTCTTCAAACCACAACCTCATAAAGCGCTTGTCATGCGCCAAGAAGATAGTCCGGAAATCGTTGTACATTCCAGAATCAATCATCGCTTTGACGGTTTCCATGGAATAACTGAGAATATCGTTCTGGTTCAATGCGCTGATGACAAAATTGCCTTTCCAGTTGTCGATATTCGGTTCGACTTCGTTCGCCTCGTAAATCGTAACGCTCTTGCCCATGCGTTCGTAAAAAGCCTTGTAGAGCGCGATTTCAGAAGTCTTGTCGGAGCTTTTCAAGACGAAGATTTTTCGCTTGTCGCCGACAATTTCGAGCATGTAGCGGATCATCTCTTCAAAACGGCTTTCGCGGTGCGTCCCCGGGAACTTGGCGACAAACTTGTCCGCCGCCGCTTCGGAATAGTACGACATGAAAATCCCGTGAGCGAAAAAGCGCGAGGTGATTTCGCACAGTTTCAGTCTGCCGTCTTCGGTAATTAGATAATCGGGCCGGTACGCGCCCGCCTTGAACGGATAGCGGTTCTGGCAAGCCAGGATTTCCATTTCTTTGGGAGAAAGTGGCATGTACTTGTCGACGAATTCAGCGTAATGGTACGCCATATATTCGACGCACTTGTACAAAACGCGGTGCATTTCGCGAATCTCGGCCGTACGTTCAGGCGTAATGATAATGGGCCGCTCGTGGTACCAGCGGTGATAATAGTCTTCCCTGTCGGAGTATAGTTCTCGACAAACTTGAGAGCACGTCTTGTCCATGGTTGCCTCTATTTGGCAAAAAGCTTAGACTGGTAACCGAGACACTGGAAACCGTTGGCATTGACGATGGGAATCAACGTGTTCGGGATGCGCAATTGCTTGCGGACCCAGAAACAGATACTGGTCGTCATGCCGAGCTTTTGCGTGTACGCCATCATCTTTTCGATGCTCTTGATGCACAAATCCCTTTCCGGAGCGGTACGGCCGCGTTGTTTGCGGTGGTCGGCGTTGTCGGGCTTGATATAAATCTCGTAGAGTTCGCGCTCCAGGTTCTTATCGAAGTGTCCGAGCCATTGTCCGAGCATGGCAAGGTTTTCCATGCATGCTGTCAAGAATTCCGGCTTGTAATTGACGATTCCCGCCGCATGCAACTTATCGAAAAAATCCTTGATATGTTCGTCGGTGAGGTACGGCATCACAATGGGCTGAATCAGCGCGGAATTCGCCTGGATGCCGCGTTCCTGGCAAAGCTTGACAGACTGCAGGCGTTCTTCAATCGGGGCGGCGTAAGGTTCCAGCAGGTCGCGGAATTCCTTGGGCATAATCGAGACGCTCGTGTTGAACTGCATTTTGCCCTTGAGCTTTTCAAACAAGTCCAGAATGGTTTCGCCTTCGTACTCGTAAAGCAAATGCTTGGGGCCGGACTTTGAAGCAATGAAGAGCCTGGCGTTGGAATCCGGATACTTTTCAAAGTGCGCAATGAATTCTTTGAGAATGCGGTGAGCAATCCCCGTCTGCACCGTCGGTTCCTGGAAGGCTTCCGTCTTGGGCGAGAAATAGTAATAATGGTTCCAGTTCTTGCCACGGCTAATTTCGACAATCTTCGATTCAATTTCTTTCTTACGTTCAGGAGCCTCTTCGATGGCCGTCGCCAAATCCTGCAGCAAGACATTCTTCTTGTGAATATCTTCTTCCGTCACGGGGCGTGTCGGCGTCCCATTCATTTCTTCCAGTAGTTTGCGCACGTACAGGTGGTAATTTTCATACGCCACCAAGTGCTGTTCATGAACGCCATCGGTTACCAAGCAATACTGGCAGCCCACATTGCAACCGCGAATAGGGTTGATTTCAAAGGTAAGCGTAGGGCAACGGCCTGTATAGTTGTGAATTTCCGTTTCAACCTTATCCGGATCGATATTTTCAATCGTCAACTTCGAAACAGGAATAACCGTTCGGTTCTGGACTCGTTCCATAAAGAGCTTGGAACCCTTGATAAGCCCTTGCAGGGTTGCTTCGGAAGGTTGCGCCGTTACTCCGAGATTGCGGAGATATTCGGCATCGACAATTTGCGGGACAAAACCTTCAAGGTTGTAAACATTCGTATCGTGAGAATAAAAGTTTTTCAAATCCATGGCATAAATATACTTTGTTTGAATAAAACAGACCAGTAAGGATGTCCGCAGATTCACCATTCCGCAAAAATAGGTGCCCAACATCACCAATTCCATTGAACACTATAATGCATATAGCCACGATTTAGTTACATTTCGCTTGATGTTTTCGCTCACTAAAATTGCACCGTTCATCCTTGCCGGCATATGCCTGTGGTGTTTCGGATGTTCCTTCCCTGTACGTACGGGGTATGACCGAAGCATCGGAGACTACAAGAGCGTACCACCGAGCGAAACAGCCTCGTCTTCTAGACAAGAAAAACCGGTTGAAGAGCCGCAGACCACAGAGCAAACGACCGCCTCGCAAGATTCCTCGAAGCACATGAACTCCGCCGAAAAGGCGCGTGCGGCCATCACCAAAAAGGAAGCCGCCAAGGCCGCCAGAAGGGCGACCCCTCGCGGGGACTTGGAAAATTACGCCAGACAATGGATGGGCGCCAAGTATGTGTACGGCAAGGCGACAAAGACAAAGACAGACTGCTCCGGTTTTGTCATGCAAGTTTACAAAGGCTATTACAACATCGCACTAGACCACAGTGCTTCCAAGATGTACAAGGACAGCCGAGGAAAATCCGTAAGCCGAGGCGGACTCAAAGAAGGCGACCTCGTGTTTTTCGGAAGCCTCTGGAAGATTGACCACGTGGGCATTTACTTGAACGGAAACCGGTTCATTCACGCAAGTACCAAGAACGGCGTGATGATTTCGCCCATGCAGGACAAGTATTGGGGCCACAAGTACCAAGGCGCGAGAAGATTCAAATAACAATGAGAAATGTGTAATGTGAGATGTGTGATGCTCGCATACTGACGACCTCTTACGATTAACTATATTTTCTCATATGAAAAAAATTGCATTCCAAGGCCGCAAGGGCGCTTATAGCGATTGCGCCGCCCATTACCTGTTTGGTGAAGATATCGAAACGCTCCCGATGGACACTTTCGAAGAAATCTACCAGGCGATTGAAACCGGTGAAGCCGACGGCGGTGCCATTCCTATCGAAAACTCGACCGCAGGCTCCATCGAAGCGAACTACGATTTGCTCTACAAGTGGCGTCACCGCATTGTGGGCGAAGTCATGCTGCGCATCGAGCACACCTTGTGCGTGATGCCAGGCGTCAAGCTGGGCGACCTCAAGCGCGTTTACAGCCACCCGCAGGCTCTTGCACAATGCTCCAAGTTCTTCGCCGAAAACCCGCAGATCAAGGCGGTTCCGGCATTCGATACCGCAGGCTCTGCCGAAGAGCTCGCTGCTCGCAAGGCTAAAGACGAAGGCGCCATCGCTAGCGCCTACGCCGCAAAGATTTACAACCTGGATATTCTGAAAGCCGGCCTCGAAAACTTGAAGGGCACGAACTTCACGCGTTTTTACGGAATCCAAAAGGTTCCCGCCGCTTTCGACACCGTGGAAGGCGCCAAGACCACCATGCTGTTCGAACTTGCCGACAACAACGCAGTGGGCGCTCTTTACAACGCCCTCGGTTGCTTTGCGAAGCGAGGCATCAACTTGACCCGTTGCGAAAGCAGACCGCATCCGGACAAGCCTTGGGAATACATTTTCCACGTGTCTTTTGAAGCAAACGTGAATGAAGAACGCGCCCAGGCCGCTCTTGCCGAGCTCAAGAATTACACGAACAACATGTACATTCTGGGCACCTTCAAGAAAGGCGTGATTGAAACTTTGAAATATTAAGAGGACGAAAATGGCTTACGAACGTACCGACAGAAAGTTTGACGAATACCGCAACCTCAAAATGACCACGGGCTTTATTTCGAGCGCCGACGGTTCCGTTCTGATTGAAATGGGTCGTACCCGCGTTATCTGTAACGCAACACTCCTCCCGAAGGTTCCTGATTGGCTCGCCGGCAAAGGCACCGGCTGGATTACGGCAGAATACAGCCTGCTCCCGCAGAGTACGGGCAAGCGTGTGGAACGCGAGCGCAAGGGCGCGAGCGGCCGTACGCAAGAAATCCAGCGCCTGGTGGGCCGCTCGCTGCGCGGCGCAGCCGACCTGGCCGCCCTCGGTGAAAACGCTATCGTGGTCGACTGCGACGTGATCGAAGCCGACGGTGGCACTCGTACCGCAAGCATTATCGGCGGCTTCGTGGCCCTTGCGCTCGCTCTCAAGAAAATCAAAGAACGCCTCGGCATTACCGCCCAGATTCTGCAGCACGGCATTACGGCAATTTCCGTCGGCGTTGTCGCAGGCAAGCCGCTCTGCGATCTCTGCTATGTGGAAGACTCCGCAGCCGATGTTGACATGAACGTGGTGATGCAAGACGCCAAGAATTTCATCGAAGTCCAGGGCACCGGCGAGCACGCCAGTTTTGACCGCAACATGCTCAACACGCTCCTTGACCTCGGCGAAAACGCCTGCAAGGACATCTATAAGAAGCAGATGGAATTGATCGGCGGCGAGTTGCCGTAGCTCGGCTCTATCGCATTCATATTAAAAAGCCTGGTTTTTACACCAGGCTTTTTTCAATTGTCCGCAATTCAATTAGTAACGGATCTTGCCTTCGGCGACCTTGCGCAGGTGCTGGCCGTAAGGAGACTTTCCGTACTTGGCGGCAGATTCCAGGAGTTTTTCCTTGGTAATCCAGCCGTTGATGTAGGCGATTTCTTCGACTGCAGAAATCTGGATACCCTGGCGTTTTTCCACCATCTTCACGAACTCGCCCGCTTCGATCAGGCTGTCCATGGTTCCGGTATCAAGCCAGGCAAAACCTCGGCCCAAGAGTTTCACGTCGAGTTCGCCCTTGTCCAAATACACGCGGTTCAAGTCCGTAATTTCAAGTTCGCCACGGGCGCTCGGCTTCTGGGCCTTGGCAAAGCCCGACACGCGATTGTCGTAGAAATAAAGTCCGGTAATGGCGTAGTTGCTCTTGGGTTCCTTCGGCTTTTCTTCCACCGAAATCACCTTGCCCGATTCGTCAAATTCCACCACGCCAAAGCGTTCCGGGTCTTCCACATAGTAACCGAACACGCTGGCGCGGCCATTCTGTTCGGCATTCTTCACGGCCGCCTTCAGGAGCGGGCTAAAGCCGTTACCGTAGAAGATGTTGTCGCCAAGCACCATGGCGCAGCAATCGTTGCCGATAAATTCTTCGCCCAGAATAAAGGCCTGGGCAAGACCATCGGGGCTCGGCTGCACCTTGTAGCTCAAGTTCAGGCCCATCGAGGAACCGTCACCGAGCAGGCGTTCAAAGTTCGGCAAGTCCGTCGGAGTCGAAATAATCAAGATGTCGCGAATGCCCGCAAGCATGAGCGTCGAAAGCGGGTAGTAGATCATGGGCTTGTCGTAAACAGGCAACAGCTGCTTACTGGTCACCATGGTCAGCGGGTAGAGTCTGGTACCGGAGCCTCCGGCGAGCACGATTCCTTTCATTAGTACTTCCCGTATTTGTAGCCATACCCTTCAGTGCGGCTGTGTTCATACTTGTTGATTACGATCGACGCATGGGCGCTGGAATTGCCCTTGAGGATCTGCGCCATACCATCCTTGATTGCTTCGATAGAATGCTTGTTGTATTCGATCACCATCACGATCTGGGCGGCAACGCGGCAAGCGAGAGCAGCGTCCGTCACCAGCATAATCGGCGGAGTATCGACAATCACGAGATCATAGCTATTCTTGAATTCTTCAATCAGTTCGGCGTAGTGCTTGGAGCCGAGCAATTCAGCCGGGTTCGCCGGAACATTGCCGCAAGGCACCACGAACAGGTTTTCGACTTCCGTCTTGTGGATGACATCTTCAACCTTCACTTCGCGCAACAGAACCTGGGAAAGTCCATTGCCACGCTTAATGCCGAATTCCTTGTGGAGTCTACCCTTACGAAGGTCCGCATCGATCAGCAGCACTCTCTTGCCAAGGCCCGCAAACAACGCAGCCAGGTTCACCGAGATAAAGCTCTTGCCCACGCCCGGAATCAAGCCGCTCACGCCCACCACGGAGCCGCCTTCGTCCATCATGGAGAATTCCAGAGAAGAACGGAGGGCACGCAGAGATTCCACCGCGACATCGTCCGGTTCCACCACTGCAAGCGGCCTTGTACCCTTGGTTCCCTTGGGGTTGCCCTTAGGTACCTTGGCGTAAACGGTATAGCCCGTTTCCTTTTCGATGAACGAAGCGCTCTTCACGCCGCTGCTGAACTTCGACTTGATCGACACCAACATGGCGCCAAGCAAGAATCCGAGGAACAGGGCCATGCAAAGAATCACGCGCTTCTTGGGTTTCGCAGGCTTGGTCACCTGTTCAGCAAAGTCCACGACGCGCACAGAGCCAACTTCGCCGGCAGACACCAGGCGCAATTGCTGGATATTGTTCAGCAAGGAGGTGTACATGACCTTGGTCAATTCCACTTCGTTCTGGAGTTTAAGTACTTCTTGCTGGGTAGCAGGCAGTTTCTTCACTTCGCTAGAGGTACCAGCCAACTCGCGACGCAGGGCGTTTTCCTGGTCTTCCAGAGTCTTCACCGTCGGGTGTTCGGAATGGAACAGACGAATGGCTTCTTGCTTCTTCTGCTGCAGCGAAAGGATATCCTGTTGCAGTCGCATACGGCGCTGGAGTACCAACTGCGTTTCAGCGTTAATATCCACCGAGCCCACCTGATTGCGGTAGGTATTCAAGTTCAAGAGAGACGAATCCATCTGGGCCTTGACATCGGGCAACTGCTTTTCCAAAAATTCAAGAGTCTTCTGCGCTTCGGCGTTGCGTTCTTCCACATTCTGGCGCAAGTAAGAAGACGCCACCTCGTTCAGAATTTCAACAGCGCGGTCTGCATAAATGTCCTGGTACGAAAATTCAAGAATTCCCGTCTTCTTGCCTTTTTCCTTGACGTCAAAGGCAGAGCGGAACAGGCCAATGGCATCCAAGCGTTTCAGCTTGGACACGGCAAAGCGCTGTCCTTCGCGGACTTCAGCCTTGAAAATGCCGAAAGCAGCCGAATCGCCCGCATACTCAAAATGATAAGTCTGGCCCACCGCACCCGAAAGCACCAGGCTATCCTTATAGTCATAAAGATTAAAGTTGCCCAAGGAATCCCTCATTTCAAGGAACCAGGGCTCATCGCGGAAATCGGTCGGAAGCAATTCCTTATTGTAGCTAAAGTTCATCAAGTCGACGCGGCCTTCCTTATGCAGCAAGCGGTCCAGCTTGTTCAAAGGTTCGGCAACCAGGTCAAGGCGCATCTTTTCGACGGCAGAGCCCATCACCTGACGGCTCTTGATGAGTTCCATTTCGGTTTCAGCCGGGCTATTGGTCGCAAAGAGATTTCCAAGTCCGCCCACCAGGCCTGCACTCTTGTTGCTCTTCGCTTCAATCTGCAGCAAGGCATCTACTTGATAAACCGGCCGGATCCATTGGGCGACAAACGCGCCAACCGCACCTGCCAAAAGAATACAAGGTACCATGATGTACCAATTCTTAGCAAGCTCCTTCAAAAATTCACCGAGGTCGGTTTCTTCTTTTTTCTTTGTTGCCATAAATGGAATTCCTTCAGACTCAATACACCTACAATTTAGAAAAACAGACTTACCCACAAATATCTATCTTTGGCTTTATGAGTGAAAACGCCCGCAAAACATTGAAAGATTTCTTGCCCCAAACCCCTTTTAACGCAGGCGAAGGCGCCGAGACCCTATTGGACGCGTTCATGGCATGGGCAGAATCCCGCGGCACCACGCTCTACCCCGCTCAAGAAGAGGCCATCCTTGAGCTTTTGGACGGCAAAAACGTCATCCTCAATACCCCCACGGGCTCCGGGAAATCCATGGTGGCCCTGGCACTCCATTTTGACAGTTTGGCACACGGGCGCCGCAGCGTTTACACCTGCCCCATCAAGGCCCTGGTCAACGAAAAATGGATGGCGCTCTGCAAGGAATTCGGCGCCGAGAATGTAGGTCTCTCGACAGGTGACGCAACCGTCAATCATGACGCCCCTATCCTTTGCTGTACCGCCGAAATCCTGAGTAACATGGCGCTAAGTGAAGGCGGAATGCTCACGATTACCGACGTGGTCATGGACGAATTCCATTACTATTCCGACAAGGAACGCGGTGTCGCTTGGCAGGTTCCGCTGCTCACGCTTCCGCAGGCAAGATTCCTGCTCATGAGCGCTACCGTCGGCGCCACTGAATTCTTTGAACGCGACATGACCAAACACACGGGCCGCGAATCGGTCACCGTAAGGTCTTCGCAGCGTCCGGTTCCGCTTGATTTCAGCTATTCCGAAACCGAAATTTCAAACACGGTGCAAAAGCTCGTGTCCAGCGGCAAGGCGCCCGTTTACGTAGTGCATTTTACGCAGGCTGCCGCAGCCACCAACGCCCAGAATTTCATGAGCCTGGATCTCTGCAATAAAGAAGAAAAGCAGGCCATTAACGAAGCGATTAAAGAAATGCGCTTCAGCAGCCCCTACGGGCCCGAAGTCAAGCGCTGGCTCAAGCAGGGCATCGGGCTCCATCACGCAGGACTTTTGCCCAAGTACCGCATTCTCTGCGAAAAGCTCGCACAGAAAGGCTTGCTCAAGGTCATTTGCGGTACCGACACGCTCGGCGTGGGAGTAAACGTTCCGATTCGAACGGTTCTGTTTACGCAGCTCTGCAAATACAGCGGTGACAAGACGGCGATTCTGACCGCCCGCGACTTTCACCAGATTGCAGGCCGCGCCGGCCGCAAGGGCTTCGACGACATCGGCTACGTGGTGGCGCAGGCGCCCGAACATGTAATCGAGAACTTGAAACTGGAAGCCAAAACCAAGCAGACCGGCAAAAAATTCCAGAAAAAGAAACCGCCCGAACATGGCTACGTTCCCTTTGACGAAAGCACCTTCAAGCGTTTGATTGCCGCCGCTCCGGAACCGCTGACATCCAGTTTCCAGGTGAGCCACGGAATGCTCCTCAACATTTTGAGCCGTCCCACGGACGGCTGCCGCGCCATGCGCAACTTGCTCAAGGACTGTCACGAAAGTGCGGCCAGCAAAAAGCAGCTCAACCACCGCGCTTTCCAACTTTTCAGAAGCCTTGTCGAAAAGCACATTATCGAATTTACTACGCCCATTGCCGAAGGTTACAGCCACCTGCGCGTCAACATGGACTTGCAAGACGACTTTTCCATGAACCAGCCGCTTTCGCTGTACTTGGTAGACACGCTCCCGAAACTGGACCGTGAAAGTCCCGAATACGCCCTAGACGTTATTACTTTGTGCGAAAGCATCGTTGAAAATCCCGAAACCATTCTGCGCATCCAGCAGAACAGGGCTCGCAACGCAAGACTTGACGAGCTCAAGGCCCAAGGCATGGAATTCAACCAGCGCATGGAAGAAATTGAGAAGGTGGAATACCCCAAGCCCCTGCGCGACTTTATTTACGACACCTTCAACGAATTTTCGGAACAGCATCCTTGGGTAGATGTAAATATCGAGCCCAAGAGCATCGCCCGCGAAATGTTCGAAAATTTCAGCACCTTCAGCGGGTACGTCAAGCAATACGGCCTACAGCGCATGGAAGCCATTTTGCTCCGGCATTTGAATAACGTCTACAAGGTGCTTTCGCAGACTGTTCCCGACGGCTACAAGAACGAAGAACTCCTCGACATGCAAGATTACCTCGGCGACATGATTCGCCGCACGGACTCGAGCCTGCTCGAAGAATGGGAAAAGATGGCCCACCCCGAAGACTACCAGAAGCGCATGGAAGCCGCAGGCGCCACCGAACAGGAAACCGCCTTTGGCGCAGACAAGATTGCCGCCGACATTACCTACGACAAGAAGCGTTTCCTCACCATGGTTCGTCAGCGCATCTTCCAGCTCATGAGCGCCTTGCAAAAGCAGGCCTACAGCGACGTCTTGGACTTGCTCGCCGACGACCTCGCCGAAGGCCAAATGCTCGTAGACGGCGAAGGCAAACCCTGGACGGAGCCGCGTCTGCTCGAAATCATGGCCGCCTACACCGCGGAACACCACAATTTCCGCCTCGACGTCGAAGGACGTTCGCTGCGGCACACGATTGTGACTTACGAAGGCAACATAATGCATATCCAGCAAATGCTGCAAGACGAAGAAGATTTCAACGACTGGAGCATCGATTTCGATATCGACCTCGCCGAGTGCCGCGAAGCCGGCATGCCGCTCCTTAAAATGGCCCGCATCGGCGAAGTCTAGCAGCCGCTATAAAAAGAACGCACCCCCAAAGGGGTGCGCTAATCATTCCAAGGAGCTTTAGGATGATTATTTTTCAATTCCGGGCTTCAATGTATACACGTATTCCATGTGGTTTCCAAAGACCATGTACTTTGCTTCGGCATAAGCGCCTTCATTTTTAAGAACGATTGAAGAGCGCGTAAAGCAGGCGCAGCCTTCACCCGGGGGCAATTTCACCGATTCATCTTTGCTTATCTTAGGTTTCACAAAGAGCGTGTCATTCGAAACAAAAACATTCACGCTAGAAACATATTCATCGCAACTGAACGAAGTCTCCATGACAAGGACTGCGTCACCTTCGTCTTCGTACTTTAGGGCAAGAGGAATTGATCCGTTTTCTGTCGTCTCCGAATAATCATTCCATCCGGCAACATCGATATATTTATAGCTCAAAAGAGATTCATCGTCAACAGAGCCGCTCCTGCACTTACCAATCACATCAGTCGTGTGCTGGTGCGGTTCAGACTCGTCAAATTCCGGCGCATCGGGAATTGTCGGTTCCTCGATTTCGGGCCTTTCAGGCGCCGGCTCAGACGTTATCTCGAAGACATCGCCAGAATACTTGAAATACTTGGCATCGGCATCGCTTGACTTAATGCTGAACAGGTGATCCTTGATGCACATGCAGTTTGTCACGGCGGCTTCTTCCAGATTGAACCAAATTTCCAAGGTATCGCCAGAACGTTTTGACCTAAAACGGGCATCCACATCGCAGTAGTCGTTCAATTCAGGAACCAAAACCTGATAGTTACCGTCTTCGTCTTGAGTCAGATACGCCTTGTCAAGTTCTTCAGAACCAGCCTTTTTAGCCAAGACGCCCAAACCATCGTCAAGGCATTTGCTTACCATCCGAAGGTCAACATTTTTGTTGGATCCTGCAGAAACGTGATTCCCGTTAGAATCCGACGAGGAATCGTCACCGCAAGCCAAAAGAGCAAACGAAAAGGCCGCACAACAGGACAAAAACTTTTTCACGTAAACCTCCTACACGATTCAATATAAATTAACACTATCCTAAAAACAAGCCTTTCTGCTCATTTTTTCATTTTTTGCAAAATCCAGTGTTTTGAATCACGACTATTTAACCAAAACCGGCCGCATCGCCTTTCCAACACGCACGATATACTTGCCAGAACGAGGTATATTCAGCACAAAATTCGATATTTCGGCAACACCCTGATAAATAACACGTCCCTGCATGTCCAAAACGGCGTACTTTTGACCAGGAGCAGCTCCATTGACTTGTATTTGCTTACCCGAGGCAACAATTGCAACCGGAGGATTTTTCAAGTTAACAAAGGGCGTGAACGGCATAAGATGCCCCGATGTATCCGATTCTACAAAGCCGAACATTTTCTCATCAAAATTCTTTGGATCCATGAGTTTGCAATCATAACGAGATTCCACAACGCAATAGGAATTCGTCACCAAGGGCAGTCTGATTGGATCTACATACCCGGAATATGATTTATCTATCAATGCATCATAAGACGCATCATACGAAGAAACAATGCCTTTACCAAGACTATAGCAGCTGTCAATATCAAGAATTCCTTCGTTAGTAGAAACAAAGCCGCCACCGTTTTCAACCGTAGCTGTGCTATAAACCCTTGATATTTTGAGATAACTTTTTTCACTTACGCCACCAACAACAGACGCCGTATTAGACCAGAAACTGTCAAAGCCTCCCCTAAAATAGGAATCCGAAATACCTAAATGATGTATAAAAACAGGATCCTTCGCAGAGCCACCATTTACCACCCCAAACAATCCACCGTACTCGTTCAAAGCATACTGATACAACCCGCTAATGGTATACCCATTGCCTTCAAATTTTCCACTGAATGGACAATTTTCATTTCCAATCGGAGTCCAATGAGCAAAGCCATATTCCGCATCCAGGGGAGGATTCCCGTTAGAATCCAGCACATTCTGATTGATTGTAATATTGCGAGTCAATTCACCACACGCTGTAGAATCACCCTGATTCACAACACGAGCAAATCCATAGAGTTCTTCCGCACTCGAAATCTGATAGCAGCCATTTACCAAACCAGGCTTTTTTACTTCTATCCAATTTGCATAGAGAACCGCATCCTTAGTCACATTCATACTAAAAATCGGAGACCCCATAAAGCCAGCGTTGTCATACCAACCGCCAAAAATATACCCATCTCGAACCATTTCGCGATGGTCCGGCAAGACAAGTTGCGAACCCTTCAAGACCTTTGCCGGATAAGGATATTTATCACTACTATAAGAGTGCCATTCTATTTTTGCATAAGAAGGAGAGAACCCCTTGACATTTCCACTAAAGTCCGGATACTTTCTGCCACTAGATTGTCCCCAGATGCTACCGTCAACCCCGTCTTGATTATAATCGTGCAGTAGTTGAGCAACGGTTCCATCTTCAAACTTTTCGATTGGATAACTCATCACCCCAGACACATGATTTCGAGAAACTGTCGGAATTTTTCCCAAAGAATACACATTGTCTATTCGGGACACATATTCCGATTTAAACATCATGCCACAATAAAGAGATTTTTCATTGCATTCTTTGTAATTTTCTTCACCACTTGCCAAACGACCTGCATGAAAACTATTAACAACTTCAACAAAAGAAGGATCTGCCTTCGAGTAATGACTAAATCGACCGATTAACCCACCAGCAAAACCATATTCACTCGTAACGGGTCCTATATGGTAACTATTGACAATTGTTATCACTTTTGACGCTCTGTTAATGGCATCGCCCACGAGACCACCTGCACCATATTTGCCCTTAGAATAAAGCGTTCCCTCAAAGAAGCTATTGGCAATTTCTAGTTCAGTTTCAGATACCCCAACAATACCGCCAGCCACATTTCCGTTACACCGAATAAAAGCATCTTTTATTCCGAGATTGCGAATGGAAACTTTTTCCCCGTTCGCGCGCTCAAAAAGACCGACTCCTGCTACGGCGTATTCCTCATCATAGTATAAGCCACTTATAGAATGTCCCTTGCCATCAAACACGCCAACAATCACTGGTGGTTTCCATTTGGTCAATACATTTTCTAAGGAATCGTTCAAAGATTCATCTTTTTTTAGAACATTCTTATTGAGTACAATATCGTCTACAAGTTCGACGCAAGCATCTGTTCTCGTCTTATCCCCATAAATAGAATCAAGCCCATAAAGCTGTTCTACAGTCGACACCTGATAGCAATCCTCCACCAAGGGCGGAATTTCCGGTTTATACCATTTTGCGTACAACGTGTCATTTTTTTGAATCGTAGCATAACCATACAACGGTCCCGTAAAATCAGGATTGTCGTACCAACCGGCAAATACGTAGCCTTCGCGCTCCACACGTTTTGTTTTCCATGCAATTCCCTTTCCTACAGTATCAATCTGTTCCTTGCCCTCGTATTCAACCAGCGTAATAATTAGCGGTGAAACAAATTTAGCGTACAAAGTCAAATCTTTCGTTTCAGTTGAATCGATTGTCGTAATCGGTTTCCCGGAGAAATCGCTAGAAAGATACCAGCCCGCAAAAACATAACCATCGCGTATAACATCTGCTTCGGCAGGAAGGGTCAATTGAAATCCCTTTAAGTACTGCTTAGGATATTTTGAAGCATTCGGATCATCATCAAAGGTTTTCAGCGTCAATTTGGCAAATTTCAACTTTGACGAATTTATGGTTCCGCTAAAATTCGGAAGTGTGTCCCCTTTTTCCACATTCTGTCCCCATACGGAACAGTTGGCACCATATACGCAATTTTGACGCATAAGAGCAGCAACCGTTCCATCCCTAAATTTTTCGCTCGGGAAAGTCGTTATTTCGTGAGAATCCGATTTTAAATCCATGACGAAGAAGTTCGAGATATTTTTCTTTCCGATATAACTGAATTCCATGTCTGGAGAACGTCCATAAACATTAACTAAAGTCAATGTCTTGGCAAAGGTGTATTTTATCAAAGGACTATACGCAGTGCTATAAAAATCTAGGATTTCTACGTTTTCCAGCTGTTCCATAGAGGTCCCCGTCAAGCACACCCACGCAAAAAGGCTGCCACCATCACCCCATAATATTCCATCAAAATACGATTCGCGTACAGAAACATTCTCAGCCAAAACCTGGCCTCCAAAACCACTCGTTGCCGAGCCTTTTAAAACACCCTTGACATGAGTATTCTTTACAACAAAATCATGCGGCACGTTAACGGCATTGAACAAGCCCCTTACGTTCCCATACTCACCAGACGCAGCAAGAGTGCCTTCAAAGAACACTTTTTCTAAAGTAATATTACCATTACCCCTTAAGAACAAACCCGTCGTCACATTATCCTTAGCCGTACTCTCCAAATAGGAATCAACTATCCCCAAGTTACGAATTGAAATATCCTCCGGTTTATCCCTGAGACCAAAATTCTTGATAAACGAGATATCTCCTTCCCCAGAATAATAAAGGCCACTAATCACATGACCGTCACCGTCAATGGTATAATAAGCGTTTTCGATAGGATTCCACGACCTGAATGTTCCCTTGTTCACATTCCCTTTTGAATCAAGAACATTCTTGTTTACAACAATATCCGCAGTGAGTTTCGCCTTAAAATCAATAGACTTTTTATATTTATCCCTTAACGCCTTAGCATAAAGATAAAGGTCATCTGCGTTACCGATAAGACACCAACCATCTTTGTCTCGTGGGAGGCCTATAGTCCATAATTCAGCAGTGCCCCAAACATATTCTTCCGCTTCACCTTCAAAAGTAGGCGACTCATACCAGCCGATATAACAAGTGCTATCATCACCGTCTTCAAGAACCACGGCATTCTTATGCCAGCTTCTCTTAATCTCTCCGTTAGGGTAATGCAGTGTATACGGGTACCAGAAATCACCACCATATTTTTCACTCAATGTCGGATGCGTGCTACCAGATGACTGGCGCCAATTTGCCCCATATTGATTATACTCATACAAAAGTTTTGCGACAGTCGCATTTGCAAACTGGACACTATCCCGAATTTCTGCGCCTTCAAAATCTTTGCCATTGACAGCGCCATATTCCGTAAGGCTAAATGCATTCTTAAGATGAAGAAGCGAATCTACCGAGAGAGTGCCGACAAGACCGCCAAACTTTACTCCCTTGAGAGCCGCCGAACTATGGCTATTTTCAATAGAGACATCGCCCTTAACTTCGCCAAAAAGTCCTCCGACAACGCCCTTTTCCACCGAGCCAGCTGCAGTTAAAACACCAGCAAAAGTTCCTGCGCTATAGGCATTATTAACAGACACATAACTATTCGAATCGACAACTGCAGCCAAGCCGCCAACTACGCTGCATCCCGCAATACGAGTATTTTCAACGCCAAGCCTTTCAATCAATACCGGAGAATCTTCGGTTCCTCCGGCAACATAGCCGAAGAGTCCCGCAACAGAATCTGCCGCACAATCTTGCGCAATACCATAAATGGTATGGTATTCTCCCGAAAACTTGCCTTTAAAAGGGTGCTCCGCCGTTCCAATGGGAATCCACTGTGCCACATTCCCCGTTTCAAAATCAGTACCCGTATTGACATAAATGTCGTCGCGAAGCAAAACGCACCCATCGGGGTCTTCGCCTTCGTTAACGAGCTTAACGTATCCGTAAAGTTCTTCCACAGTCGTAATACTGTAGCACGCGCCGTAAGTACCCGGCATTTCCGGGACAATCTCTCTTGCAAGGGAAAAACTTGCCAATAATAGCGTCGACAAAACGACGAACTTTCGCATATATCCTCCTAACGACAAGCGTTTAATCGTCCCCAAAAATACATAAATCTGTTTTTATTATCAAACCACCCTGTTTTCGATCTCAAAATTTATTGCTAGACCTAGCCCCCAAGCCCCATTTTTCTATATTTGCGCGCGGAATTTTTCAAAGGACACCACTATGAACTACAATCCTTTAGCACAGGCTCTGAACGCTGAACTTTCCGCAAACGGCTGCAAAGTTCTCGACATGCTCTCTGAACAGGGCAAGGCGATTTTCTTCCCCCGCAAGGGAATCCTCGGCCAGGGCGCCGAAGCCAAGGGCTCCGAAATCAACGCTACCATCGGAACCGCTCTCGAAGACGACGGCTCTCCGCTCGTGCTGGATTGCGTTCTCAAGTCCCTGAACCTCCCCAAGACTTCTTTCCTGTATGCCCCGAGCTTCGGTAACCCGGACCTCCGCAAGGCCTGGAAGGAACTGGACATCAAGAAGAACCCGACGCTTGCCACCAAGAGCTTCAGCAACCCGGTGGTGACCGCCGCCCTGACGCATGCCATCAGCTGCGCCGGCTACCTGTTCCTCGACGCCGGCGACGAAGTGATTATCCCGGACCTGTACTGGGACAACTACGAACTCGTGTTCGAAAACGCCCGTGGCGCCAAGATCAAGACTTTCAACACCTTCAAGAACGGCGGCTTCGACACCGAAGCCCTCAAGGCCGCTCTCGAAGCTAGCAAGGGCGACAAGAAGGTCGTTCTCCTGAACTTCCCGAACAACCCGACCGGTTACACCGCTACCGAAAAGGAAGCTGTCGAAATCGCCAAGATTCTCACGGAATGCGCCGCCAAGGGTAACAAGGTGGTGGCCCTCCTCGACGATGCTTACTTCGGACTCGTGTACGAAGAAGGCGTGACAAAGGAATCCCTGTTCGTGAAGCTCGTGGACGCTCACGAAAACCTCCTCGCTGTCAAGCTCGACGGCCCGACCAAGGAAGACTACGTATGGGGCTTCCGCGTGGGCTTCATGAGCTTCGGCTTCAAGGGTGCTACCGAAGCACAGCTCAAGGCTCTCGAAGACAAGGCCGCCGGTACCGTCCGTGGTAACATTTCCAACGCCCCGAGCATCAGCCAGAAGATCCTGCTCGCCGCATTCCAGAGCCCCGAATACCAGCAGCAGAAGCAGGAAAAGTACGCTGTGCTCAAGAAGCGCTACGACATCATCAAGGAAGTTTTTGCCGCCCATCCGGAATACAAGGACGCCTTTGAACCGATGCCGTGCAACAGCGGCTACTTTATGTGCATCAAGCCGAAGGGCGTTGACGCAGAACAGCTCCGCGAAAAGCTCATCAAGGACTACAGCACCGGTACGATCATGCTTTCTGGCCTGATTCGCCTCGCATTCTCTGCCGTGCCGACCGAAAAGCTTCCCAAGCTGTTCGACAATATCTATAATTGCATTTTGAAGATGAAGTAAGGTGCGGGAATCCGTACCTCCTGGAGGAATAATGTCCGACAACGCCATTTTAAGTTACAACGGAAAGAGCATCGAGCTCCCTGTTGTTGAAGGTGCTGAAAACGAACACGGTCTCGACATCTGCAAACTCCGCAAGGAAACCGGCCTGGTGACCTTGGATTACGGCTACCTGAACACCGGTAGCACCCGAAGCGCCATCACTTACGTGGACGGCGAACACGGAATCCTGCGTTACCGCGGCTACAGTATCGAAGACCTTGCCGAAAAGGCTACCTTCCCCGAAACCGCCTGGCTCCTGATTTACGGTGAACTGCCGACTCAGCAGCAGCTGGCGCGTTTCCGCACGTTGTTGACCGAGAACTCTCTCCTCCACGAGAACCTTCTGCACTTCTTTAGGCAGATGCCGCCGAGCGCCCACCCGATGGGCATCCTCAGCTCCATCGTGAATGCCGTGGGCCTGTTTACGCCGCGTTTCTACGACGATGAAAACATCGCCGACGTGTTCGACCTCACGACTGCAAGCCTGATTTCAAAGATCCGCACGATTGCCGCCTTCTCTTACAAGGCAAGCATCGGCGAACCGTTCGTGTACCCCGAAGCAGAACGCAGCTACTGCAGCAACTTCCTGAACATGATGTTCAGCAGCAAGGCCCGTTCCTACCACCCGGATCCGATCATGGAAAAGGCGCTGAACACGCTTCTGATTGTACACGCCGACCACGAACAGAACTGCTCTACTTCTACCGTGCGTATGGTGGGCAGCTCTCACGCTAACTTGTACGCAAGTATCTGCGCTGGTATTTGCGCCTTGTGGGGTCCGCTCCATGGCGGTGCTAACCAGGCCGTACTCGAAACGCTCCTGCGCATCCAGCAGAGCGGCATGACCATCGAACAGGTGATGGACAAGGCCAAGGACAAGAACGACCCGTTCCGTCTTTCCGGCTTCGGTCACCGCGTCTACAAGAGCTACGATCCGCGCGCCAAGGTACTCAAGAAGCTCATGTACCAGGTGTTCGAACGCGAACATTTCCACGATCCGCTGCTGGACATTGCGCTCAAGCTCGAAGAAGCCGCCCTCAAGGACGACTACTTCATCGAACGCAAGCTCTATCCGAACGTGGACTTCTACTCGGGCATTCTCTACCGCGCCATGGGCATCCCGACGAACATGCTTACCGTGATGTTCGCTATCGGCCGCTTGCCCGGCTGGATTGCCCACTGGAAGGAAATGCACGACGACCCGAATTCCAAGATTAACCGTCCGCGCCAGATTTACACGGGCCACACGGCTCGCGCCTGGGTCGACCGCGACAAGAGATAAAAGTCCGTTCGGCTCTATCACAAAACCAAGAATGTGATATCGCCTCACTCTCGCAATCGCCCCTGTTTAATAACAGGGGCTTTTTGCTCACAAAATTTCAAAAGCAAAAAGCCGTCGGTACGAATCCGGCGGCTTTTGTTGCAAGGTCTATCAATTGGTGCGATTGACGATTTTCGGGCGACCGCTCTGCAGCTTCATCAGCAAATCGGCGACCTCGTTCCAATGATCCAGCACCACCTTGCCGATGGCAGGGTCGTACATCACGCCCAGATTCTTCTCGATTTCTTTGCGGCAGTAATCCAGCGACAAGGCATCACGGTATACGCGCTTGCTCGTCATCGCGTCGACAGAGTCCGCAATGGCAATGATTCGGGCGCCGATAGGAATTTCTTCACCCTTCAGGCCCTCGGGGTAACCGCGGCCATCGAAGCGTTCATGATGGTGAAGCACAATCTGCACCAGTTCGTGGGTGTAGTTGGACTGCATCAAGATCTTAGCGCCAATCACCGGATGCTGCTTAATAATCGAGAATTCATCATCCGTCAGTTTACCGGGTTTACCGAGCACGTTGTCACTAATGCCCATCTTGCCGATATCGTGCAAGAGCGCGGCATGGGTAATCAACGAGACAGAACCTTCCGACAGGCCAAGCAACCTAGCAATCTGTTCCGAGAAAGCCTTCACGCGATCGGAATGGTGAGCCGTGTAGGAATCCTTCGCTTCTTCCACCGTGATCAAACAAGAAATCAAGTCCTTGAGGTTCTGGTTTTCATTGTTTTCGACCGGTTTGTGGTAACGCACCTTGTCGCGGTACATGTTCAAGTCCGCTTCCATCTTCCAGTCACTAATGGACTTGCGAACGCCAGAATCGCTACGCAGGCGGCTTTCGCCCACTGCAATGGACAAGTGGTACAAAGCGTCCTTGTTGTATTCTTCGATACACTTCTGCAGGTTGCTATACAGCACGAACAGCGAATCCAGCGGAGCACGCGTCACCACGGCAAATTCGTCACCGCCAATTCTGAAGCAGTTTCCAGTTGCACCGTAAGCGCTCTTGATGGCGTTACCTGCCGCCACGATCAAGGCATCGCCCGCCTGGTGGCCAAAGGTATCGTTTGCGTACTTCAAGCCGTTCACATCCATCAACACCATAGTCCAGGTACCGGCTTCGCTATCCTCCTGGCTAATCGTCTTGAGGATTTCATCAAAGGCAAGCCTGTTTTCAAGACCCGTCAAGGCATCGGTCGTCGCGACATCTTGCAAGTGTTCGTTCATCACGCGCAGCTTGCTGTTAATCTGTTCCAGTTCAAAAGAAGTTTCGCGAATGAACGTTGCCATACGGGCCGCAAGCGGCAAACGCGAAGCCATTCCCTCTTGGATATCTTCTACAGGAGCATGTTCATGCTTTACCGCAGGACCTTCACGCATCGAGGCAAATACGAGCGTAATGTTGTGCTGGTTCAAGTGGCCCTTTTCACGAAGGAATTCACCATGTGAGAAGAAACCTGTGCTAGAAGCCAAGCCCTTGAACGGAGAAATTTCGTAAGTCGGTTCATGCTGGGACCAGAACGCCTTTCGGGCCGCGCAAGAGAAGATATGCTGCACTTCGGGAGCAAACTTTTCGCACGCTTCACTTTCAGCCTTAATCTTTTCCACAATCAATTGCGGTTCACCATACGACAACCGGACAATGGACCCCTCGTCAATATCCGAAGACATGGAGAGCGAACCATCCGGATTACTCGCGCCAGCCGCACGCACAATCGAAACGCCATTATGCTCGTAAAGCATAGGGAATTCAAGCGCGTTGTAGAAGAAATTGTTATCGTTCTTAATATTCAGGTACTTGTTATAAACTTCGTAGGCCGGAACGCCGCCCAGTTCATAAAGGATATTGCCCTCCGAACGGGTCACGTGGAAGTTACGTCCAATGGGTTTCCAGCCGCTAATCTTGCGAGATTCAATATAAAGATCGTCACCGCCGTAGAACACGACCAAAAGACCGGACTTCGTATAGCCACCCACCGACGAGAACACGCAGGAATTCGGGCTCGTAATATCGGGAGAGCAAACAATACCGCCAAAAACCTGAATGTTCGGAGCAAGGCTGTCAAGCCCTTCGCAAAGAGCCGTCGTCGAGAAGGGCGAAATGCAGTGATAAATTTCTACAGCCTTTACCCATGGATTTTTATCTGCCTCTTTTACGATTTCGCTCGCAATGCCACCGACAGATTCCCTAGAGAAGTCGTACTGAAAAACCTGGAATTTACTCGTCGTTTTTTCGAAAATAATGGCAGACACCGAAATATCGACGGCCTGTTCGCAATCCACAATGTTTCCGGCGGTCGAATTGCCAAACCACGGGATATCGGGGAATACCCGTTCCAGAATATCCCAAACGGGCTTCAGTTTTTCGGGATCCAATATGGTTGAATGTATTTGGAAGCACATCGTGGGGGAACCATGTTCCTTGTACCACTTGCTAAACAGGAAGAGTTCGTTTTCAAACCCGACTGCATCCTTATACGCAAATATTTTGTTCCTCATATTTCCCTTCTTAAGAACAATAGTTGGAACTAATATATATAAGAAAAACGTTTCCGAACGAATACCCCCAAAAAAATCCGTTTACCAGACATTCCAATTTGGAGTATTCACGGCCTTGTTTGGTTAACAAAATTTTACAATTCTAGTCGTAATTCATTTCTATTACACCATATTCATTCAAAAATACATCATCAAACCAGCGTATTCCATTTAACAATTCTATAAGAATTTGTTTGTAAAAAAGCAAGCAAATTATGCTTTTACGGCATATTTTTGTTTTATATTGGTAAGCAATAAATCACAAACAAACTCTAAAAAAAGGAGATTCAAATGGCAACAAAAAAGAAAACGACTTCCAACCTTCCTAAAGATGGCGACCTCGGCAAAGCAATCAACCCGTACGCTCTAGGTGATCTCGTTGCGCAGAAGAAAATCAATTGGGATGCAGAAAAAGACCCTCAGAAGAAGCTCGCCGATTTGCTGGGCATTAAGGACCCTAAGGCCATGTTCAAGGCCAACAGCCCCATTTTGATGCCGCGCCAGTTCAAGTACAACGCCTCTAAGGACAAAGTGGAAGCCGCTGCCGAAACTAAAGATTTTGAACGCATGCGCAAATTCTTCAAGAAGAACGCAGTCGTAGAAACTGTAAAGAAGTCCGCCAAGAAGACCGACACCGTGAAGGCCGACAAGAACGCCCTCCCTGCCGGTTTCAACAAGATTTGCGCAGCCTTGTTCCCCGACCAGGTCGTTTCCGACGACGAACCCAAGCAAAAAGCTTCGGCAAAGACAACAAAAGACAAAGTAGGCAAGCCTGCAGACTGGGTTCCCAGCGACATCATGTGGAAGGTCATGGGAAATTACATCGTCACCAGCATGTATGGGCTCGAAGTCATGCAGGGCGCCCTGGGCGACTGCTATTTCTTGGCAGCACTGTGTTCTGTGCAGTGGAGCGCACCGCATTTGCTCGGCGCATGCAGTCTCAGCAGCGGCAATTACCAATTCCGTTTTTGGACAAAAAAGCTGAAAGCAGAATGGGTCACTATTTCTCAGAAAGTCGCCGTAAACTACCCGGGCGGATACTGGATCTACGGTCGTTCTAACACCTCTTACACCGAAACTTGGCCCGCCTTGTGGGAAAAAGCCTTCGCCAAATGGATGATCGAAACGAGCTCCGACTGTCCCAACATGAAAAAGATCGAAGGCGGCAACACCGGTACCGCATTGCGTCGCCTCACCGGCTACAGCTACGACGATTATTACTGCAAAAAGGGAAATAGCAGCAAGATTTGGAAAATGCTCGTGAGGAACACCGCCGCGAACGGACAGACAACCACCCCCATCACCGTTTCTACATCGGGCAAGGACCGTCAAAGCACCGTCGGAACAGTTCCTAACCACGCCTATTCTATCTTGGGCATCGAAACTTACAACGGCGTTCAGCGCATTATCGTTCGTAACCCGTGGGGCTCCACTCCGGTAAAGCAATATTGCCGCAGTGGTACATGGAACGGATTGAATTTGAACTCGAACGGCGTATTCTCAATGCAGTTTGACAAATTCCTTGAGTTCTTTAATTACGTCTACTACATTTAATTAGCAGTTTCTTTGCAGCCAAAAAAAACAAAGCCGTCCATTCGGGCGGCTTTGTTCTACATAACGATTAAGCAAGAAATCTGTTAGTCTACGCCCTTCGCCTGAACCACCTTTCCCAGCGGTTCAAACGAATGACCCTTGACATCAAAGGGCAGGCGATCTTCGCGGATCGTCATTTTCACGAACATGTTTACTGCTGCCGAAACAGTGATCCCGACGGAATCACAAAAAGTTTCAAACTTTTTCTTTGTTTCGTCTTCCATTCTTACGCTTACTATTGCCATAGTTCCTTCCCTTCAAAAAGCTTTTTTAACAATAGTTTATTTTTTTCACGTTGTCAAATTTACAACGATTATTTTTTTCATATAAAATAACATTCATATTGCAGTAAATTTCGCATGCACGCCTAGTTGTCATACATTGTTTATACAGATTATTTTCCATATCTTTCTTTTTTACAAAAAAAACTGCTTTTCAATAAAAGCAGTTTATCTAAAAAATTTCATATAAAAAATATTTACCTTCCGGCAAACTGGTCGCCAAACCTCAATTCGGTTTCCTTGGCTCCGTTCAGGTTTACCAAGCGATTCGGATCGTAGCGCATCGATTTCACAACACCATTTTTCAACACCTCTAAGCGTTCGAAAAATTCTTGCGGAGTCTGCGCGGTAAGCAACGTCTGACGCACATGCATTCCGGCTTCGTCACCGCATCCTTCTTGGCAAAAACCCTTGCAGAGTCTTGCGCCCAACTGTTTCAGGCGGCCTAGCGCCCCCATTTCAGTAGAGCCGTCTTCAAGTTTGAACTTGTAGTAAAGCGGGAACACGTCAAGAGCTTCCATCGCAGTAATTTCATGTGCGGGCTTACCTTCCCAAGCATCGGCAATCTGTCCGAAAATCCACGGGTTGTGCATGGCGCCGCGGCCAATGGACACGCCCGACACGCCATAAGTTTCAATGCGCTCGCGAGCAACAGCCACGCTGTTCACGTCGCCATTCCCGATGACGGGAATCTTGGCCGCGGCCGCGACCTTGCCAATCCATTCCCAGTTGGCAAGGCCGTTGTACCCCTGCAGGCGGGTACGGCCATGCACAGTGAGCATCTCGACGCCTTCGCCCTCGGCAATCGCCAGCGTTTCCATCACGTTAATGCTCTGGTCATCCCAACCGATTCGGCACTTGAGCGTCAGCGGAATGTCTACACTCGAGGAATCCAGGGCAGCGCGGACGTCGTGCAAAATTTCTTGCAGCCGAGGCAGGTCACGCAACAATCCGGACCCGCTTCCCTTCCCCGCCACCTTGGGCGCCGGGCAGCCCGCATTCACCTCGATAAACTCCGGATGAAGGTTTTCGGCTATCTTTTTAGCGGCGGCGGCCATACGGTCCGGGAACCGCCCGAAAATTTGGACGCCAAACGGGCGTTCTTCGGGGAAAAACTTCAGTTGCTTGTGGCCATCCAGGCAAAAAACGGAATCTCCGTCCGTCGGGACGAATTCCGACACCAGAAGCCCCATCCGGTTGCCGGAAAGAACCCGGCAAAGCCTACGGAAGGGAGCATCCGTCACCCCGTCCATGGGGCTGAGGATTGTGTTCGGAAATACATCCAAATTTCTGAGTTTGAAACTTTTCAACATTTTAACCACAATTATTCACAAATAGTCCGCAACTAGAGCCCGAAAAAATTATTTAATTTGAGTATAACCCGTACGCTAACTCATTGATAAACCTATATTTAAGCCGTGGCAAATATAACTAAACAAGCACTGATTCAAGAAATCGCCAAGTCCACCGGATTTGTGCGCAACGATATTAAGACCGTCATCGAGCAGTTTCTCGACCTTTTGGGCGAAAAGCTGATCGAAGGCAACACCATCGAGATTCGTGGTTTCGGCACTTTCAGCTGCAAGCCGCGCAAGGCTCGTCCGGCCCGCAATCCCCGCACCGGCGAAACCGTGCTTATCGAAGAACGCATGGTCCCTTCCTTCAAGTTCAGCAACGACATCAAGGACAAGATCAACAGTCTCGAAGCCCTGGTCGAAGGCGTGAACGCCAAGCTCGAAGCAGAGGACCGCGATGTCGTGATTTCTGCCCAGCCGCAAGAAATCCAGGCCGACGAAGAAGCCTAATCCATTTTCGCCACAGCAAGTTTTAAAGCCCCGACAATGTCGAGGCTTTTTAATTTAATTAGGTCAGCGAGGCTACTTCCTCGGCCGTCAAATAGCGCCACCCACCCTTGCCAAGCGTCTGGTCCAGCACCACCGGGCCGATGGCTTCGCGCTTAAGCGTAAGCACGTGATTGCCCACGGCGGCAAACATACGGCGGACCTGGTGGTACAGTCCTTCGCCAATCGAGATCAGCACAGAATCGCCATCAACCGAAAGTTCGCGGGCCAACACAGGACGGCGCTCGTCTTTAAGCATGATGCCGCGCAACAGTTCCGCCTTCTGCTCTTCGGTAAACGGGCGCGCCAGCGTCACGCGGTACTGTTTCAGATAACCCTTCTTGGGACTTTCGACCTTGTGGATAAAATCGCCCTGGTTCGAAAACAGCAACAATCCCGAAGAGTCCGCATCCAGGCGACCCACCGTCTGGATTCCCATCGCCGAAAAACGGTCCGGCAACAGCTCGAACACCGACTGGTGGTCGCGGGCGTTGTGACTGCATTCCACATCCAGCGGTTTGTCCATCATGATGTAAAGTTTTTCGATTGTCGGGACTTCTTCGCCGTTCACCGTAATCGATTCCGGACGTTCCTTGAATTCCACAAACGGATCGTCAAGGACTTCGCCGTTCAGTTCCACCATACCCATGCGCACCAAGGCTCGGGCCTCCTTGCGCGAACCAAAGCCGATAGAAGCGAGCAGTCTATCCAAAGTCAAAGCAGGCATCAGTCATCCTCCGACATCATTTTCACAATCTTGTTGCGGATAAAGCCCAGTTCCGGAAGCTCGCCCGTCTTAAGAATCTTGGCGCGGCGACGCCAGAACGCAAACGCCACAATGCCGCCGTAGAATAAAATCGCCAAGACCAAGCCCAGCACACGGCACAAGTTCAACGAGGCGCGCATATGGCCCGCCGCATTCAGTTCGTGATCGCGGGTCCAGTCCATGCGGAAATCCCAAGCACCAATGTAGGGGAAACTCTTGAGGAATCCGTTCAGCGCCGCGGCATAGCCCATGGTTTCGTATTCCATACGGAAACCTTCTACAAAGCAATCGACAAAGCGGATTCTGAACAACTTAAACAAAGCGGACAAAGCATGGCGTACGGCCCACCAGGCGCGAACATCAAATTCGGGAGTTAACAGGAGCGTCCAGAATTCTTCATCCGTCAACGAGCGCTTTTGTTCTTTCTCGTCATCCGACGATTTTTCTTCCGTGGGCTTGTCTTCTGCTTTGGATTTTTCTTTCGCTTCAGTATTCCCTGCGGGTTTCTTTTCTGCAGGCTTCTTTTCAGGTTCCGGTTCTATTTTCTTTTCCGTTTCCGGCTTGCTTTCCGGTTCAACGGGCTTTTCAACAGGTTTTTCCGGCTCCGAAGATTTTTCGGGCTTCGGCGGTTCCGCCTTTTCTACCTTCGGTGCAGGGGCCGCAGCAACCGTTTCTTCTTCTTCAATAGAAACATCCTCCTCTTCGGAGGACTCCCCCTTTTTAAAGTTCTTCGTGTAGGTATAAAGCTCTTTCTTGAAAAAACGAACGCGGACAGTTACTTCAGTAAAGTCCGCCGAAAAATCAATCCAGAATATAAACGGAAAGAACAGGGCGACAAGCGCCAAAGCACAAAGTACGCCCCAGAACCAAATCAAAGTGGTTACTTCTCCGATTCATCAGCCTTCTTGCTGATGATATCGATCAATTCTGCAAAGCTCTTGGTCTTGAGAATTTGCGAGAACTGATCCTTGTAATTGCGTGCCGTAGAAAGATCGTCGATGACCAAGTCCCAAGCCTTCCACTTGCCGTCAACCAGGCTCATCTTGTATTCCAGAACCGATTCCTTGCCCTTGTTCCAGAGGTGGGCCACCACGCGGGCTTCGTCATCCTTCTTCATCTTGGCAGGTTCATAAATCGTAGAGTCGGCGCGGTAGAGTTCCAGGCGCTTGGCGCTGGAATTGCGAACCATGCGCTGGAATTCGGCAACGAACTTTTCCTGCGAAGCGGCATCCTGAGCCTCCCAATCCTTGTTGGACAAGGATTTCTTGGCGAGCAGGGCGAAATCAAAGGAATCGCTGAGCAAGCTCTTGACGCGTTCCGTTTCCTTCGCATTGCGGCTAGACTTCTTCAAAAGAGTCTGGAGTTCGGCATCCTTCTTCTTGATGGCGGCGACCGGATCTTCGGCGGCAAAGGCTACCAAAGAGGCGCATGCGATAGCGATTAAAATCTTCTTGAACATTTTCTTCTCCTTTAAACTCACTGGTTCATATAAATCGTATGGAATTCCTTCAAAGACATCCCAATCTTTGCAATCAGCTGGGCGAACTCCACATTATACGAACATACCGCAAAATAGTAATCTTTTTGCATGGTAATATTTTGCGTATAAGCCGAAACCAAGTCACCCGTCTTTGATTTGTCCAAATCGTACTGCATGGCAGCGCCCTTCAAAATGCCTTCGGAAGCACGCAGGCTTTCTTTCATGGCATCAAGTTTTTCCTTGGCGGCAACTACCTGGTAATACTGTTCTTCGGCCTTGGCCATCAAGCCGTCCGAAGCGTAAGATTCTTTCAGCTGAAGGCTGCGCATGTCCGTACGGGCGGAACGGTAGCCTTCCCAGTTTTTCCAGAAATTCAAGTTGTAGCGAACGCCGACGCCCAAGACGCCATCGAGCTTGTTCACGGCATCTTCGGCAAAAGCATTCTTCTGCAAGATACTTCTGTTACCGGCCCAGCTCTTCACGTATTCGATTTCACCCATCACAAAGAATTCGGGGGCAAGTTTTGCTTCGGCCAAGTCCATCTGAATGCGGCGGGCGCGAATGCCCGCAGAAAGCTGACGCAGTTCCGGATGGTATTTCAGAGTCATATTGCGCACTTCGTCAAGCGAGGGCAACGGTTCGGTTCGCGGAGCCAGCACGGAATCCTCGGCCACGAAGGAGTCGTTTTCGTCCATTCTCAGCGAAAAACGAATAGCAAGCATCACGCGCTTCATACCCAGATTGGCTTCGGTAACGCCTTCCTTGACCGTATGCATTTTGGCCTTCAGGTTCAAAAGGTCCATCTGCGACACGTTCGGATCGTCATCGTCCAGGGCTTCTTCCAACTTTTCGTAGGCGTCATCTACCTTGGACTGCGCATCGCCCGCAATGCGGATCATTTCTTTTGCCAGAAGGTAGTTGTAGTAATACGTCTGCAGTTCCACGTCTTTTTTGTGGACCTGGTTTTCGATATCGAAACTCTTTTGCTGCAAGTCGGCTTCCAGAGCCATTTTACCGGCGCGATACTGTCCCAGATTCAGAGGCTGGATAAATTTCGCCTGAACACCCCAGAAAGGGCCCATTTTGGTAAAGTCATAAACTTCGACCGTATCACCGTTCTGCAATTCGTTCTTTAAACCGGGAGCGGGGCCCACCATCATGCCCACATAAAAAGTCGGCAAAATGGCCTCGGATTTCAATTTGCGGATCTGGTTTTTCTTCGCTTCGGTGCCATATTTGAGTTCTGCCACCTGCGGATCCGCCGCGAGACCTTCTTCCACGAACTGGTCAAGACTATACCGGATTTCACCGGCAAGCACACTTGTGACCAAGAAGAGGACTGCGATTACACGAAACATGAGTAAAATCTAGTAAATTTAAGGACAATTTACTTACGACTTATCTGTCGGAATCGCCATCTTGTCTTAAAATTCGAGACTCATCAGGTTCTGGTATTTGGAAATCACGTGCTCGTAATATTTGGTCGGCAAAGGTTTGCCCGATTGAAGCATGCGGTCTACCGCCGAATGTCCTAAGTTGTATGCAATCAAGGCGTCTTTCCAGTTGCCGTATTTAGAAATCAAGCGGATCAGATAGGCGGTTCCTACCGTCACGTTGATTTCGGGCCTCAGCAAGTCTTCTTCGGTCTCGACACTGAGCCCGAAGTGAGCGCCCATTTTCTTTGCCGTTTCAAGCTTGATTTGCATAAGCCCCAGCGCACCCGAGTAGGCCCCCGACTGCATGCGTCCGCGGGCATTCGGATTTCCGTGACTTTCCTGGGCTACCACCGCCAAAATAAGCAACGGGTCTGTCGCATACGATCGTGAAATCTGCCAAATCTGTTCCGTGAGCATTTCACGCTGCTCTTCGGTCAAGCGACCTTTTGAAAGGTAATCCAACGCACGGCTGATTTTGACGTAGTCAATCGTCCACTTGCCCCATGCGCTCAGCTGTTCCAGTTCGCCGCGCAAAATCGATTCTTTGACGGCAAGCTGCTGGATTTCTGCCTGGCGAGCATGCCAATGAGACACAAAAAGCCCCAACGCCCCGAAGCAAAGCACCAGGGCAATCGCAAACGTGAGCTTGGATATGCGAACGTTACTTTTCACGCCTTGTATTCTCTAAGTATTCCAAATAGCTCACCCAATCCTGAATGAGCCCGAAGGAACTGAGCCTAGTCGTATCTTGCACCACGCCTAGTTTACGGAGCGGACCGATCGAAGATTCCAGCTTGTCAATTTCTCTGATGTAGCGGTCCTTCTGGTTCTGGAGCGCAATAATTTGAGCCTGCTTGTCGGCCAAATCGTGGCCCTGGGTCGAAATAATCACGAACAAGGTAATCATCCACCCGAGAATCAGCGATATGAGAGCGACGGCGACACCCGAGCTTACCGTAATGCCCGAGCGGAGCCCGTAATGCAGGCCGATTTGCTGCAGTTGCTTTTTCGTGCCCGACTTCTTGTACGCCTTACGGTTCTCGTAGACTTCGAAAATGCTCAAATACTTCGAGAAATAATCGTAGAGTTCCGCCGACTCAAAAATCAGAATCAACGCCGACTTTTGCGACTTGACGCGGTTCAAGAGTTCCAGGAAAACTTCCAGGTAGCGGTCACTGGTGAAATGCGCATTCTGCAAATTCAAGAAATAGAAGCAGCCCGGGCCTTCGACAAGCATATCCAGTTTTTCTTTGACCGCCGAAAGCTGGGGCAAGCCAAGAGAGCCGGACAACGTAAGTTCCACATCGTTTCCGCGAGATTCCACCTGTATGTCAATCAAGTCTGACTTCATCGATTACCTCTTGGAAATTTTAACCGTCATGAGCACAGAGAACTCAGACTCGCTCGCAAGATTCATTTTCCAGAACGGGAACACGCGAATGCCCTGCAAGGCTTCCGGAGCAGCCTGAGCAGACGCGCCGAAAATCGGCGACACCAGAACGGAGGCCTTTTTCTCAAAGACCAGCTCTATTCTAGAAGTGGTCGTCTTGTCCGCAATTTCAAGGGAACACGCATCCGGGAATATCAGCGGGTCTCGGAAATTGAATTTGAGCGGGACACCATCAATCAAGATGTCCCTATCCGTATGTCCGCAAGCGAGAAGTCCTGTATCCAGCAGGGTTCCGAAGAATCCCTTGATGGTTTCGGGAGAATTGTTCGTAAGCTTGTATTCTACCGAGAACTGCGAACCCGTAGACGAAAGTTCGAAATTCTTTTCGGCATGAATCGCGAAAGTCTGGCCGCCATGCACCAAATGCTGATCGGACAACAAGGCGATATCGGTACCCGCATCATGGCGCTTGACTTGATAATCGTACGCGGCAGACAGCATCCCTTCGCGGTCAGACAGAATCTGGTCCAGCTTTTCGGCCTTGAGTTCCACATTGGGAATCATGAAATCCAGGAACCCGACAGCCGGATTTCCGTCGTCACGCCAAGCCCCCAGTACACTATTTTCGGCATCCTTGGCATTCAAGATATTCAGAATGCCGCCGTCGCGGTAATTCAGCAAGAAGGAGTACGAATGGTTCTCGGCCCAGATGCTCTTGTAACCTTCGAGCATAAAGTCGGCAATATCCAGACGGATTCCATCGAACGAAACGAGATCGGTCAAGCGGTTGGCCGCCTGCAACAAGAACCGGTTACCCCACCAGCGGACCATCGGCGTGCGCATGCCTTCGGAGTCCTGCAAGTCGCGATAATAAATCGGCGACATCGCGGGCAAAAGCATTTCGAAGAAATCATCGCGTTCACGGCCCTTGAGCAACGCCGCGGCGCGGCGGAACTGGGCCAAAAGCATTTTGTGGAGCAGGTTGACTTCGGGTCTACGAATCAGAAGTTCACGACAGGTTTTCGCTGCCGCAGGCAAGCCGATCTTTCGGCCTGACGAGAGCAAGAAGCTCACACGGCCTTCGGCATTCTGTTCAGTGACAGCACTTGCAACCGTTTTCGTCGAAATCTCGTTCATTTCGACAAACTCGATCAAACGTTCAAAGAATGGGATAATATCGCCCGGCTGCGGAGGAATATTCAAGCCGACAACGGCAGCCTTTCCGCCACGACAATAGGGTTCTGCAATCTGTTCCCACTGAAAATCATCGTTCGAAATGGCTTCAGAAAGTTTTTGCGACACCGGGACCACTCGCATGAGCGAGCCCTTGTCTTCGACCGTATACCAGCCCGAAACGGGAGTCGTACGGCCAAGCGCATCCTGGAGCGATGCCTCTTGCACTAGCGCATATTCAAAGCGGTGCTTTTCGAGGAGTTCGGTCATTTCCATTTCCCACACCATCGAGGAGTTGAAATAACCGGAAGGCTCGATGCCGAAATATTTCCACAGGAGCTTACCATGCTTCTTGAGTTGCATGGACTGCAGTTCTGTCGGGAAAAGCGGGAGCATCGGGTCGTAATAGCCACCGCCTAAAAGTTCAAGCGAACCGTCTTCGATAGCACGACGCAACTTGCCGAACATGAGCGGACGCGGAACCTTGGCAGCCACCTCAAGTGTCGGGCCATCCATGAAGAGCGAAAACTTCACCTTGCCCGAATCGAGCATCATGCAGACGCCCTTCAGCAAATTCTCTACAACAGATTCAAGCTTTGCATACGCCGTCGAAGGCGGCAACTGCAACACAAACGATAACGTCGGTTTCATGTGGTAAAGGATAGAAAAATTTGATGCTCGCGGTATAAAAAAAAGCCCCCTGCGAGGTTTACCTCGTAGGGGGCGTGAATCCAGCGGCGACCTACTCTCCCGGGCCCGTGGGCCAGGTACCATCGGCG
>NZ_MWQH01000007.1 GCF_002210295.1 Fibrobacter sp. UWB5 | reverse complement strand
GCGCAATGAATATAGTAGCTTATGCTACCCTCTTATTAAACTCCTGCATAGTCCAGAAAATGACTTTGTAATTATGTATATTATTACGTGAAAAGTTTACCTATCTTGAATCTTGGAGGAAATGATGATTTTTCGATAAAATTTTAGCAATCACTTGACTTCTTTGCCGAAATTAGGTATATTAACAATGAACTGGTCGAAAGACCCAGGTTCAACCTAACTAGGCGGGCAGACTGACCCGCCATTTTTATTTGGAAGCGTTCGTGAACAACAGCCTTAGCATTTTTGTGGATGAAAGCGGAGATTTTGGTGCCTACAACCATATCACGCCCTATTACATAATCACGATGATCCTTCATGACCAATCTATGGACATCTCCGAGCAGGTCCGCAACCTAGATGCGAAGGTTCGTTCCTTGGGTTATGGTGAAAAATTTGCTATTCACACAGCTCCGCTGATTCGCCGAGAAGAAATTTACGCAAACGAACCTCCAAATAAAAGGAGAGCCCTTTTTGCAAGTCTCTTCTTTTTTGCGATGAGATGCCCGATTCAATACAGGACATTCGTCTTTGAAAAGAAATTATTTGATGATGCCTTCTTGCTAGAAGGGCAAATGGCTAAGGTTTTGTCTTCGTTCATTCGAGACAATCTTGCTTTTTTCCAAAAATTTGACGACGTTGTTTTATATTATGATAACGGGCAAACGGAGTTAAACCGTATCTTGAATTTTGCGATGTCAACGGAGCTATCGACTTATTCGTATAGAAAAGTCTTACCTATCGACTACAAATTGTTCCAAGTAGCGGACTTGATTTGCACTCTCGAACTGCTTGATTTAAAATGCGAACATGGCGAGTTATCCAGATCGGAACAACTGATATTCCATAGCAAGCGTGAATTGAGAAAACAGTTCATTAAGCCTCTTCAAAAGAAAATGTTCCCCGCCTAATTTAAACCCCTCGAATTCAGGGGACAGTTGTCGCAAATTTTGCGACAACTCGACAAGCAGCACCGCAAGAGCATCCCATAAAAACTAGAAATATAAGGCTCAACATACGTTGTGCATCTGCGTATTTTTGCCTTTGTATTGTTATTAAAGAGAGGTCTTTTATGAGAAATCGAAAGATTGAATCTCACAATATCCATATTGATTCTGATTAAGGAGCGCTGGGGTTCGGGAGTCGTGAAGCAACTCAGTTTGGATTTGCGGCGGGAATTTCCCGATGCAGACGGATTTTCTGTGTCGAATCTGTGGTATATGAAGAAATGGTACTGTTTCTACACGCAGAAAGAGGCTGTGCAAAAACTCCAACGGGCCGTTGGAGAATTAGAAAGCGAAAAACTCCAACAACCTGTTAGAGAATTTGAGAAACAACTCACCCTTCCTTGAACCCTTCCAAAACCTTGTACAGCAGAGTGTACAAGGTCTTTGCTTCGGACTCGGAGAGGTTCACGCAGCTGGCCATGGACTTGGGGACGCTTGCGGCTTGGCGCTTGAGCGATTCGCCTTCGGCGGTGAGGCTTACGGAAAGGCAGCGCTCGTCGCTCTGTTCGCGGGTGCGCTGGATGTAGCCCTTGGCTTCGAGCTTTTTCAAAAGCGGGGTGAGCGTGCCGGAATCGAGGAACAGTTTCTTGCCGAGTTCCGAGACGTTGCATTTTTTTTCTTCCCACAGCACGAGCATCACAATGTACTGCGTGTACGTGAGGTCGAGCGGTTCCAGGTACGGGGCGTAGCGGCGCGTGATCTCTTTGGACGCGGCATACAGCGGAAAGCACAGCTGGTTTTCGAGTTTTAGCTGGGGGCAGTCCATGGTGTCTCCTAGAGCAACTTCTCTACACAGGCGCGCACATCGTCCATGTCGGCGGTGGGTTCGAAGCGTGCGACCACGTTGCCTTCACGGTCCACGACGAACTTGGTGAAGTTCCACTTGATGTCGGGATTTTTCTTGTAGTCCTTGTCAATGCTCTTGAGCAAAAGCGCCATGGCGGCGGCCTTCACGCCAAAGCCGAAACCTTCGAAACCTTTCTGCGATTTCAGATAGGTGTAGAGCGGCAGTTCGTTGGGGCCGTTCACGTCGGACTTTTTCATTTGCGGGAATTCGGTGCCGTAATGGAGCGTGCAGAATTCGTGGATTTCGTCGTCGGTGCCGGGGGTCTGGCCCTTGAACTGGTTGCAGGGAACATCGATGACTTCGAAACCCTTGTCGTGGAAGTCGGAATACATCTGTTCGATGGGCTTGTAGTGCGGGGTAAAACCGCAGCCGGTCGCGGTGTTCACGATGAGCATTACCTTGCCCTTGAAGTTTGCGAGCGGGACCTGGTTACCCTTGCCGTCGGTGAGGGTGAAATCGTAGATGGTTGCCATAATGAGCCTCCGTTTTTTTTGAAGGTGTCGGCGCTTGGTCGCGCTGCATTTAATTGTATACAATCTAATTTTATAAAATTTATTACCAAAAGTCAATAGTTTTAAGAAAAAAATTTCTTAAAGGCCGTTTTTTTACAAAAAAAAAGCCACCCGGAAGGAATTCCAGGTGGCAATTAGGCAAGGAGTAAACTCTACTTGAGCTGTACACGGAGCGCCTTGGCGCCAGAACCGCGAACCATGTAGATACCCTGGGCAAAGCCGGCTGCCTTGAGCGTTTCGGTGAGGGCAAGGCCTGCACGCGGTTCTACGCTACCCATAAAGCGGCCGTTTGCGCCATAAACCTTGAGCGAACGCTGCATATTGGGCATAAAGTCCATGCTGTAGGTCGGCACCTTGCGAATGCCGGTGGTGTTAAGTTCTTCCTTGGTGAGAGCGAACTGGATCCAGTCCAGATTCACGTAGCTACCGGTGAACTGCACGCGCAGCACATGGTCGCCCTTTTCGATTTCGCTAGTTTCGCCATCCATGAGCGTATAGGTGTTCCAATCTTCGGTCTGCGGCACCGCAACGGTATCGGTCACGGCCTTGCCGTCAATGAAGAGTCGAATGCCACCGCCTTCAAGGCCATCTGCCACGCTGGCGCGGAACACGAACTTGCTTGTAGTCACTACGTTCACGCTGTATTCAAGCCATTCGCCTGCCTGGGTGTAACCAATCGCGTAACCCTTGCTGGCGTCAGCAGAATCGATCTGCACAATGTCGACACCGTCTTCGCGGTAGGCGCCACCTTCGTTCACAAAGTCCTTGTCGTAGAACGATACGCTCTGGCCGCCCATATCGTAGTCTTCGAGCTGCACAAAGCCCGGTACGCTAAAGATGGCCTTGTAAGGTTCCTGGGTCACAGCGCCGTTAAAGTCAGCGAGCGGAATTTCCTTGATGTCGCGGATGTAACGGAAGGCCTTTTCGATACCGGCGTTGTTCACGACGTCATCGCTGTAATAGTTATTGGACTGTTGCAAGGTATTCTGACCCGCCTGATTCTGGCCCACGCCTGCAGGGGAATTCTTGAACACGTTTTCTTTCACGGTAAAGCCGCTGGAACCTTCGTCCAGGTAGATGGGCACATTCCAGTAATCCGCCCACTTGGACGTTCCGTTATCGTGGATATAGTTGTGCTGGATTTCGCTGCCGGTACCCTGGTTAGAGAGCGTGTAAATCGGACCGGAGTCGCAAAGCAAGCGCGCAATGTGGTGAATTTCGTTCCAGTTCACATGGTTATTGGTCATGGCTGTCTGCTGCTTTGTCCAGCCAAAGCCAATGGAAATGCCGGAGTAGTAAGTGTAAGAGACTTCGTTATGTTCGATTACCACATAGCGGGGGTAACCGGCGCCAATACCCACGGCACCTTGATGTTCATTTGTCACGTTAGTGACCAAGTTGTTCTTGACCGTATCGCGGGTGCTGATTTCGTCCTTGTCGCTCGGATTATAGGCGATGTGGATTTCAGTCGTGGAATCCTGATAGAACTTGCCGAGCATAATGCCAGCAGCACCGATTTCGAAGAAGGCATTGCCCTGGATCATGTCGTCATTGGTACCCGAGACAAAGTCAAGGCCGGTGGCTGCAATCTGCGAGAATACGTTACCCTGCACCAGGAAATGATGGGCATTTTCAACGCGGAAGGCCGCATCGGGGCGCCACAGCAAGTACTTGTTGCTGTTCAGCTTTTCCCAGTTTCCGCGGCTCTGATCCGGAAGAACGTCTACATTGAAATTTGCCGCCTGCAAATCCAAGAAGCCCTCTTCGCTCGGGCGGGTATAGTTGGAATGGGCAAAGATCAGGCCTTCGAAAGACATGTAGCCCACCTTGTTCTTGGTGTCTTTACCCAAAACGCTGAACAAAGTATTGAGGCGGGGTGCAACCACGTGGGCAGTCGCCATGCTTTCGCCTTCACGGGGCTTGTAATAAAGCGTTTGATTCTTTTCGTCCAGGTACCATTCACCCGGAGCGTCAATCAGGTCGTAGGAATTTTCGAGATAGAAAACCTGTTGCTTAGGCGGATTGCTCATGAAGGCGGTGCCGAGCATGGGGAAAGCGCGGTGGAACAGCTTGGTGCGTTCAGGATCCTTGGGGATGAGCTTTGCGGTGCCGCCGTTTACCTGGGCCTTTTCCAAGCGCAAAATGTTTTCGGACCAGGCAATCATCAAGTGGATTTCGACGTCTTCGATGTTCTTGATATTCTTGATGTAGTCGGCAGAGACATCGAAGGCGCGGCCCGAAGAGTCCACCTTCGTGAGGCGCACGAAATCGTGGTCGAAACCGCCGTTGCCTTTTTCCTTTGCATCAATCACGTTGGGGAAACATGCGCGAACTGCCTTGCGGTTGTTCACGTAAAGCTGGCGGAAACGGCCGTCGACGCCTTCGGCTTTCCAGATGTTGTTCGCCTCGTCGTGAATGGTCCAGCCGGTAATCTGCATGCCGCCGGTAATGAGCGGCTTTTCGCCATCGGCCGCTTTATAACGCACGTAGTGGCCGTCTTTACCGCCGTCGCGTTCGTCAAAGCCGATTGTGGCGGGCAATGCGTAAGTACCTTCGCGAAGAATGACTTCGATGTCGCCGGTCATAGAACCATTAATAGCGCGCACGGCTTTTTGTGCCTGCGTAATGGTCTTGAAGGGAGCCTCTTTTGTACCCGCGGCAGCATCATTGCCCGAAGGGGAAACATAGAATGTCGCCTGAGTGGCGGCAGCGGCGGCACCTGCAAAAGCGAGCGTGCTGCCAAACACCAAAGAAAGAATCTTTGCATTCATAAGAAACCTCACGAAAAATCCACACCAGTAAAAAAAATACCTTTTGCAGTCAAAAAAAGAACTCCCTTTTCGGGAGTTCTCATTGACAAGTTGTCAATGCCGAAACACTTATTTGATGCGGTGTCCGGTCAAGTCAAAGCGCATTCCGTTCTTTTCGACAAAGAGCTTGCCGCCTTGTTTGCGCAGGCGCGGAGCCGCCTTAGAAACCGCCGCCGGAGCGATGGCACGGATTCCTGTTTTGTCTTCGCAAGTTTCTTTTTCGCAGAACTGGAGCCAGTCTACATTCACATAGCTGCCAGCAATGACAAGCCTTAGAATGTGTTCGCCAGCAGTAAGGTTAGCAGCTCCGAGATCAACTTGTTTGTATACATTCCAGGTCGTGTCGACCTTGTCGATCGTGATAGTATCAAGAAGCACCTTGCCGTCGACAAGCAGCTGGATTTTTGAAGTTTCGGAAGCAGTCGCCACATTCGCGCGAACGCCGTACTTACCATCGGCAGCGACTTTCACGCTGTATTCAAGCCACTCGCCCGCTTCGGTGTAACCAATCGCGTAACCCTTGCAAGCGTCACCATTGCAAGTCGCGCCATCCAGGGTAACGACATCCACAGCGTCTTCGCGATAAGTTTCGCCCTTGTTAGTGGCATCCTTGTCGTAGAAACTGAAGCGGTTTCCGCCTTCGTCGTAATTTTCGGCCTCGATTTTTCCCGGAATTTCGGCAACCTTGTCACCGTATGCCTTGCGTTCTGGCGGGTTCGTTTCGACAGTGTCGGCCCAGGCCATTTTCATGCGGTCTACGCCCGACTGGTTCACGATTTGGAGCTTGATATTCGCCCCTTCGCCGCTGCGCTTGGTCATACTATACCAGTCACCATCGCGGAGTCCCGGCCAGTAGAAGCTACCCATTTCCCATTCGCGCAATTGATCGGACATGCCGCGAATGTAGGCCATAAAGTAGTTGGTCGGAGTAGAATTATAGTCCATGTAGTCGTAATGCACGCCCGCCTTGTCACCAGGGCTCATGGCGCCACCCCATTCTGTACACACGGTGCGGTCAATGTACTTGCCCACCTTGCCCTTGAAGCTGTTTTTCCAGCCCTGTTCGGTGGTAATGCTCATGTTCCAGAACGTGTATTCGTGCACCGCGAAAAGGCAACCTTCGAAGCGCGGGTCGTCGGCAATGTCGGGCACATTCCAGGCAAGGCCAGAACCGTCAAGCAGAATATGGTCGCGCGGCACATTCGGGAACTTGCTCAGCCACTGGGCGTAAAGGTCGCGCAGTTCCGTTTTGCTGTACATGTGCGGTTCGTTGAAAATTTCAAAATAGGCATTCGGGTGATCGCCGTATTTTTCGACGATTTTTGCCCACATGCTCCACCAATCATTCATATTTTTCGGGCCCGAAGGCTGTGCGGGGCCCCAGTAACCCATCACGATACGGCCCTTGGAAAGACCCATGTCGATAACGCCCGTGTAGGTATCCCAGAACTTGAGAATCGTGGGTTCGTTCACCGGAATTCGCACGCTGTTGGTGCCGAAAAGCTCCTGGAACTGCCCGATAACGCGGTCTGCCACCACAGATGCCGACTGGTAATTGTCCGACAGGCTCATGCCCGAAAGCACCAGCACGTCTGACACGAAATTATCGCGTTTATCTGCCCAGTTCACACCGCGGAACTGACTTGTGACAGCGAAAGAATTCACTGTCGAAATAGCTGTAGCCGCCAAAACGATGCAGGCGGCACGCCTGACCTTAAAACCAAACTTCATAAGAACACCTTCCTTTTCCACCTTTTCAAACAACCTGATTATAAATTACCTTTTGGGCACAAAAAAAGAACCCCCTAAAAGGAGATTCTATTGACATAATGTCAATGGGGGGGGGCTAAAATCCCGATTTTCCGCGGCGTACGCCCCATAGGTAATCGTGCGTGCGGTGCACCGTATTCTTGCCGTCTACCACAATTTTGACTTCGAGACGCGCAATATAGACGCCTGTACCCACCAAACGCCCGTTTTTGGAGCGCATGTTCCAGGCCAGGAACACTTTCCCCTTGTTTTTGAGGCAGCCTTCGTCGCCGTACACTTCTTTGTCAGAACACTTGATGGAACCCGACGTTCCGCCCACATACTGGCCAAATTGGCTAAAATAATGCGTGCGGTAGTAAAGTTCCACTGCATTGTCGGCCACAACCGTCTTTTCGCCGCTGCGGTATTCTTCGAGGTTGTATTCGGTCACATCGCCCCGCTTGATTGCCTCGACTAGTTTTTCGCTCACCCCCGCCTCGGCAAGTTCGGCATCCAGTTTTCCGCTACGGATCAATTCGAACATGTCGCCCTGAGTTACTGTCGTAACCCCGCCTATGGTAATGGTCGTGTCGCGGCTTGCATCGATATTGGCTTCGATCATGGTCGCAATCACGCCAAGTTCCTGTTCGCCCACAAAGTTCTTGTAGTTTTCTTCGGTAATGGAGCCGTCCAAGATTCCATTGATGGTCTGTTCGCTAAATCCGTACGACGTGTCTAACAGATTCACGCGGATATCGTTGAACAATTGCGCAAGCGCTTCTTGTTCGCTAATGCTCGTAATAGTCGTGTCGTAATCGGTTTCGCTCCCGATGCGCGACTTGATAAAGATTTCAAGAGCATCGACCGCATTTTTCGTTTGCTCCACCATGATTTTCGCGATATCGAAATCAAGAAGCGACCCTTGCACGCCCAGGGAATCCGCAATCTGCTGGGCAGTCTGCGTTGTGCCCGTTATGAGTTTCGGCTGCGTTACGGAATTATTCTTGATGATGTCATAAGGGTCTTCGCCGAGAGCGACAACGCCCGGATTTTCTACGCCGAGGTCCTGGTTTCCGGTAATTACGACCCACGGGTTTTCGGCATGTGGCGCATTGCCGACCAAATCACGAGCAGAGCCGCGAGGTGCAAAGCGGATCATGTCCCCGGCATTCGGGAGTACCGCATCCATTTCGCTTACGGCATAAACCAGCATCATTTGCGCGCCCAAACCGCTCTGCAATACAGGCTTTTCGGGTACCTGATTCGAGCCCGAACGTATGCAGGTGAATTCAAACATCTCGGCAAAGGCCGCCCTCGATTCATCTGTAATCGCTTCGCTAAAGGTAATGTTCAAGATTCTGCTTCCGTCTTTGCTTTCGGTTTTCGAAGCCGCAAGAATAATGGGGCCAATGCCATCGCTTACCGGTTCATTTTCGATGTAGAAGTTGCTTACTTCGCCTTCGTTTTCGTAGGTGAACCAATTGTTCAAAGTCCCTGTGTAAACACCGGACGCATCGCCCGTAAATTGCCTGCTGCCAAAGCCGCAAACGCTCTTGCTGCAACCTTCGCCGGTCATGTCTTCGGCCGTAATCGCGATATCGGTTTCGTTTATCAACTTGAATTTCGATGTCGGCAAGAACGATTCGCCAAAAGTAAACTGGATTGAATCAAGTCGGCTATTGCCCATGATAGAGCGCTCGAAATGCACATACAAACTATCCGCACGACCGTCACCGTTTCTATCTACCACAATGGCGCGTTCTACACGGGGTGCAGGCGGTTCGGCAAATTTCAAGTTACTCCACAACGAAACACCCGCTGCAGCGCCCTTGGCCGTAAGGTTCACGCCCGACACAGGGGAATTCGCATGTACGTAGAACGTGGCGCGACCGTTTTCATCGAGAGTCACGACATTGATTTTCTTGCCGCCCACCGTATCTAAAATATCGATATCCGGGTTCGAGAAAGAAAGGTTGATCTTGCGGTTGTAATTGTTGACCTTCGCCCATTCTTCAAAGAAGGTAATGTTCACCTGGTAAGTCGCATACGCCCAGGGGCCAATTTGGGCGGTGTCGCCCGAAACCTCTTTACCGAGAATCGTCCAGTCTTCTTTTGCAAACGCGACACTCGGCACAGAGTACGAGGGCACCGTAATTTCGACCTTCACCATTTGACTCGGGTCCGCCTTGAGCGTGATCTCTAAAAAGTAATGGCCGGGGACAAGCGCAAAGCTAGAAACAATCGCCGCAGAGTCAATGGAGAACGTAGAATCGCTCGTAATCTTGATACCTTCGTAATGGGTGCCAATGCCCAGAATTTCTGGCCCTGCGAGATTTCCGCCCGTAAGCTTGAAGGTAGACACGCCACCGGTCGTATCGAGCTCGGTAGAATTTGCATCAAAGTTGCAAGAAAGTTTGTTTTTCTTGTTGATCTGCCAGACTTCGTAAGTGGTGCCGCCGTCACGATTGTCCGACGACAAGAAGATTGACGCATCGACCTGCAAATCGATCGAGGTACGCATGCGGAAATTCGAAGAGCCCGTATGGCGTTCCACATAGAAAATATGGAAGTCGTAGATTTTGCCGGGAACAAGTTTGTCACCCGTATTCTGCCCGATGGTATCGAGATCCACAGCGCCCGCTACCTGACCGTGCTGCCCGCCAATGTCTACCGCCAGGCGGTGGTCGATAAACACCCACACATCGTCGTCACCGTAAAAATCAAAATACTGCCCCGGAACGTATTCAAACGTCGCCTGGATTTTTGCGGCATAGCCGAAGTTATGCTTTCCGATTTTTGTTCCCTTCAGTTGGTCGTAATAAGGGTTCGGAACCGTCTTCGCTTCGTCGAGAAATTCAAAATCGTCCAGCAGGAACATGCCATCTGAATTAGCCTCGTTGCCTTTAGAAATCTGGTCTTTGGAAACTTCAGCAAGCCAGAATCCTTCGTCGTCCATGGACACATAAAGGTCGCGGCAAGTCATGTTGGTGTATTCGTTGCCTTCGTCGTCTTTGGCAATGACTTCGGGCAAAAACCAACTGTCGAGATGTTCCGTAATCTTGCATTTTTCGGGGAACGGGTCTGCGCGCACGGGGACTCCGTTTTCGCCGAGATTGTATTCGACCATGCCTGTGACAGCCTTGTCTTTGCCGGAACATCCGCCCGAACCAAAGTCGGCACTGACTCCGTTTGCGGGGTCACCATTTTTGCCGCTGCCGTTGCCGTCGCCTTTGGTACCGTGCAGCCAGTCGTAAACGGTCACGGGAATTTTCTTGAGCGGACAATCGCCAAGTACGCCAGGGTAGCTCGAAAACTGCGCCGGAACGTCGGTCTTGTAACCCTGCACCCAAATGGTGTCCGAAAGCGCGGCCACGGAATCGAGCGAAATTTCGCCCGCGGTCATGGGTTCTTCGGTCACCATGCCTTCGGCGCCCACGTAATTCAGGCCAACGGTCTGCTTAAAGTAAACGTTGAAGTTCTTTTCGGGTGCGTCGACGGTCGCCTTGAACCAACCGCAGTAATTGTCTAACGCAGTCATTGTCGCCACGGAATCGCCGTTCATGAACAAGACCGCATTGGTATTCGACCACGGCGTAAAAAACACCACCGTCTTTTCTGCCGAGGCAACGCCTGTACCCAAAGCGGCGGCCAAGGCCGCCATTTTGAACTTATTCACCCAATTTACCATATATCCATCCCGGAGAACTTTTAAAACGTTCTCAAATTTTATATGGTAAATATAGTTCTATATTAGCAAAATATCCTAAATTAACTAAAATTTAACAGATTTAAGCACAAAACTAAGCATTTCGCAGAATTCATGTTCTCAAATTCTGCGAAATGTTCTCATTTTTATCGGTTTTTTCTGAAAATCGTCGTACCGTAGCTAAAGCCTTCGCGCTGGATCTTCAAAATGTACATGCCGTTTTGCATGTCGCCAAGGCCGATGCTGAAGCTGGATTGCCCCGCCGCAAGCGCCTGCGACTTTACCAAGCGACCGTTCATGCTGAAAATTCTGGCGGTATAGCCCTGCGAAAGCGCCGTACCGGCATCAATCTGCAATTCTCCGCCGTAAACGCGGGCCTTCAAATTGAGCGAAGACTTGATCTTGGCCACCACATTCTGCGGGGGTTCCGGCTTGGGCTTGTTGCGCAGCAGGCGCACACCGTAGAGGCCACCCACCATGTTGCCGGCACCCGCTTGGAACGTCACGCGGATTTCCTTTTTGCCCTTGACCATGGCATCGGGAATCGCATAGACTTCGTTTACGAATTCCTTCTTGTTCCACTTGCCCTCGATGCTTTCGGTCGTGAGCTTTTCGCCGTCGATCATGATATCAAAAGTACGGGAGCAGCCTTCGTTGCCCCAATAGCGAACCATAAGGCTCAAGGAATCTTCGCTATTGGTTTCGAGCACGTAGCTGATCATGCCGCCGTCGCCCGCATTGCACTTGCCTGCGTCACGGTAGAATTCACCGTTTGCCGTGCCGGAGGTCGTATTTTCGGTTTTCATCTGGTGATCCACTTCGGGCTGCTGCTCACCAGGAGCCACCTTATCGACCGTCTTTTCGTCGAGTGCCAAGGCTTCTTCCTGTTCCTTTTTCAGACGTTCCAGAATCGAGGGGTCCGTAAGCACCATCCAATACATCATGTAGCGGGCGTCATGCACCTCGTAGAAGGGTTCCAGAAGCAAGCTACCGTCTTTCTTGTTTGCAAACAGGTACGGAGCCTTAAAGTGCAGCGGTTCGCCCTTTACAGGTTCCAACTTCGAGGGGATATCCTCCTTTTTGCTTGCGAGCATGGGAGCTTGATCGAGGGATTCCAGCGCACCCGAGGCAATATGGCTCCAGCGACCGTCATCGGCCACGAGGCCGTTCAGGTTTGCGGTTCCCGTTTTTGCAGAAAGCACGATCGGGCCATGCAAAAGCGCCACGTAGTCCGACACGTTGGGCAATTCTTCGACATGCGTGTACATCGGGTAAAGCACTTCGATCACATCGCCAGTCTTCCAGGATTTTCCGGCCGACACGTAGCTCGACGGGTCAGACTTTTTCACCACGGTATCGCCGTTCACGATCACCTTGAATTCGCCTTCCTTGACCCAGTACGGGTGACGAATCTGCATATCGAAAGAGCCGGAGCCGGTAACGGTGAACTTGGAACTTTCACCCTTCGGGAATGCGGTCTCTTGCTTGATTTGCACGTTCTTCGCCTTCCAATTCAAAATGGATGCAGCAAAGAGATTCACGTAAAGTTTGTCGCCGTCTTTGGTGTAAATAAACTGGTTGTACTTGGCCGGGTTTTCCATGCCCGAACCCACGCAACACCACATGGCCGCATTCACCTTGGAATACACGCGGTAATGGCGGGGACGTGCAGGAGTGAAGTACACGTACCCGCCATGTTTTGGATGTATTGTGGATAAAATATGGTTAAAGAGCGCGCGTTCATAGAAATCCGCCTGCTTGGCGCTATGGTCCATATTGAACAGGCGTTCCGTGAGCTTGAGCATGTTGTAGGTGTTGCAAGATTCCGGTCCTTCGCGTTCTTCCACATATTTTTTATGGTTGTCGAAAGAAGGGAAATGTTCCGAAATGCTGTTACCGCCAATAGCGATACTGCGCTTGTTCACAACCGTCTGCCAGAAGAAATCGGAACCTTTCTTGTACTTTTCATCGCCAGAGAGTTCCGCAATTCGCGCAAAACCGACGACTTTCGGCACCTGTGTATTCGCATGCACGTTCGTCAAGTTGTCATTGCCTTGCGACATCGGATTCAAAAGCCACTGGTGCGACCACTTCTTTGCTGCATTCAAATACTTTTCGTCTTTCGTGAGCTTGTAAGCGTCGGCATAGACTTCGGGCATGCCGCCGTGTTCCGTACCGAGCATCTGCTGCATTTTGGAATCATTCAGGCCATTCGTAATGGTAATACCCCAGTCGCAAAGCGCCAAGAACATCGTCTTTGCCTGCTCATAACCCGCATAAATATAGGCGTCACGCAGACCCGCATAAAGCTTGTGGATGTTGTACCACGGCACCCAATAGCCATTCTGCGCGCCAGCATTGCCGCTCTTCATGCTGAGCCACATCTTTTTACCGTTCGGAACGCCACTGATGTAACCCTTGAAGTTATTGTCCTTGGAATTCTGGTCCTGAATCGTCTTGAGTTCCTTCAAGACATATTCCAACCGTTCTTTAACCCGAATGTCGTCATTGTCAGCGTAATGCATCGCAAGTGCACTCAGGTAATGCCCGAGCACATGCCCGTCCAAACCAGCCCAGTTCGGGAACTTGGATGCTTTCGGCCGCATGCCCGCTTCTTCGTAGAACGGCGCCAGAAGGCGGTCCACGTCGTAACTCAGCAGGGTTTCTACGTTCAAGTCTTGGCGTTCTTTTAACGGACCGTCAAGCAGTTGAACTTCGTTCAACGCGAACATATCAGGATAAAGAACGTCTTGCGAATACCCTTGAGTGACGAGACCTCCTACCACAGCAAGGGTAACGCAAGCGATTTTTTTTGTATTGATTCCAAACATCTTATACCATCCTTTTTAAACCAATTTATCCTTTATAAAATTATATCTTGCACCAGCAATTTTCACCCCTTCAAAGCCAAATACCTTTGCAGAAATTTCAATAGCCAAAGGCGTTCGCAAACGCGACAACAATGCGAGTGAGACGCATGCAAAAAGCCCCGCTATCGCTAGCGGAGCCTCTCTTTCTTAGGAGTGATTTTGGAGTAGCAAATTACTTGATGCGGTGTCCCGTCAAGTCAAAGCGCTTGCCGTTCTTTTCGATGAACATCACATTGCCCTTCTTGAGGAGTCGCGGAGAATTGGTGTTGCGCACTGCCGCGGGGATTGCCTTGTGCAGGCCCGTGGTATTGCAGGTTTCGCCCTCGCAGAACTCGATATAGTCAATGTCCATCCAGTCGCCGGTAACCGTAAAGCGGAGAACATGTTCGCCTTCGGTCAGGCTCACCTTGGCTTCGACCGTATTGTATTCGTCGTAGTTGTCTTCGCCGGCAGTGGCTGCAGGCACGGCAATTTCTTCGGTAATGTCCTTGCCGTCCATCGAAAGCTTAAAGCTTGATGTGCTGTTGGCAGAGGCTACGGAGGCGTTCATGGCGTAAGTTCCGGTCTTTGCCACCTTCACGGTGTATTCGAGCCATTCGCCAGCCTGGTTGTAGCCGACGATGATGCCAGACGCCTTCTTGTAAAGGTCTACACCGGTACCCGGGCGGTAGTCAGAATCGCCATGGTTTTCGGTATCACTTTCGTTGTAGGTGGTGTTGCCCTGGCCTACGCCGTTAATGTCAAAGTCTTCCACTTCGATCTTGCCCGGAATAGCGAGAGCTTCGCCCTTGAACGGAGCGCGCGGAACCGGCTTTAAAACCAAGCGGAGGAGTGCCGAGCCGTGAGCAGGCAGTTCGATAGAAACGTGCGAAAGCGGGCCCAGATCCTTCTTTTTCCAGGCATCGCGAACTTCCACTTCGCCTTCTACGCCAATGTCTGCAAAGTTGCATTCCACAGTCTGAGTAGAGTTGTTGTTATTGAGGAGTGCCACGGCAAGGTCGCCATTCTTCAAGGGCTTGGTCCAAACCTGCTTACCCTGCTTGTCAGAGATGCGGTGGCCCTGAACGCCCAGGGAATCCTGGTTGATGGCAATCATGTCCTTGTTCAGGTAGAGTTCCTTAGTCTCGTTACTCATGCTGCGCACGTCAGAACTGATCATGATGGGAGCGGCCATAATGGACCACATCGTCATCTGGGAGCGTTGTTCTTCGTAAGAGAGGCCCCTGTTGCCCACTTCGAGCATGTCCGGGTCATTCCAGTGGCCGGGTTTTGCAATTTGCCAGTACTTGTTGTTGGCATCGATAATTTCGTAGACGCCACGGTACCAGGAGGTAGAAATCCATTCGGGGCCAATGTCGAAAGTGGTACGCCAGAGGTTGGCGATTTTCGGCATCCAGTCCTTGTATTCCCACATGCAAATGCTGAACACGATGTCGCGTCCGGAATTGCGGAGAGCCTTAGACATAGCGGTGTAATCTTTTTCCTGGGTATTCGGGTCAGAATCGCAGTTGTCGTACTTCCAGTAGTCAACACCCCATTCGGCGAGTTTCTTGGCATCCTGTTCTTCGTGACCGTTGGAACCGCTCTGGCTATCCCATTTGCTGTTGTAATGGTGGCAAGTACGTTTGCCGCGGTCGCCGTAAAGGCCGAACTTAAGGCCCTTCGCATGCACGTAATCGGCAATGGCCTTCATGCCGCTCGGGAAGGTTTTCGGATTATTCTGGAGGTTGCCTTGCGCATCGCGCTTGGTATCCATCCAGTTGTCGTCGAGGTTCAGGTAAATATAGCCCGCGTCCTTCAAGCCAGAAGACACCATGGCATCGGCGATTTCCTGAATCTGCTTTTCGTTGATGTTTTCGTGGAACACGTTCCAGCTGTTCCACCCCAGCGGGGGCGTAAGCACCAAGCTGTCAGGATGCGCAAAAGCCTGAGAGGCCAAACCACAAAAAGCAAGGGCGATAGCCCCGCCGAACGAGTATTTTTTTAAGCCAAACATCTTCATCACTCCATGATGATATTTACACCTAAAAAAATATTCTTAAAAAAAGGGAAAACTCACCCAGAAAAGCAAAACGGCGTTGACTATTTGTCAATGCCGTTTGTCATATTATTTGCGAATTTAAGCGAATTTCAGCAATTTTTACCGATAAAAGCGACCGTTTTTATTTAACATGGAACAAGGTCTTTTTGCCGTTCTCGCTACGGAGCATGTAGACGCCCTTCCCGAATTTGGCCTTCAACAAAGTCTCCGTTTCCGTCGCATGGCGAATTTTTACCGTTCCGAGGCGTTTGCCGGAGAGGCTATATACCGCATATTCGGCGGTAGCAGCGACAACCGAGCCCATTTTCGGTGCAATGCCAGTCAATTCCGGATCCGTCGGGGCATCGATCTTTTTAAGCACCACATTATCCAAGGTGAGCGAGCCCGTCGCAGCGCCCGCATTAAAGCTCAAGCGGCTGTTGGTATCGGTAGCGGCAGTCATCTGGAAATTGAACTTGAAGTTCTTTACATCTGTACCGATTTCGAAGTTCTGCTTTTCCTTGAGGTAGCTAGCCCACGGATCGGTATGCTGTTCTACGTTCACTTCGAGCGTGCGGGCTGCACTTGCACTGGCATCAAAACTGATTTCGTACCACTGGTCCTTTACAAGGCGCAAGTCGTGCTGGATCAGCTGCACCTGGTAATTCTGTGTGCCGATTGCCGAAATATCGAGCTTGTACTTGCCGTCTTTCGCATCGCCGGTGGCCTGAGCGTCACCATGCGTCTGCAAGTCCCAAGCCACGGCGCTCGAATCAAAGCCTCCGTTAAAGACTTCTTCGCGGTTCGTGGGAACGACAATCGCAGGGGTCGGCGGAGTAATGCTGGAACCGTCCAGCGAGTAGTTCTTCACAAAATTCCAGATTTCCACGCTCGTGTTCACGCTCACGGCTTCGTCCATGGAATACCAGTGGCCCTTGCCATCAATAGTCAGCAAGCGCACTTCGACACCATCGGTGCAGCCGCTCCAGATTTCAAGCGATGCGGCAGAGCCCGGCTTGGTCGACGGATACGGCTTGATCTTCTGCGAATTGCTGGAGCATTTTTGCGCATTGACCCAGCCCTTCAGGGTATTCACGGTGCTGTTATAATTCACCACGTCGTCGGTGGTACCGTGCGTATGCATAATCGGCATGGCGCGCTTGGGCGAATTCACGCCACCGCCACCCGAAACAGGCGCAATAGCCGCAATCTGGTCGCCCATCTTGTTTGCCACATGGTAACTCATCATGCCACCCATCGAAAATCCCGAAACGTACACACGGTTTTTATCAATGCCGTACTTGTTGTACATCTCGTTGATGATGGCCTTGATAAAATTGATGTCTTTATTGCCACCGATGTCCCAGGCCTTATTTTCGCCGTTGGGGAACACCACCACAAAGCGCGCGGTATCGGCAATGGATTCCCACTTCGCCGCATTCTTCTGGTAGGGGGCATCTTGGTTCATGCCGTGCATCTGAATGATGAGCGGGCGATTCTTTTCGATTCCCGACGGAGCATACACGAGCATGCTGCGGGATTTTCCGTCAACTGTGATGTTGTCAGCAACAGCATGACCCGTAAGCAGCGCAACACTTGCAAAGGCAAGCACCACCTTGCCCAAATTTTTCATACCAAACATCCTTCGCTCCTTTTTTATGGGTCCTTACTTCGTTACCGTAAAGCGATGAACCATCCCATTCTTCGCTCTAATCAGGTACACGCCCTTTTCCGAAACCATGGCGCGCACCTTAGACTGAGCCTCGCTTGCACTTGTCGCAAACACGGAGCCCACAAAGTTTCCGTTCAGGCCATACACGCGGTAAACCTGTTCGGCCTGCACATCGTAGCGCACTGCATTTGCGATACCCGTCGGATCAATCGGTTCCGGGTCCGTAGCGTTTGCGCCCTTCACGAATGTGAAGTAGTCAATATCGAGCCAGGCGCCAGTAACCGTAAAGCGGAGCACATGTTCGCCCGCAGGGAGCGTTACATTGGCCTTCACCTTGTTGTAATCGTCGTAATTCTCTTCGCCGGAGCTTGCTGCCGGCACCGCGATTTCTTCGGTAATGTCCTTGCCATCCAAGGAGAGCTTGAAGCTCGAGGTAGAGCCAGCCGCAGCAACAGCCGCGAACATGGTGTAATCACCTGCATCCTTTACGTTCACGGTGTATTCGAGCCAGTCGCCTTCGCTGTTGTAGCCCACAATGACGCCGGTCGCCTTCTTGTAAAGGTCAACGCCCGTGCCCTTGCGGTAATCGCTATCGCCGTGGTTTTCGGAATCGGCGTCATAGTAAGAGGTGCCATCTTTACCCTTGCCCGGAACGTCGAAGTTTTCTGCTTCGATCTTGCCCGGGAGCGCAACGGCAGGGCAATTTTCACCAGCAGCGCAGAACGGAGTCTGCGGAACAGGTTCAGAGCCAGCGCCATCGAGATAAATTTCATCGTTCACGTCGGTACCGACCTTGAACCAATCAAAGTCTGCGTAACCACCGGCCTGCTTGGTCGCAAAGTTGAAGAGGCCCCAACGGACGCCCACGAACATGTGGAGGTCGTAATTGAGCTTCACGTCGCTACCGATTTTTGACCAAGTATTGCCATCGGTACTGTAGTAGAAGTAGGCGGTGCCGCGGTCAATCGGCAAGTCAAAATCAATTCGCAGGTAAACCTTGGAACCAGAAATCGCCTTGCTATCCTTCAGGCTTTCACCATTCTTGTTTCCGGTGTACATCACCACCTTGTAGCTACCGCCATCTTTAGCGAGCGCCACAAAGCCCTTGTCGTCCTGCAGGGCAACGAGGCCAGCCATATCGCCATCCTTCATGCCGGTGCCATCAACAAGCGTACGGCCAGAACTCTTGGGGCCAAAGGAACGCTGTGTCAAGGTGTTCTTCGCAGTCACCACGCGGCTATCGGTGCGACTCGTAGTAATGCGGTAGAAGCCCGGATTTGCAGACAAGCTCCAGTTCTTGTTATCGGGGTTATGGTTGAACTGCCATTCGAGAGCAAGTTCACTAGATTCAAAGTCATCAGAAGTCACCATGCCGTAGCCCGGGAGCGGAGTTTCGGGCAAGTCAATTGTGGAGGGAGCCTTGGAGCCGCTAGTCGGGACCGGCCAGCCGTCCTTCCATTCCATCGGGACCAGGTGCGACATACGGCCAACCGGGCCGGAATCGCGGAACAAAAGTGCATACCACTTGCCCTCGGGAGTATCGAAAATGCCACCCTGCGCAACGCCGTTATCGGCCAAGAACACCCTACCGGTATAGCCCGAAAGCAGGCTCTTGGAACGGTAAACCACTTCGGTACGGCAGGAGCCATTCGGCCAGGAAATCGTGAACAGGTAGTATTCGCCGTTCACCTTTTCCATGTGCGAGCCTTCCTGCTGCACAATATAGCCGCTCTTACCGGTTGCCTGGTTCACGCTCACACCGCCAAGCTTGCCGCTCTTGCCGCCCTGCTTGACGCCGCTCGCATCGTCATTCAACTGCACATAGCTGATCTGGTCGCCGCTGCCGTAAAACACCCACACGGTGCCGTCGTCATCGAAGAACAGAGAAGGATCGTGGTAGAACGGGAGCTGCACTTCGGACCACTGGCCACTTTCCACGTCGGCGGTTTTGTAAAGGTGCGTCTTGCCCGTCGTGTAAGACGGGGTCAGCACGTAGAAAAATCCCTTGTGGTAACGGATGCTCGATGCCCAGGAGCCCTTACCGTAGGCATCATCGCCATTCAAGTTCATCTTGTTGTTATTGGTGAGAGTCTGGTAGGCATACCCCACCGTGCGCCACTGGGCCAAATCCGTGCTCTTAAAAACAGGCACGCCCGGGGCAAAATGCATGGTCGTCGTGACCATGTAATAGGCGTCGTCAACGCGGACAATCGAGGGGTCCGGGCTGTCGACATACATAATCGGATTGTTGACTGTTACAGCGTAAACTGCACAAGAACTGAAAAGGGCAATGCCCAAACTTTTAAACCATCCCATGTTAGTACTCCTTTTGTGGGCGCACCACCGCCCATGCAAATTTCTTCATAGTAAAATTACCCTAAAAACGGGGGAAAATACCCCCTTTTCCCACATAATCCTTTGACAAATTGTCAAAGATAGGCGTCAAAATAGGCTCCAAAACAAAAACCCCTGATTTTGCAATCAGGGGTGAATTCAAAAGAGAGAGAGTTTAAGTCCTAACCGTAAAGGAATCCGAGCACGACCGCGACTACCGAGAAGAACGCAATCTGCTTGACAATTGTGATTTCATTACTTTTCATAGGTCACCACCTTTTGCTTAATGCCCATCTTGCCGGCAGAGCGAACCAAATACACTCCCTGACGGATACCCTTGACACCTTCCTTGATCATGCGGACTGCAGCATCCATGCCAGAGGCCTTGAAGCTTGCCACATGCTTGCCCTGCATGTCGAACAGGTTGAAGCTGCTTTCGGCTTCGGTCATGCTCAGGCGAATTGTATTGATCTTGCTCGGAGGATCATCACTCTTGACAGCCTTGAATTCAATATTGTCGATATCGATCCAGTCGCCTACGATTTCGAGTTTCAGCTCGTGCTCGCCCGCCTTCAGGCTAGCCTTGCCGCCGCTCACCGTCGTAAAGCTGGTAAAGCCCTTGCCTTCGCTCACGATCTTTTCTCCGATGCGGGTATCGTCCATATACAGCTCGAAGCCGCCCGTCGTATTGTCGCTAGCCACAAGCGCAGAAATTTCGTATTCGCCATCGGCTTCCACCTTCACGGTGTACTTGAGCCATTCACCCGTCTGGCAGTGGCCAACGACCAGGCCCATGTTCGGCTGGTAAATGTCCACATCGTTCTTGCGGAACTTGCCGCCTTCGTTGCCCTTGCTCAAATCGTAGTAGCCCTTGTCGGCACCACCCTTGTTGTATTCTTCGACTTCAATGGTACCCGGAATCTTTGCCGGTGCTTCGCCATACGGACCATATTCCTCAGGCGGTTCGTCCGGAACGGTTGACTGACTCGGGTCAACCAGGTTCACTGCCGGAGCATCCGGGTCAATCGTCTTGTCGATCAACTTGAGCATTTCGGAACAGTAACGTTTGCCGAGTTCAATCACGCCTTCACGGCCAAAGTGGTAGGGGTCCTTGCCGTTACCCTTCAGCCCCTGGGAAGATGCCAGACCGAACTTCTTGAACTTGCTCTTCAGCTGCGCAATACCGCCGTTCTTGGAGCTGCAGCAGCTGCCCTGGCCGGAGTTACCCGTGGGGTCGTTCATCATTTCGCCGGCAACAAACGGGACTTCGTTTTCGTCCAAGTCGAGGGCGTTGATAATGTCCTTGTAGGTCTTGTATACATTGTTCTGCCATTCGGTGCCAGATCCATCGGTTTCGCCCTGGTGGAAAATAAAGCCCTTGATGACGCCCACTTCCTTAGCCTTCTTGCCCAGGTCCACAATTCTCTGGTAAGGGTTGGAATCGTAGTCTTTCGCCCAGTTCTGGATATAACTTGCCGCAGAACTGAAATAAGCCTTGTACTGGTCCTTGTCGAAAGCCTTGATGCTCACCGCACCGATAGCCACCGGGATAATACCCACGGTAACGCCCGGCAGGGAATCGACCATGGCGCGGCCGAAGTAGTCTGCCGGAGAAAGGTTTTCAAAGGGGTGGAACATCGGCGGGATTGCGGGGTACCATTCGCCCGTCTTGATCGACTGAGTCGTCTTGCCGCTACGCTGGCTTGCGTTGGCGTTGTGCGAAGCGAGCATAAGGAAATTCTTGGGATTCGTGGCCTGGTCCACGGAAGGCACGATTTCGCCGTTACCCGCCATGTTCGACTGGCCGTAAGCGATATAAATATGGAAATTGGGGTTCGGCGCCGCATTGGCAAGCGACGCAAGCATCATGAGCCCGCCAACAAGCCACAGGGCCGGGGTTAAAAATTCAGAGACTTTTTTAAGGTCCATAGCACACTCCTTTGCAATACCCTAAAATTATCCTCAAAAAACGCCGATTTCACGCGAAAAACGCCAAGATTTATGGATAAATAGTCAACAAAAGCAAAACCCCGGAAACATTCCGGGGTTTTCCCAATCCTTTTGTAAATTTTAATTGACGGCTAGGCCGCAAAAGGCCTACTTCGCCACCTGAATCATCATCGTGCGGCCGTTCATGGACTTCGCCATGTAGGATCCGCCACGCTTGACCAGGTTAGCGGTATTCTTGCGGAGTTCCGCCTTGCCCGTTGCGCGGACCACGCCAAGATAGGTACCGTTCATGTCGAAAAGGCGGAAGTTTTCGGCTTCGGTCGGCATGTTCAGGCGTACATCGGCAATCTTGGTGTCGCAATCGGCGCAGTCCGCATCAAACTTGATGTAGTCGATATCAAAGTATTGCTGCGTCACATCCATGCGCAGGATATGCTTACCGGCCGGGAGAGTCACCTTCTGCTTGACTTCGGTGAAATCATCGTAGCTAGAACCCGTGACCGTAAATTCGCCAATGGACTTGCCGTCGATAGAAAGCGTAAAGGCGCCTTCACCTTCGGTAGCGACAGAAGCGGCAGCGGTGTAATCGCCAGCTTCGGCAACATTGACCGTCCATTCGAGCCAGTCGCCGGTAGTGTTGTAACCGGCGGCAATTCCGGTAGCCTTCTTGTAAAGGTCTACGCCGGTATCCTTGCGGTAGTCGGAATCGCCGTGGTTTTCGCTATCGTCGCTGTAAGAATCGTTGGTGGTACCGTCTTCGTTCCGGCCCTTACCCGGAATATCGAAATCTTCGACCTCAATCTTGCCCGGAATCGCAAGAGCTTCTCCCTTGAACGGAGTCTGCGGTTCAGGATCCACCGGAGTCACATTCACCAGTTTCAGCATTTCCTGGGCGTAACGCTGCCCCATGCCGCGGTAGCCTTCTACGGTAAAGTGGAGGCCGTCGCCCTTGCTTCCGTAGCCCTTGGAGCTTGCCACGCCAAAGTTGACGATGTACTTGGAAAGGTTATGCACGCGGCTGTTAAAGCCCGCGCAAGAACCGCCGTCCACCATTTCGCCGGCGACAAACGGGGTTTCTTCTGCTTTAAGGCCAAGCTGCGCGAGCATGTATTCGTAAGTCTTCTTGACAATCTGTTCCCAGTTGCTCATGCCGCCATCGGTTTCGCCTTGGTGGAAAATGATACCCTTGATAACGCCCTTTTCCTGGGCCTTTTTCGCGACTTCGATGATTCGGCCCATGGCGTTACCATCGTTACCGTAAGCCTTCACACCGCTCTGGAGCCAATCGGCAGCAGATGCAATATAGGCCTTGTAGTCATCGGGGTCGAACAAGCGGATACTCGTGCCACCCTGCGCCACCGGAATAATACCGATTGTCACATCGGGCAAGGAGTCTGCCATGTGGCGGCCAAACCAGTCTGCCGGAGAAAGGCCCTGGTTGCACTTGAACATCGGAGGCACTGCTGGGTACATCTCGCCCACTGTCGGGCGACCAAGGTTACTGCAAGACGTCGTTGCGAACATCTTTACGCGCGGATGTTCCTTACCGTCGACATTCTTGTCAAAGTTCGTGGCATTGCCTTCCATGTTGGACTGGCCATACGCAATGTAAATGTGGAAATTCGGGTCCGGTGCCGCGTTTGCAACCGCAGCGAGCATCATCAGCCCGCCAACGAGCCACAGGGTCGGGGTCAAAAACTCGGAAATCTTCTTGATATCCATTTCACACTCCTTTTGCAATACTCTAAAACTATCCTCAAAAGCCCCCTTTTTTTTGCCCCCCGTACACATGTTCTATGGATAAACCGTCAACAAACGAAAAATCCCGGAAACATTCCGGGATTTTCTCCATAAATCGGCTTGAAAAAAAGCCTATTTTGTCACCTGGATGAGCTTGGTGCGGCCGCTCATGGACTTGGCCAGGTAGGCACCACCGCGCTTCACGAGGTTAGCCGCATTGCTGCGGAGTTCCGGCATGCTCGTTGCGGTAACCATACCGAGGAATCCGCCGTTCATATCGAAAATGCGATAGCTTTCGGTTTCGGTCGGCATGTTCAGGCGAGCATTCGCAATACCCGTATTGCAATCGTCACAGGGCTTTTCGAACTTGAGGTAATCGATATCGAACCAAGAGGTCGTCACCTCGAGGCGCAGAATATGTTCGCCTGCCGGGAGCGTCACCTTGGCCGTGACATCCTTGAAGTCATCCCAGCTGGAACCGGAAACCGGAACCTCGGCAAGGGATTTGCCATCAATCGAAAGCGTAAAGCCCGGATCCGAATTGGCCGTCGCGACAGAAGCGGTCATGGTGTATTCGCCGGCTTCCTTCACGTTCACGGTATATTCGAGCCATTCGCCAGCCTGGTTATGGCCCACCACGACAGCGCCAGAGGACTTCTTGTAAATATCGACGCCCGTATCTTCACGAACCTTGGAGCATTCGGCAGTCTTGCCTTCGTCGGTGCAGGCATGGTTTTCGGAATCGGAGTCGTAATAGGTCTTGTTTTCCTTGCCGGTACCCGGAACGTCAAAGTTTTCGGCTTCGATCTTGCCCGGGAGTTCCACAGCCTTGCCACCGAACGGTTCACGCGGTACTGGTTCTGCAGGCGTTCCCACGCCCACGAGCGTCACGATGCAGTCCTTGAATTCCGAGCTGCCCGCATCCAGGGTGACAGTCACAGAGCCGTTCTTCACTTCGACTTCACCTTCATACTTGGCATTCTTCGCCTGGCTCGTGGTGTACACGTGGAATGTTTCCACATCGGCACCCTTCACGTTAACCGTTACGGTCTTGGAATTCTTGTAATCGCGGTTCACGAGCACCACAATCACGGAGTCGCCTTCGGAACTCTTGTAAGCACTGGCAAAAACTTCCTTCTCGGGATTTGCCGTAGCACCCACGCGCACGGCACCCGGGCGGATGAATCGGGCGAACTGGCTCATCACGTAACCGCGCTTAGAAATCTTGCCGATTTCGTTGCTCGGAATCTGGAGCTTGTTGCCAAAGTCCTTTTCCATGATCAGGCCATAGCAACGACGGATGTACCACCAGGTGTACTGATTGAAGTTGCCCACGACCATGGCGCGGTGGATTTCGTAAGCCACATCCATGGCGTTCACGGTATCGCGCTTGTTGGCGTTTGCCTGGTCGCCCGTGTTCGTAACCGTGCGCCAGTAGTTACCGCTGCCCTGGCTTTCGGTGTAGTGTTCCGTCATCCAGCGTTCCACGCCCTTCTGGTCAGCCAAAGAATACTGGAAGAAGTTGTCCCCGGTCCTTCTGTCGCTGGCGTAGAAGTGCGCACCGAGAATGTCCCAGTTCTTGAGGGCATTGGCATCGTTCAAGACCTTGTTGTAAAGATTCTTGTCGTAGCGGAACGATTCCGTCGAAATCACCTTGACGCCGTTCTTGCGCATTTTATCGGCGTAGCCCTTGGTGAAGTTGTAGATTTCGTCAGCGCTCCAGCAAGCCCATTCACCGCACCAGTCCGGTTCGTTACTGATGGAGATGGCGTACAGGGGAACGCCCTGGTTCTTCATGTAATCGTTGAAGTTGTTCAGGTGGTCCACGTACTTCTGGTAGTTCGAAGAAGACATGTGCTGGTTTGCGCCCGCATACGGAGAAGTCCACGGCGTCGCATACAGAATAAAGTCGTCGCCGGCGTATTTTTTTGCATACTTTGCAGCCTGAACTTCTTTATTGAAATCACTGGAATTTGCATACACCGGAATACGCAGCGTATTCAGGCCAAGCGTTCCATCGCCCGTACCAAAGGCAATTTTCGCATCGGCTTCAGAAAGGCCGCCACCGCCCTGCCACTGGTTATGCACCATGCCGCCAAAACCGCGAATGACCTGGTGTTCTTCCGTTACGTCGACATTGACCGTCGAGGCCATAGCCGAACTCCAAAGGCCAACCACTCCAAAGGCTAGGCCCACACTCTTTGCAATTTTTTGGATTGTCATCTTATACTCCTTTTTAACACAACTCCCGATATTAAAATACATTCTCGTAATTTCAAAATCAAGCGCTTTTTTCCGGAAGGAAGGGCACCCCCATTCGGGGGTGTCCTCCTGGTTGGATGTGTTTATGGGAAACTATTTGGTAGTACGCACCTTTGCAATCATGCCGTTTGCGCGATTACGAATCAGGCATATTCCCTGAGCCTTTTCGCTACCCTTAATGGAACCGTTCTGCCACATCTTAGACGCTTCAGTCATGTTGCGGGCCGTAAAGCTTGCCACCTTCTTGCCCGTCAAATCGAACACGTCAAAGCTTGCGGTAGAAGCGCTTGCAAGTTTCACGCCCTTGATTGCCGTCATACCTTCGAGCGGGTCGGAATCAGCGGCATCCTTGCCTGCAACAAAGTTGATGTAATCGATATCCATCCAGTCGCCGGTGACGGTAAAGCGGAGGATATGTTCGCCCGCCGGGAGCGTTACGTTCGCCTTGACCTTGTTGTAGTCATCAAAGTTTTCTTCGCCGTCATTCTTAGGCACAGCAATTTCTTCGGTGATTTTCTTGTCATCGATCGAAAGCTGGAATCCGGAGGTCGCATTGGCAGACGCCACGGCGGCAAACATGGTGTAGTCACCTGCTTCCTTCACGTTCACGGTATATTCGAGCCATTCGCCGGCCTGGTTGTAGCCCACGACATAGCCAGTCGCCTTCTTGTAGATATCGACACCGGTGCCTTCGCGATAGCTCTTGCCGCCATTGCTTTCGGCGCCATGGTCGTCGGAATCGTTGTCGCTATAGGAATCGACTCCAGCGCCGCGGCCTGTACCCGGTTCGTCAAAGTTTTCCATTTCAATCTTGCCCGGAATTTCCCAAGCCTTGCCGCCAAAGGGTTTCTGCGGTTCCGGCGGCGTCGTGCCGCTGCCTTCGAAGCCCCAAGCCTTCACGTACATGGTCGAATCCTGATTGCCCTTGAACACGAGGAACAGCTGGTTCACAATGCCCTTGAGGCCAGAAACTTCGCACTTGTTTTCGGCATAAGTGTTCTTGCTGCCGGTATTCTTCAAGGAACAAGTGCCTGCGAGCGTTCCCGATGCAGAACCCGTGCGGATTTCAATCTTGTTGCCGTCGGCAGCACTCGAAGCCTCGACCGTAAAGCCCGTTGCCGCAGTACCGAAATCCACGCCAGAAACGCGAATCCAGGATTCCTTGCTCGAAAGCGGAATCAGCACATGTTCAGCCCTCTTGCCCACGACAAAGTTGGAGCGGCTGCGAATGCCCTTCTGCTTGGAGCTCGTGAGAGCCGGATACCAGTCGTACGGATCGAAGTTTTCAATCTGCTTCGGGCCTTCGTCCGTCACCTTCACCGTCTGAATCGTACCGTCAGCATTGTAGAACATTTCGTCTACAGAAACGCTGCGGTGGTAACCTTCGTTCGGTTTCGGCTTGCCGTCATCGGCCGGAATAATTTCAAGTCCGTTATGGCCCTTGGCAATACGGCGGTCATGATAGACAACGTAAGAATGGCCCTTGAATTCGGCAATACCATGGTGGTTGTTGTTGCCGTTAATGCTGCGGCCGTTCATGCTCGGGTCGCCGAGAATCGTGCCCTTCCAGGTGTACGGGCCCATCACGTTGTTGGACATGCCGTAGTCAATGGTAGGCGCACCCTGCTGCCAGCCAGTACTGTAAGAGAAGTAGTAAGTACCCTTGTGTTTGTGGATGTAAGACGCTTCGAGCATCTTGCGGGTCGGCAGGTTGTTCACCTTCACGTGGCTGCCATTGCCCACCGGAGCGTTTTTCGCGTCGTTCAACTTGACGATATCGAAGTTATCGGTATTCGGGCGGCTGTTGCTTTCGCCACCACCCCACGTCACGTAGGTCGTACCGTCGTCATCGATAAAGATACCCGGGTCAAAGCACCACGAAACGCCATCGCAGCCGATAATGCCGCGGCCACCGACCAGCTTGTCCTTGCCGTTACCCACGGCGTTTGTCCACGGGCCGTCGATTGCAGGCGCCTTGATGTAGCCAATGCCGCCGCCACCGCCATCAGGGAACACGATGTAGAACGTGCCGTTATGCACCGCGATGCCAGATGCCCAAATGTCGTTAATGCCGTTCACCTTACGGGCATCGTAAATAATGCCGTAGTCAGTCCAGTTCTGCATATCCTTGCTGCGGAATGCATAGAGGGCGTAAATCTTGTAACCGTTAGAATTGTACGGAGCCGGGTCATCGGAGTCCGTGATGATATAGAAATACTCATCGTCAGCGGCAGCACCCGGGTCTGCCAGGTAATGGTAAGTAGAAATCGGGTTGTCGGCAAGGCCGAAAGCCGCCAAGCCCATGACCAAACACGCGGCCTTCTTCAGGCCTTTCACATTCCAAACATCCATAAAGGACTCCTCTGAAGGTAAAACACCACACCTTCTCCCTTAAAACTATCCTCAAAAACACAAAAAAAAGTGCCCCGGAGGACACTTTCCTTTGACTTTTTGTCAATGATTGCGTTTACAAAGTTTTACTTTGCGGTACGAACCTTGGAAACCATGCCGGTGGTGCGGTTACGGATCAGGTTCACGCCATGGGCCTTTTCAGAACCCTTCACGGAACCGTCGCGCCACATCTTGGAGGCTTCAACCATGTTGCGGGCCGTAAAGCTTGCGAGCTTCTTGCCGCTCAGGTCGAACACGTCGTACTGGGCAACCTTGGAGGCGTTCAGCTTGACATCGTGATGGATACCCGTGGTCACTTCGCCAATCGAGAACCAGTCCACATTCACGTTGTCGCCGGTAATCACCAGTCGGACAATGTGTTCGCCCTTGGTCAGGGTCGCCTTGCCGGCATCGAATTCTTCGTAGACGCTCCAGTCTTCGCCAGTCTGCGGAACCTTCACGGTATCGCCCACAGCCTTACCATCGACAAGCAGGCAGAAGCTTGTGCCGTTCTCCATACCCGTAGAGGCCGACGCCTTCAGGGCGTATTCGCCATCTTCTGGAACCACGATCGAATATTCGAGCCATTCACCAGCAGCGGTATAACCGATGGCCTTGCCAGTACCGCCAGCCACGATATCGACTCCCAAGTCGGTACGGAATTCGGCATCGCCCTGGTTTTCGGACTCGTTGTCGCTATAGGATTGCGCTTCTTCACCGCGGCCCGTGCCCGGAACGTCATAGTTTTCGGCTTCGATCTTGGCCGGAATCGTCACGGCCTTGTCGCCATAAGGAGTCTGCGGAGTCGGCGGAGTAGAGCCGCTTCCTTCGAAGCCCCAAGCCTTGATTGCCATGGTCGAATCCTGCGAGCCCTTGAACACGAGGAACAAGGATTCCACGATACCCTTCAGGCCTTCCACTTCGCACTTTGTTTCAGCAAAGGTAGACTTGTTGCCGGTATTCTTGAGCGTGCATGTGCCCGCAAGCGTACCCGTTGCAGAACCGGTATGGATTTCAATCTTGTTGCCATCGGCAGCGCTTGCCGCCTGCACCGTGAAGCCCGTGGCGGCCGTGCCGAAGTCAACCCCACTCACGCGAATCCAGGATTCCTTGCTCGAAAGCGGGAGCAACAGGTGCTCAGCGACCTTGCCCGGGCTCCAGTTGGAACGGCTGCGGATGCCCTTCTGCTTGGAACTCGTGAGAGCCGGATACCAGTCGTACGGATCGAAGTTCTCGATCTGCTTCGGGCCTTCCTTGGTGAAGGTCAGTTCCTTCATGGTGCCATCGCCATTGTAGTAGAATTCATCCACGCTCACGCTACGGTGGTAAGCGGGAGCCGGGTTCGCCTTGCCGTCGTCGGCAGGAATCTTTTCCAGGCCGTCGTAACCGTTTGCAATGCGGCGGTCATGATATGCCACATACCAATGGCCCTTGAATTCGGCAATGCCATGATGGTTATTGTTGTTCGCGTTAATATTCTGACCGTTAATGCTCGGGTTGCCCATGAAGATACCCTTGTATTCATAAGGGCCCATCGGGTTCTTGGACATACCGTAGGCAATGCGCAAGTCAGCCGTACTGTAAGACAGGTAGTAATTGCCTTTGTACTTGTGAATGTAAGAGGCTTCCATCGCCTTCGGGCCACCAATCTTCAGGTGAGTCTTGGTGCTTACATCGAAGCCCTTCATGTCCTTGTTGAGCTTGTAGATGTTAAAAATGTCGTTATTGTTGTTGTTCGCCGGGCGGCTATCGCTGCTACCGCCACCGAACGTGAAGTAACCCGTACCGTCGTCATCGAAGAAGATTGCCGGGTCAAAGCACCAACCGATGCCATCGCAATCCGCAAGGCCGCCGCCCCAGTTGTTGATGAGCTTCTTGTTGCCCGAAACGGGGTTCGTCCAGGGGCCGGCAATGCTGTCGGCGCCGATGAGGCCAATGCCGCCACCACCGCCATCGGGGAACACGATGTACAGCCTGTGATCGTTGGGGTTCACCGCAATGCCGGATGCCCAGATATCGCCGATACCGTCAACCTTGCGGGCATCGTAAATGATACCGAAGTCGGTCCAGTTTTTCATGTCCTTGGTGCGGAAACCGTAGAGGGCCTTGATGTTGTAGCCGTTGGCATTGTACGCAGCCGGGTCGTCGGAGTCGGTGATGACGTAGAAGTACGTATCATCGGCGGCAGCACCCGGGTCTGCCAAGTAGTGGTAACTCGAAATCGGGTTGTCGGCCAAGCCAAAAGTGGCAAGCCCCGCAACCATACATGCAGCTGTTTTCAGGCTAGCAAATTTCCAAACTTTTCTGTAATCCATGAGGACTCCTTCGAAGGCATAAACACAACCTAACCTTCTAAATCCAAAATTATCCTCGAATAAAAACAAAAAAGCGCCCCGAAAGGAACTTTCCATTGACACTTTGTCAATATGCACAAAAAAAGCCCCGCTTTTCGCGGGGTTTTGTTCCAAAATTAGAGCGTTGAACTATTCCAGGTCCTTGACACCGTAAATCGTGATGTCATCGACCCACATTTCGTACGGCGTGCCTTCCGTGACGCCACCGCCGAAGAAGTTCAGGTTCGTCACGTGTTCCTTGACGGCATCCCAACCGATGTTGCCACCGATATTGTGTTCGTCGGGCTCAATCAAGTCCTTCGGAGTCACCACGAAACGCTGCCAGGTAGTATCAAGTTCCAAGTGCACCCAAGCCTTGCCGTTTTCGTAACCGGTAGAATCGAGAGCGATCGAATCGAGAAGCACATCGAACGAGACGCTGATCCACTGGGAAGAATCGCTGAGTCCAGAACGAGCCCAGAACACCACGGAATCGAGCTTGCTCATATCAGTCATTTCGTTCAAGGCACGTCCCATCAAGGCCCAGTTGGCGTTGGAATCATTCTGGTACACGAAATGAGCGGACATGCCCTTACGGCCAGCCACGTTCTTTTCGGCATCCAGTTCTGCCTCGGCATACTTGGACCTAGAAATATACCAGCCATAAGTGCTGTCTTCAAAGTCGGCCAAAAGCACAACCGGGTAGACATCTTCCTTGACCGTCGTATCGGGAGCGGGCACCAGTTTCTGGCCTATCGTCACGCCCTTCGAGGTCTTGCCGGATTCCACCTTCGTATTGCTGGTACCGACCGTCATCAAGTTGCTGATCGCCGACGGCTTGCCGTCCATGTCGAGAGTCTTGTAAGTATGGAAGGTAAAGCCGACCAAAGTGAGCAAGCCCTTCGGCAGGTGGCGGAATTCGAACTTGCCGTCTTCGTCAGTTTCAACAAAGTAATCAAGTCCCTTGACGCCCACCGTCACGGACGATTCGTTTTCGGGCAAGTACACCTGACCCGAAACTGCGCCAGTCGGTTCGAGCTTGATAGACACAGAATCGCGAGACACATCGGTCACCACCACGCGCACAAACGCCTTGGTAGTATCTTGACGTGCTTCCACATTATAAGTACCGGGTTTGAGTCTCTTGAGGTTCAACCGGCCCTGCTCGTCGGTTTCGAGATTCAAGATACCCAAAGTAGAATCGGATACGACCACTCGGGATTCTCCCTTTTCGTGGTCCTTGACAAGATCCATATTATTAGCACCCGCCAGGAAATCGACCGGGCGCACCAAGACCTTGGTACGGGCAGCAGGCGAACCATCGCTCTGCTTCACAGCGAGCACCACGGCAACCGAGTTCTCCGTCTCAAGCGAAGTACCTGCACTCGGGTCAATGCCGTTGCTGCTGGAACACGCCGCAATGAGCGCTCCCACTGCTGCTGCAAAACCTATATGCCACACCCATTTCTTCATTTGGACTCCCTTTTGTCGCCCTCCACAGAATCAACGGTACGGACACCGCCCTTACGCGCAATCGGATAGAACGCCATAGAAAGCTGCATTACCCGGTCGGAGTTTTTGGCACTGTCCACCCTCTTCTGGACCAAGCGCCTAAATTCCCTAAGCATATCACCCAAGTCATCAAAGCAGGACTGGTCCACGGACAATGTAAGAGTAGAAATATTTCTTTCGTCAACGGGGATGTTATCAAGCGCATCGCTCGCCAAAGAGAGCACTTCTTTCTGGAAATGGCGGACAGCCTGTTTCTTTTCGGGGCCACCAGCCGTCAAATGGGCGTCCGTAACTGCCAATTTACCCGAAGCCATCTTCTTGACCAAGCCGACTTCCAGCAAGGTATCGATCGCTTCCTGAGCCTGGGCCTCGGTAATCGGGGGGCACAGGTCTCTAGAAATCTGCTTTACGTTAACCACGCCACCGTTCAGTTCGAGGTAGGCGCGCACGGCCGGAATCCACCAGTTCTTGAGCAGCTTGAGCTCGGCAGCCTGCAAGCTGTGGCGGTCCACATCACGAAGATCGAGGGCTTTAGCCATGAGCTCTTCGCGCTTAGCCTTGTCCTTGGTTACTGCTGCGGAGAACAGCAAGTCAAAGTATTCGGCCTCACGACCGGACAGATCAAGGATTTCCTTCGCGGCGGGGAGTGCATGAGCCGGCAAGTGCTGCTTCTTCTGCAACACACGATAAAGGTAGCTGGAATCCAACCCCAGCTTATCCCCCATCATACGGTACGAGTAGAAAGGCATTTCTGCCTTCCTGCGATCGTAGTACTCCTTCAGGAAGTCGCGATAATCCGATATGTCAGAAAACGTAACCATAATTTTTTACCCGTATATTTACAATAATAAAATAGACTTTGCAGGTAAAAAAACATATACTCGTACTAAAATTGCCGTGGACGTTTTGTCCAAAAACTTCGTGACCGCTGTCACAAGGAGGGGTAATTTTCCCGCTTTTGCTCATTTTTGGCTAAAAAGCGGGTTTTGCGGTCCAACATTTGCAAACCATTCGCAATTTTACTATATTTGCGAATCGTTCGCAAATTCGCGGATCAAGAGGAAAAAGTGGAATACAAGACGCAAGCGCGGCAAATGATCCTGGATTACATGGCCGAAAATCCCGACCGGATTTTCAAGGCCTCCGGCATTGCCCAGAGCCTGCCCGAAGTTTCACTGAGTACTATATATAGGAACCTCGCCCGAATGGAAAAGGCGGGAGTCGTGCAGATTGTCGGCGCCGACGACAACAACGAACTCCAATACCGCTACACGGGCCCCGGACAATGCGAAGAAAAGATGCACCTCGTGTGCAAGGAATGCGGCAAGTTCTTTCACCTGGAAGGCCCGGCACTCAAGGTGTTGCAGCTTTCGGTACAGCGCAGCGGATTTGAGCTCGACCAACAGCAATCGGTTTTGCTCGGGCGCTGCTCCGGCTGTTCGCGGAGGCGTCATGGTTAACGCCCTGTTCAACAAGCTGCTTGTGGTCTTGGCTTCGCTTTACGTGGCCAAGCACATGGAACACCATTGCCACGGCGAACATTGCCACGTGTGCCACCATATTCACCGTTGCCTGGAACTGATTTCGGTTTGCATGGAACTGGTGGTGGCGCCGTTTGAACTTGCGTTACGATTTTTCTATTTCAAATTAATTTGTTTCAAGGCCGCGATCTCGCAGCCCGCAACACTTGTTTCCAAAAAAGTCCTGCTGCTGAATTGATGTGTTCCGATAAACACCGGACTTATTCACACATTCAATTTCACGCCAAAACGGCGAAGGACTTTTAATGAAGAAGATTGCATTCATTGCATCTATTTTTGCGCTACTTACACTCTTTATAGCGTGCAACTCGGATTCCGAAAAGAAGAATCCGGAACAGGCGGCAAGCAACAGCAAAAAGATTTCCGTTGTCGCCACCATTTACCCGCAGTACGCCTGGCTCAAGGAAATCCTGGGCAACCAGGCCGATTCCCTGGACCTGACGCTCCTGATCAAGAACGGCATGGACTTGCACAGTTACAAGCCCTCGGCAGCCGACATCGCCACAATCGCCAAGGCCGACATGATCGTGTACGTCGGCGGCGAATCGGACGAATGGATTCACAAGGCCCTTGAGGCAACGCCCAACGAAAAGCGCGTGCAGGTGAACTTGCTCGAGGCTTTGGGTGACCGCGTCAAGGCCGAAGAAATCGTCGAAGGCATGCAAGCCGAAGAGGAACATGAACACCATGAGCATGCCGATGAACATGAGGCTCACGAAGATCATCACGAGCACGAAGCTCACGCCGAAGAAATCGAAAACGATGAACACGTCTGGCTCTCGCTGAAGAATGCCGAAATCCTGGTGATGGCCCTCGCAGACGCCATTTCAAAAGCAGATACGGCTCACGCCATGGAATACCACATGAACGCAGGCCTTTACATCGCAAAGATCAGCGCCCTGGATGCCCAATACCGCGCCGCGATGGATAGCGTCACCCACAAGACAGTCCTGTTCGGCGACAGGTTCCCGTTTCGTTATCTGGTGGACGATTATGGCATTAAGTATTATGCCGCGTTTGTTGGCTGTTCCGCCGAAAGCGAGGCAAGTTTCGAGACGGTCGCCTTCCTCGCCAACAAAATGGATTCGTTAGCGCTGCCCGCCATCTTCACGATCGACGGTGGCAACGGCAAGATCGCACAGGCCGTACTTGCCGCAAGCAAAAAGTCCAAGACCGCCGAGGTGCTTACGCTTAATTCGATGCAGTCCATCAAGACTTCGCAGATGGATTCCGCAAACTACCTCGACATTATGCGCGAAAATCTTGAAGTGATCAAAAAGGCTTTGAAGTAGGTTCACTATGGTTTTGATTAAGTGCCGTCAATTGACACTTGGGTACGGGAACAAAGATATCGTGAGCGATTTCGACTACGATATTAATGCAGGAGAATACCTTTGCATCGTGGGTCGCAACGGTTCCGGAAAGACCACGCTTTTGCGCGGCATTTCGGGGCTGCTTTCGCCCAAGAGTGGAAGTATCGAATTGTGCGACGGCCTTACACGAAACCAGATTGGCTACTTGCCGCAAATCACGAACGTGCAGAAAGATTTTCCGGCGTCGGTCGAAGAAATCGTGCTCTCGGCGTTCCAGGGTAAAAAAGGACTCTTGCCGTTTTACAAGAGGGCCCACCGGGAACGCGCCATGGAGTGCATGGCGCTTACGCGGACCGAAAGTTTGCGCAAGGCCTGCTTCCGCGAACTTTCGGGGGGCCAAAGGCAACGCGTGCTTTTGGCCCGGGCCCTCTGCGCCGCCGAACGTTTGCTGTTGCTCGACGAACCCGTCACCGGCCTCGATCCGGAATCAACAGAATCCATGTACCGAATCATTAGCGACTTGCACAAGAGTGGCATGACCATCATCATGGTGACGCACGATCTCGAAGCCGCCCACAGAGAATCCAGCCGCATTCTGGATTTCGATCCCATCGAAGATAGGAGAGGATAGTCCCATGCCTGAATTACTTGACAAGCTCTTCTTCTACCTGGATTTCCCGTTTGTGCGCTATGCGATTATCGTGGGCGTTCTCGTTTCGCTGTGTTCGTCGCTCCTGGGCGTCACCCTTGTGCTCAAGCGCTATTCCTATATTGGCGACGGCCTTTCTCACGTGGCCTTCGGCGCGCTTTCGATTGCAGCCGTCCTCAAGGTAACCAACAACATGCTGATTATTCTCCCGATTACCATCGCAGTCGCCGTACTGCTTTTGTGCTCGGGCAAAAAGGCAAAAGTCAAGGGCGATGCCGCCATCGCCATGGTATCGGTGGGAGCGCTCGCTATCGGTTACTTGCTCATGAATATTTTCTCTACGTCGGCAAATATTTCGGGCGACGTGTGCACCACGCTTTTCGGCTCTACATCGATTCTCACGCTCAAGGTAGAAGAAGTCTACCTTTGCGTGGCACTTTCCATTGCTGTTCTTACCGTATTCGTTATTTTCTACCATAAAATTTTTGCAATCACCTTTGACGAAAATTTCGCCCAGGCGACAGGCGTGCGCGTGATGCTTTACAACATCCTCGTTGCCGTGATTATCGCCGTCATCATTGTTCTCGCCATGAACCTGGTGGGCGCCTTGCTGGTGTCTGCCTTGGTCGTATTTCCGGCCCTTTCGGCCATGCGTCTTTTCAAGAGCTTTTTCTCGGTAACCGTTGCCGCAGGCATTATCTCGGTCTTGTGCTCGCTTACCGGAATCTTGATTGCCATTTTGGCAGGGACGCCTGTGGGTTCGACCATCGTGGCCATGGACATCATGGTGTTCGGAATCATTTGCCTTATCAGCCTGATTCGCGATAAAAGAGTTTAATGTCCAGAATATTCTTATTCCTCGTTTTATTTGCGCTTGCATTACCCAGCTTCGCGCAAAAACCAGGCCAGATCAAGACCCTTCATTTTGACTTGACTAAAATGAGCGGCACCGTCGTATTCGCCCTGGTCAACCGCATGGTAACAGAACCCGCCAAGTTCCAGGGAAAACGCATCCGGATGGGCGGCGTATTTTCGAGCTACTACGACGACCAAATCGACCGCCGCTTTTACGGCTGCGTCATTGCTGATGCACTCGCCTGCTGTTCGCAAGGACTCGCCTTTGAACTTGCGAAACCCCGCAAGTACCCAGAACAATACCCGGCCGAAGGCGATGCCATTATTGTCGAAGGCGATTTCGATTATGAAAAAGACGAAGGTGGCGGCGGATTCCCTATTATTCGCAATGCTGATATGCAGACTAAATAAAAACTTTTCTATATTTATGCATAAAACTAAATAAATGCATAAAACGTAAAATACGGCGGTTCGTGCCATGGACAAGAAAATGACTTTACGCGAAGCTTTTGAAAGCAAGATGATGCTGCTCGATGGCGGCATGGGTTCTGTCATTCAGACTTACGGCATCAAGGGCGCGAACAACGACATGCTCTCCATCGAAAAGCCGGATATCATTCTCGATATCCAGCGCCGTTACGTGGATGCGGGCGTGGACTGTTTGACGACGAATACTTTCTCAAGCCAGCGCGTGAGCCAGCATGAATACCACCAGGAACACCGCATTGCCGAAATGAACCGCGCCGCCGTTAAAATCGCGAAGCAGGCCGCGGCAGAGGCCATGGAAAAGTATGGCCGCCAGGTGTACATTATGGGCGACGTGGGCCCCACGAGCAAGATGCTCTCCATGAGCGAAGACGTGAATGACCCCGCAAGCCGTAGCATTACGTTCGACGAGCTGGAAGACGCCTACCTGGAACAGATCCAGGTGCTGGTAGAAGAAGGCGTCGATGCGATTCTGATTGAAACGATTTTTGATACGCTGAACGCAAAGGCCGCTGCAAGCGCATTTGTGAAGGTGATGGAAAAACGCGCCGCGGACGCAACCGCCGCCGGAAAAGCCGCGGACCTCAAGCCCGTCGAAGTCATGTTCTCCATGACGGTGAGCGACGCCTCGGGCCGTACGCTTTCGGGCCAGACGGTGGAAGCATTCGCCGTGAGCGTGATGCACATGCATCCGCTTTCTATCGGTCTCAACTGCGGCCTCGGTGCCGACGGTATGGTGCCCTACCTGCGCCGTATGGGCAAGGTCGCGCCCTGCTACATTAGCTGCCACCCGAATGCAGGTCTCCCGAACCAGTTCGGCGGTTACGATGACACGCCCGAAGACATGGTGCGACTCATGGGCGTGTACCTGGACGACAAGCTGGTGAACATGATTGGCGGTTGCTGCGGTACCACACCGGAACACATCGCCGCCATGCGCAAGATGCTTGACGCATTGCCCGCCGATTACGAACGTCGCAAGCCCGCGCCCAAGTACGCCACAAGCCCGCTGCTCCGCCTCGCCGGTTTGGAACCGCTGTTCAAGGAACAGGTGCGCCCGAGCAATGGTGCCGACAGCTGCAACGCCGAAGATTTTGTGAAGGTGGGCGAACGCTGCAACGTGGCAGGCTCCAAAAAGTTCCTCCGCCTCATCAATGAAAAGAATTACGAAGAAGCACTCGACATCGCCCGCAAGCAAGTCGAAGACGGCGCCGATGTAATCGACGTGAATATGGACGACGGTCTCTTGGACGCTACCGCCGAAATGCAGACCTTCTTGAACCTGCTCGCTTCGGACCCGGCTATCAGCCGCGTGCCGATTATGGTGGACTCTTCCCGTTTCGAAGTGATTGAAGCGGGCCTCAAGTGCGCCCAAGGCAAGTGCATCGTGAACTCCATCTCCTTGAAGATGGGCGAAAAAGCATTTATCGAACATGCTCTCACCATCAAGCGCCTCGGTGGTGCCGTCATCGTGATGCTCTTCGACGAAGAAGGTCAGGCCACCAACTACGAGCGCCGCGTGCAGATTGCCGCCCGCGCTTACGACATCATGGTCAAAAAGCTCGGCTTCGATCCTTCAGACATTATTTACGACCCGAACGTTTTGACAGTCGCAACCGGCATGGCGGAGCACAACGCCTACGCCATCGACTTTATCCGCGCGGTCCGCTGGATTATGGACAACCTGCCCGGTGTGCGCATTTCGGGCGGTCTTTCGAACCTTTCCTTCGCTTTCCGCGGCAACAACTACCTGCGCGAAGCGATGCATACCACGTTCCTGCATTACGCGATTCCGAACGGCATGGGCATGGCCATTATGAACCCCAGCGCAATTATCGAATACAAGACGATTCCGCTGGAACTTCGCATGGCCATTACCGAAGTCATCTACAACACGGAACCGGATGCCAGCGAAGCGCTCATCGAAATTGCAAGCCGCATGACCGCAGCCGCCGCAGCCGCCAAGGAAGCGGGCACCAAGTACGATCCGAAGGCAATTTTCGCCATGAGCACAGGTGCCAGCAGCTCATCTGACGACGGCGCCAACGCCGCCGCAGACGCAAAGCCCACGACGCCCGAAGAACGCCTGCAAGAAGCTCTCCTTAAAGGAACTTCTACAACGCTTCAGCCCGACCTGATGGAACTCATCAACCGCGGCGATAGCCCGGTGGGAATTATTTCTGGCCCGCTCATGGACGGCATGAACGAAGTCGGTCGTCGCTTCGGTGAAGGCAAAATGTTCTTGCCGCAGGTGGTCAAAACCGCACGTACCATGAAGAAGGCCGTGGAAATTTTGCAGCCCTACATCGAGGCGGGCAAGGATGCCAACGCATCGAGCCGCGGCAAAATCGTGATTGCCACCGTCAAAGGCGACGTGCACGATATCGGTAAGAACATCGTCTCCGTGATCATGGCCTGTAACGGCTACGAAATGGTGGACCTCGGCGTGATGGTTCCCGAAGATGTGATTGTGAAGGCGGTCATCGAAAACAAGGCCGACATCTTGAGCCTTTCCGGACTGATTACGCCCTCGCTTGAAGAAATGTGCACGGTGGCAAAGGCCATGCAGGATGCAGGCCAGCGCATTCCGATTATCGTCGGCGGCGCAACGACTTCGCCCACGCACACCGCCGTAAAGATTGCCCCGTGCTACGATGGCCCCGTATTCCACGTACGCGATGCCGCCAGCAACCCGGGCCTCGTGCAAAAGCTTTTGGATCCGGCGACTAGCGAACAGACCGTTCAAGAAAACCGCGAAGAGCAGCAGCGCATTCGCGACAAGCAAAACGGCATCCAGACCGAAGCCGCAAGCGCCATGGCCGCAGCCGAAAAGACTCCGGAAGAACGCCGCTACCAATGCGACTGGAGCAAGTACCAGCCCGTGGAACCGCCGTTCATGGGCGAAAGCAAGCTCCCGCCGATTTCGCTCGAAAAAGTTATCCCGCTTATCAGCTGGGAATACTTCTTCTTCACCTGGAAAATCAAGCCCGAAGAGGAAGAAGCCAAGAAGCTCAAGGCCGATGCCGAAGCGCTCATCAAGTCGCTCACGAAGCCCGAATATGCATTGCGTGCCGTGCAGGCGTTCTACCCTGCCGCCGGTACGGAAAATTCCATCAGGTTCAACACGGGCCGTACCGGCACCGACTCCGACCTTGTCGAAGTCGCCACGGCACGCCAGCAGAATCCCGAAGGCACTTGCCTCGCCCTCTGCGACTACGTAGTCCCTGCAAATGCGAACACCGCAAGCGTCTTCGCCGCTCCCGCCGGTAAAGATGTATTCCGCGACATCGTGGGCGCCTTCGCCGTCACCGTAAGCGACGCCTTCGTCAAGCGCCTCGAAAAACTGAAAGCCGAACAGGGCGGCAGCGACTACGACGTTCTCTTGATGCAGACTGTCGCCGACCGCCTGGCCGAAGCCGGCGCTGAATACTTGAGCAAGGAACTCGAACGCACCAACAACTGGAAGGGCATCCGCCCGGCCGTCGGCTATCCCGTGCTCCCGAACATCAAGGAAATCTTCAACGTCGCAAAACTCATCGACTTCAACAGTGTAGGCATCAGCCTCACCGAAAACGGCGCCATGTACCCGCAGGCCTCCGTGAGCGGCCTCTACATCAGCCACCCCGAAATCGACTACTTCCACGTGAAGGTGTAAATTACTTCTCGACCACGATCAGTTCAGGCGCGCCCCTCCCGGGGAGCGGCTTGAAGATTTTCACGTTGGTCTGGACAGCCGGGCCACCGAAGGCCTTCATTTCGCAAACGAAAAGGAAATTCGTACCGGCCACCACCTGGGTCGACACGCTCAGCGGCTTGAGTCCCAAATAAGCGTAGTCCTTGGTCGCCTCGGCAAATACGGCAGAATCTTCTGCAGCAAGCGGGCGCTGCTCCGAAAATCCGCCCATCAGCATTTCATCGGTCTTGCCGGCTTCCAGGTTTCCAAAGAAGGTTTCAACTTCACCCGCGGCGACTTCGGCACCATTTTCGGCGGTAACGCGCTTGTTCGAAATTCCGTAAGCAAGCGTCACGTTCGCATTCGGTTCAAGCGTCTTGAGTTCTTCGGCAGAAGCCTTGCGGCCACCGCTACCGTACGTGCAGAACGGAACCACCACCTTGCCGCTCAAGTCGTTCGAATCGAGGAAGGTGTAAATCGGCGGAGCAAAACTACCGAACATAATCGGGTAACCCAAGTAAACCGTGTCGTACTTGGCCAGGTCCACCTTCGCATTTTCAAGGGCGGGCCACTGCTTGGTATCGCGCTGGGCCTTCACCGCGGCAATGGTGCTGTCGTAGGTCGAGGGGTAAGCCGTCACCAGTTTCAATTCCACGGCATCGGCGTTCCTTGCCTTCGTGAAAATTTCAGCGACTTTCTTGGTCGCACCATTCTGCGAGTAATACACCACCACCGACTTCGAAGGAGCGGGTACTGCCACCTCAGCCACTTCGGCCTTGGGCTCCGGCTTGGATTCCTTCTCGTTGCAGGCGGTAAACACCATCGAGGCCGCCAATACAGACATGGCGGCAACAGTCAATCTGAAATGATGGAACATTGTGTTCTCCTATTTAGCTATTAGAACCTTCTTCAGGCTGCGGGGGCAACTTGGTTCTTGCACCGTAAAGTCTTTCCGAAATATGCGTAAAGGCTTCCACGACATCCGGGTCAAAGTGCTTGCCCGCACCTTCGGTAATAATCGCCATCGCCTTTTCGTAGGTAAAGGGCTTCTTGTACACGCGCTCGGCCACAAGGGCGTCGAACACGTCGGCCACGGCCATGATTCTTGCAGACAGCGGAATGTCTTCGCCCTTAATGTGGGTCGGGTAGCCCGAACCATCCCACTTTTCGTGGTGGTAATGCGCCATATCGATCGATTCGTTCAGGTAGTCTGCATCAATGGTATCGCCTGCATCTTCGACCATCTTCACCAGGATCTTCCAACCTTCGGTGGTATGGCTCTTCATGATGGCAAATTCTTCGTCGGTGAGTTTGCCCGGCTTGTTCAAAATCAAGTCAGACACGGCAATCTTACCGATATCGTGCAACGGAGCGGCACGCTTGAGCTTTTCGATATAGGCATCCGTGAGCACATCCGCAAACTTGCCTTCTGTCTTGAGCTGGCGGGCAATCGCTTCCACGTATTCAGCCGTCTTCTTAATGTGGTTACCCGTGCTCTTGTCGCGCGCTTCAACCACTTCAGCGAATTCCATAATGATAATCTCTTGCATTCGCTGGATTCGTTCGTTCTGTTCTTGAACGCGCTGGATAAAGTTGTAAGTATCGCTCGCCATCGTGTAGATGGATTCGTACAGGTGTTCGATTTCGTCTCGCGTGCGCACCCCGATTTTTCCGAGGCGTTCCACGCTGTCGCGAATGCTTTCGAGGTCCACCTTTTCGGTTTCGAGCATGCTGGCACGCGTCGTATTGGCGGCAATCTTCATGGCGGCCAAGGACATCTGGTTCATCGGGATCACCACGCCGCGCTTCACGAGTTCAAGCACGATACTCATGATGATAATCGAAAGACCAAAGAACAGCGAAAGCATCTTGATAAAGAATATGGCTTCGTCGCGGATAATGTTTTCCATCGAGATGTCCGCCGCCACGTAAGCAACCGTCCTGCCCGACGAATTGCGGATCGGTCTATAAACGGTCAACAGCCAGCCGTACTTGTCATCCGAGATAATCGGTTCAATCTCGCCGCCGGCCAAAAGAGTCGACAAATACGGTTCAAAGCTCGGGTCGAATTCCACCACGTCGCCCGGAGCACCACCCGGTTCGCCATCGGTATCCAAATCGAACACCACATGGCACCCGTCCTGACGAATCTGGTACACGTACAGGTACTTGGTCTGCGGGAAGCTTTCGCGAATAGAACCAAGAACCGTCCGCACAAAACCGTAGTCATCCACTTCGTAGCCACGGTTGATGTAATCCTCGACCTTTTCAGGATTAATCACGGTCGACGCCGCCTTGGTCACACCTTGTGCAATACTGATAAAGCTATTGACGGAGTTTTCGCGGTAAAGGAAAAATCCGATCGTACAAGCGAGGCCTCCCAAGAGCACCTCGGCCAAGATCACCATGTACACCACCTTGCGCAGCAAGGAATAGCGTACCATCTTTTTCATGACATCGTTGCTATTGACACGCAGGACCACCTTGTTCAGATGGTTCTTGATAACGCGGGGAATAAAGCGGAAAAGGAACACCGCAAAGATAACGACAACACCCTTGTCGAAGAAGTCGAGGACAATGTCGGCCCAAAGCTGCGAAGTAAATTTGCTCCAGCCAAGGACTTCGTGGAATGCAATCGAGAACGGAGCCGAAAAGCCTTCGCCAAAATTGAATCCGTACAGGAAATAGGTAAATACAGATCCGATTCCGCCACCAATCAAGGCAAACGAAAGGATCACGACAAACAGGCGCGGAATGTTCTTGAAAAAGCGCTGGTGGTAAAAGAATGTTGCAAGGGCTGCAATAAAAATACTGATCACCCCGTAGAACATGGTCACAGGGTCCGAAATACCGTTAATCGCATTCGAGGTAAAACCGACTATGACTGCCGGAAGGTTTCCGCCGAGCATTGCGGTCAGAATCGTTCCCAAGCAGTCCAAAAAGAGAGGCAAGTGCAACGCAAGCGCAATCTTTGCCGGAATGATATTCAACAGCAGACCTGCGGCAATCAGCAGCAGAACGCTTTTTAAGCTAGACCCGTTTTCAAAATCAAGTAATTTTTTAAGAGCAGCTTTCATTTGCCCAATACATCCTTCTTAGCACTCTTAAGATAAATAAAAAAAGGACCGCTACCGGCCCTATTTTATAATTTCCACTATTTTTTTGTTGTTTGTAGCCCCCGAAACCACCGAAACATCCCGTTTATGCACATGAAAATGCTCGGCCAGGAGTTCGCAGATGGCTTCGTTCGCCGCTCCATCGACCGGAGGAGCCTTGACTTCGACCTTGTAGCTTCCGTCCGGGAGCTCCGTCACGCTTTCGCGCTTGCTCCGGGCATGTACCTTGATGTTTATTCTCATAAGGTACTAGGCGAGCACGTTACCCGGTGCTGCCGGGCGAGCCTTCAGCTCTTCCTGCATGCGCTGGTCATTTTCCATGGCCGTCAAGAGTTCTTCCTGGCCCCTAATCAGGGCGCGGCAACGAATAAAATAGTTTGTACGTAACTGCTTGAGCTGTTCGATTTCCATGCGGAGCTCTTCGGCCTCTTTCTTGGTGGACTCCACCTCGCGGACCGCTCTTGCCTTCGCTTCGGCAACGATAATTTCGGCTTCCTTTTCGGCGGTGGCCTTGACTTCGTCAACCGTCTTCTGCATGGTGACGACGGCATCCTGGATCGTCTTTTCGATCTGGCGGTAGTAATTCACGCGTTCTTCGGCAACCTTCAGGCGTTCCGTAAGGTCGGTCTTGTCTCTGGACATCTGTTCGAATGCGTTGGCAGCTGTTTCCAAGAATGCCTTGACTTCTTCAGGATCGATTCCACCGAAATTTTTCTTGTGGAAGTTCTGATTTCGGATATCCAGTGGTGTAAGTTCCATACTAAAACCTGCAAAAAAATGGGTATTTGCCGTTTTGGGCGTCAACTGAAATATAATAACTTGCCGCCTGAGGTGGCAAAGACATCAAAAAATAAGTTATAAAATGCCGTTTTACGTATACTAATTTACACATAATGGAGTATATTTGAATTATAGCGTTTATGATCAAGTTTCTAAAGGACTTTTGGGGAGCGCAAGATACACTGGAACGAAAAATGTTCTGGTCGATCTTGGTGGTTGTTACCGTAGTGGCAACCTGCTCCGCCATCTTCACCATTTACGAGGGACTGAACTTCTCGGCGTCCCTCGCCAGTCTCGGCTGTGCCCTGCTCTGCTTTATTATTGCCTTTGTCGCCGTAAGAACGTCTCTCTATAACCAGTGTTACCTGGTCATGTGCTGTGCGCTCAGCTGTTTCTTGATGCCCATGCTGTTCCTGTTCTGCGGCGGTATCACGAGCGGCATGCCGCTTTACTGCATCACCTCGCTTGCGCTGATCGCCTTTGCGGTCCGCGGGCGCGCCAAAAACATTTCCTTTACCATTTCGCTGTTGATCCAGACCGCCATTATCTACTTGTCCTGGAAAAACCCGGACATGCTCTACACCACGCTCGACCGCGACGGAGCCTTCCTCGATATTCTGGTCACCCACATCCTGACCGGTATCACGCTTTTTGCCGTCGGTTCGTTCTCGCTCATGTCCTATGTGCAGGAACGCGAAAAAAGCGAAAAACTGGTGGCGCGACTCGACTACCTGGCAGTCAGGGATTCCCTTACCGGCCTTTACAACCGCAGGTACTTGCTCAAGTTCCTCGAAGAAACCGTCTGGAAACACCGCAACGACTACTTTATCGCCATGTTTGATTTGGACAATTTTAAACAAATTAACAACAAGTACGGACACACCTTTGGCGATACCGTCATCTGCACCGTCGGCAAGCTCATCCAAAAGAGCGAAGACGAGACGACGGGCGAAATTGTCACCCGTTTCGGCTGCGAAAAATTCATCTATCTCATTAATGCCGGTTCCGAAGTAGAAGCGTACGCAAAGGTTGAATCCATTCGCAAGGCAGTGCGCCAGATTACCTTCGAAGAACACCCGGAACTGCAACTCACCATTAGCGGCGGGCTTCTCCCCTGCAATTCAAAATCGGCATCCGATGTCAAGCAGTTGCTATTCCGGGTAGACGAGCTTGTCGTTTCGGCAAAGAATCAGGGCAAGAACCAGATTCGCAACATGGTGGAAAACTAGAGATTTTCTATCTTTACCTCTGAAAAAATTAAAGAGGTCCATTATGACATTTGAAGAGATGTTCGCACTGGCTTGCCAGCGCAAAAAGGATATGCCCGAAGGTAAGGGCACAACGGAACTGTTCAAGAAGGGTCCGCACGGCATCGGCAAGAAGCTGGTAGAAGAAGCCGCTGAAAGCTGGATGGCTGCACGTTTCGAAAGCCGCGACGCCCAGTGCCTCGAACTTTCGCAGGTTCTTTACTACGTGGCCGTTATGATGGCCGAAAAAGGTCTCACCCTCGAAGAAGTGTACGCTAAACTATGATTAAGGTCGCTCTCCCCAACAAGGGCATGCTCTTTGAGCCCACCCAGGAACTTCTGAAGGCTTGCGGTTACAAGGCCTCCAAGCCCTACAAGACTTTGACCCAGCTCGACACGAAGAACGGAATCGAATTCTTCTTCCTGCGCCCGAGCGACATTCCGATGTACGTGGGCCGTGGCATTATCGACGCCGGCATCACGGGTATCGACTTCAACGCCGAAGCCAAGAGCCCGGCCGTCAAGGTTCTCGACTTGCCCTATGGCGCCTCCAAGATGTGCGCCGCCGTGCCGAACGAAAGCCCGGTGCAGTCTCTTGACGAACTCAAGAATTCTACGATCGCCACCAGCTTCCCGAACATCGTGGAAGGCTTCTACAAGAAGCCGATGGACTTCGTGGTGCTCGAAGGCGCCGTCGAAATCTCGGTGAGCCTCGGCGTGGCAGACGCCATTGTCGACGTGGTCGAAACCGGTACCACGCTCAAGCAGGCTGGACTTCGCATTGTGGGCGAACCGCTCTTCCGTAGCAACGCAGCCCTCTTCTGCAACCCGCAGAAGACCGAACTCGAAGAAGTCAACACGCTGATCCGCCGTATCGAAGGCAAGCTCGTTGCCCAATCCTACATGATGATCGAGTATGACTGCCCGGCCGAACTCCTCCAGAAGGCATGCGAACTCACGCCGGGTCTTGACGCCCCGACAGTGACCAAGCTCCACGGCCGCGAATGGTATTCCGTGAAGGCCATGGTCCCGCAAGAAGAAGCCAACTCCATCATGGACAAGCTCTGGGACGCAGGCGCACGCAGCATTCTCCTGTTCGGGATCAAGAGCGCTCGTATTTAAGACATGCAAACACTTGCCTATCTAGCACGCCAGCCTATCCTCGACCGCGAGGGTAAGATTTACGCGTATGAGCTTCTGTTTCGCGATTCGCCCGAAAGCGACATCGCGATCATTGCAAGCGACGTTCTCGCCACCGCGCAGGTTCTCGAGAACGTGCTGAACAATATCGGCATCGAACGCCTGATCGGAAACAACAAGGCGTTCGTGAACTGCAGCCGCAACATGCTGCTCGACAACTTGTTCGGGCTTTTGAACCCCAAGTACTTCGTACTCGAGGTTCTTGAAGACGTCGAAGTCGACGAAGCGATTGTCAAGGCCGTCCAGCGCTACAGGGCCCTGGGCTTCGAACTGGCGCTCGACGATTTCATCTTCAACGACGAATTCATCACGCGATTCAAGCCGCTGTTCCCGTACGTCAGCTACGTCAAGATGGACGTGGTGGACAACTCGCAGGAATCGATGAACGCCGCCGCCATCTTCTTCAAGACCATGGGCATCAAGCTCCTGGCCGAAAAGGTGGAAGACGAGGCGACCTTCAAGCGCTGCGAAGAAGCCGGCTACGATTATTTCCAGGGGTTCTTCTTTGCAAAGCCCGAACTGGTGACCGGCCGCAAGATCGACGCCACCTCGGCAACGATCCTGCAGCTCTTGCTCCGCATCAAGTCGAGGCCCTCTCTCGAAGACATGTGCGACAGCCTCTCCAAGCACGAAGACATCGCCCAGAACCTGCTCCGTTTCGTGAACTCCGACTCGCAGACCAGGCACAGCCACATCGACACGGTCAAGGATGCCATCGTGTGGGTGGGCATGCGCCGCATTCAGGAATGGCTCATGCTCATGCTGTACGCCCGCCCGGAACTCGGCATGACTCCGCAGGCATCGCCCTTGTTCCAGAACGCAAGCCACCGCGCCAAGTTCATGGAAAGCCTCGCCCGCTGCATCGACGAAAACAACGACGACTTCTGCGCGAAGGCATTCATGGTGGGCCTCATCAGCCGCATGGACGCTTTGGTGCGCGCCCCGCTCGAAACCATCTTGCCCGACGCTCCTGCCGATGACGAAATGCAGGACGCCCTTCTGAACCGCAGCGGCCGCCTCGGCACGCTCCTCCGCCTTGCAGACGCCGTGGAACTCGACGACCGCGAATCCATCCAGGCTTGTCTCAAGGAAGAGGGCATCCACTTCGCCCAATTGAAACTCTGCATCAACGAATCCTACAGTTTTGCCAATGAACATTGAACCGCAAAGTCTTGAAGCGTTAATCGGGGAATTTTCATCGCTCCCCGGAATCGGGCAGAAAACCGCCCGAAGACTTGCGTATCATATTCTTTCCAAAAACGAAGGTGATGTAGAACGTTTCTCGACGAACCTGCTGAACGCCAAGAAGAACGTCCATCCCTGTCCGCGCTGCTACGCCTTTACCGACGAAGACCTGTGCCCCGTATGCAAGGCCAGGCCCGACTCCAAGTGCATTTGTGTGGTCGAAAAAAGCTCCGACATCGTTCCCTTCGAACGCTCCGGCATTTACAAGGGTACTTATTTTGTTCTGGGCGGCGTGATTTCGCCCCTGGACGGCATCGGCCCCGAACACTTGCACCTGCCCGAACTGGTAAAGCGCATTAAAGACGAAGGCATCGAAGAACTTATATTTGCATTAGGTTCTAGCCCCGAAGCCGACAGCACCGCGCTCATGCTCGACCACATGCTTGCAGGCGTCAACGTCAAGCGCACGCGCCTTGCCCGCGGAATCCCCATGGGTTCGGACCTTGAATTTGTCGACGAAGTCACCATGCTCCGCGCATTCGAAGGGAGAGTCAGCTTATGATGGAAAAGGCTCCGAAAGGGACAAAGGCGAATTTACCGCCAAAGACGGTTCACCACGGCCCTGTCGTGGTGGGCGACTACAAGATTGTCTCCGCCGAATTTGTCAAAGGTTCGACAAGCATCAAGCACCTTCCCGAAGAACGCTTACCGCAAATTGCCTTCCTCGGACGCTCCAATGTGGGCAAATCTTCGCTCATGAATGCCCTGATGGGCAGAAAAGACTTGGTAAAAGTGGGCAGAACCCCCGGAAAAACCCGCGAATTGAATTTTTTCAAAGTCAACGGGCAGTTTTTTCTAGTAGATTTACCAGGTGTAGGCTTTGCAAAAGTCAGCAACGCCAAACGTGACCAGATGGCAGACTTTATCCGCGAATACGTGGAAAAGTGTAAAGACCTGAAAGGACTCGTATATTTGGTAGACGTGCGCCACGGCGGTCACGCTATCGATATCGAGACGGTCGAAGCCATCCGGGCCAGCGGTTGCCCCGTACTGATTGTTGCAAGCAAACGCGACAAGGCGAACCAGTCGGAACTTGCAAAAGGACTCCGCAGCATCAAGGAAAAATTCGGGCTCGACCAGAATCCCTTGAGCGTGAGCTCTTTCAAGAAATTCGGACTCGGCGACTTGTGGCACCAAATTTTGGAAGCGATCGAACAGAAGAATGAGAGTAAGGAGCCCTAGAAACTGGCAACGATTCACAGCCCCCGCAAAGGCATTCCATTTGCTGGGCCTGTTCCTGTTGCGCCGTCCTTTCGGCCAACAAATCGCTTTGTTCTGCCGAGCCATTTCTAGCATCTTCGCCAAAAACCGTAGCTTGAAGACCGACTCCCGTAACATCATCATGCAGACGTATTTTACGGCCGTCGAAATTTTCCCGATTCTTTTTGTCGTTGCCACCTTGTTCGGAACTATCACCATTATCGAAGTGATTTCGATGATGGGTAAAATGGGTTTCGCCGACTTTGTGGGCAACATGATCGTGGTGGTGGTCATCCGTGAACTTGGCCCGATCCTTACAGCATTCTTGATTGCAGGCCGAAGCGGTTCTTCGCTTACGACTTACATCGGGAGCATGGTGATCAACTACGAAGTCGATGCACTTGCCACCATGGGCGTAAACCCGATTCGTTTCTTGGTCATGCCGAGTCTGATTGGCGGCTGCATCGCCATGCTCATCATGAACATCTTCTTTAGCGCAAGCGCCATTTGCGGCGGATTCATTCTTACCAAGTGCGCGATATTCATGAGCGGTATGAGCGGCGTCATGCAAAGCGAAATGTCCAGCATTCAGCTGACCTGGTCTTACCTGAGTGGCGAAATCCTGAAAGCCATTACGCTCGAAGACTTTATCTTCCTTATTCTGAAGCCCCTTGTCTTTGGCGCCATTATTACCACCAACGCCTGCTACCAGGCCCTGAACATTCCGCGCGATGTGCGTCAGGTGCCCAAGGCCGTTTCGCGTTCCGTGATTAAATCTTTCCTGTATGTTGTCGTGGCCGATGTGATTATTTCGATATTCTACTTAGTGGACTACATGAATAACCTCAACCAGTTGATCTAATGTTTGACGAAGCCTTAAGTCTGGAAGATATCCATCTCGCCTATAGGGACCTTGCCGGTGCAATGTTCTCTAAGCCGAGAATTTTAGGGTATTTCAGAGGCATCGAAATGGACCCGCAAAAGGAACTGTTTTCGAATGTGAACCTTAAGGTTAAACGCGGCGAAACCATTTGCATTGGTGGACCTTCTGGCCAAGGAAAGAGTGCCCTTCTCAGAGTCATTGCCGGGCTTACTCGCCCCACCCGCGGCAACATTTACTATTTCGGCGAATACATTCCGCCCGAAAAGTTGACCGCCCTGGAAGTGGCAAAACGCCAAGTGGGAATGGTGTTCCAGAACGGTGCCCTGATTTCGAACTTGCGCGTGCGCGACAATATTGCGCTCCCGCTCCGCTACCACAAAATGGGAACACCCGCCGAAATCGAAGAAAAGATCAACATGGCCATGGACTTGATGCGCGTACGCGACGAAGCCGACTTGTTCCCGCACATGCTCAGTATGGGCATGCAAAAGCGTGTGGCTATCGCCCGTAGCTGGGCCATGGACCCGAAGCTATTGTTGATGGACGAACCTACGGCAGGTCTTGACAACTACAACCGACGCAACTTGCTGCCGCTGATCGACAACATGCGTACGCTGTTCAAAACCACCATTCTTATCGTGACTCACGACTTGATGATTTCCAAGGAACTCGGTTGCAATATTTGTTTCTTGCACCGCAAGACTTTGACCGAGCCCAAGCCGTTTGAATACTGGGTCAACACCGACAGCGAAATTTCCAGAGAACTGTTCCGCGACCTCCGCAATAGCGGGTAGAGCGGCGAAGCCGCGATGTGAAATGTGAAATGACAAATGAATAATTAACCATTACACACTACACATTCCACATCCCACACTACACATTTTACAAAAGGATTTCAAAATGTTTCTCCCTCTACCCGACGACTTTCATGCGCACTTGAGACAGGGCGAATTGATGCCCGGCTACGTTCGTGACTTGGTTCAACAATTTGGCCGCGCCATCATCATGCCGAACACGGTACCCGCGATGACAAGCGCGAAGGCGATTGCCGATTACAAGGCGCAGATCTTGGAAGCGGCAAAGGCCGTACGCGCGGACTTTGTCCCGCTCATGACGTTCAAGCTGAACCCGAATTACACGGAACAGGATTTGAAGGACATGATGGCGGTCGGTGTTGTGGCAGGCAAGTACTACCCCGCCGGCGTGACCACCAACAGCGCCGACGGCATCAGCGATTTCGAAGGCATTTTCCCGGTGGTCGCCATGATGGAAAAGCTCGGCCTCGTACTGTGCGTCCACGGCGAAGAACCGGGCGAGTTCTGCCTGGACCGCGAGAGCGCCTTCATCAAGCGCGTCGAAACCTTGGCCGAAAAATTCCCGAAGCTCAAAATCGTTTTCGAGCACTTGAGCTCTGCAAAGTCGGTGGAAGCCGTCAAGCGACTCCCCGCGAATGTGGCCGCCACCTTCACGGTGCACCACCTGATGATGACGCTTGACGACATCGTGGGAGACGCCTTACGGCCGCACCATTTCTGCAAGCCCTTGCCGAAGCGGCCGGAAGACCGTGCCGCCATTCGCGAAGCCGCCTTCAGCGGCAATCCCAAGTTCTTTCTCGGCACGGACTCTGCGCCGCACCAGCTCGGCAAAAAGGAATGCCCCTGCGGCGCAGCCGGCGTCTACAGCGCCCCGGTCGCCATCCCGCTCCTGGTCCAAGAATTCGAACGGGCTGGCCACCTGGACAAGCTCCCGAATTTCATTGCCAGCTACGGTGCCGACTTTTACGGCCTTCCGCGCACGACCAAGCAGATCGAAGTCGTCCACGAAAAATGGACGGTGCCCGCTATCGTAAACGGCGTGGTGCCGCTCGCCGCCGGCCAGGAACTCGACTGGAAGCTCGTTTAAGAGCCTGCATAATTTTTATATTTGCGCCATGCCTTCCGAATCTCGCAAATACCTTGTTGGCCTTGTGGGCCCAGACGTTCTCGAAGCCGCCGAAAAGGACTTGTTCCACCCGGTGCGTCTCGACCTCGACAATTGCGACGCCATCGAAATCCGCTACGATTTCTTCGACGAATCGGAATGGCCATCGCTCTCCGAAAGAGTCCGCCACATCGTTGACAACAAAATCCAGATCGGCACCATCCGCCTGCAGCGCGACGGCGGTAAATTCCCCGACGCCCGCGCCGTAGAACGCCTGGAACTCTGGCAACGCATTCTTTCGGGCAAGCAGGTTCCCGAATGGCTCGACCTTGAACGCGACTGCCTGAGCGATTTCAAGGCCTTGAACGATATGGCCTACCCCATAGGCGTCAGCCTGCTCATTTCGGAGCACAATTTCGTGCGAATTCCGACCGACATGGAACTCGAAACCTTTGCCGCCGACATCAAACGCGTGGGCGCCCAAGGGCTAAAGATTGCCGCCATGAGCAATTCCGACAGTGACTGTGACCGCCTGTACAAGTTCGCAAAAAAATACGGCAAGAAATTCCAGATGTTTGCCGCCTTCGGTATGGGCGAAACAGGCAGGGTCAGCCGCCTTTGGTCATTGAACGAAGGAGCGAACCTCACCTACGGTTCCATTGGCCATTCCGAGGCTCCCGGGCAAATCGAAGTCTCCGTGATGCGCCGCGCCCTCGATCAAGCCGAAAATTTGCACTCCCAGATGGAAATTTTGGCTTTTTTGAACCAATTCTAGTCATTTTTGATATTTTTTCGTTTCAAAGGGCATATTTTTGTCCAAACGGCGCATTTTTTTGCTAAATATCCATATTGAAAATTATAAAAGGAAAACAATATGCGTCTTTCCGAAAGATTTGTTGACAATTGCATCTTGATTAACTCCAAGAGCACGTCCAAGGAAGAAATCCTGAACGAGCTCGTGGATACGCTTTGCAGTGCCTACAAATTGGAACACCGCGACGAAATTTTCGATGCCGTCTGGACCCGCGAACAGAGCCGTTCTACCGGTATCGGTTGCGGACTTGCCGTTCCGCACGCCAAGATCGACTGCGTGGACCGCATGTGCATGGCAGCCGCCACTATCGAAGGGGGCCTCGATTTCGCCTCGTTCGATGGCGAACCGGTCTACCTGATCATCTTGATCGTAAGCCCGGGCAACACCGTGGGCCCGCACCTCAAGGCTCTTTCCTCTGTCAGCCGTCTTTTGGCCGACGGTGGCGTCCGCAAGGACCTGATTGCCTCCAAGGACCCGGCCGAATTCCTGACCATTCTCCGCGCCGCCGAGGACAAATACCTCTAATCCCCTTGACAAACTGATTTAGATTTTATATATTTGCGCCTACCTCGGACGGTTAGCTCAGTTGGTTTAGAGCGCTGCTTTCACACGGCAGAGGTCACTGGTTCAAATCCAGTACCGTCCACTAGAAAGGCTTCCTACCCCGGAAGTCTTTTTTGTTTTTATACATTTCGGGCAAGTAATTTTGTTATCTTGTCTCCACAACGCAACTTTTTAAAGCCTGTAGGCATCTAAAAGGCATGATTAACACCAAAGTCCTCATCAATGCATTCTTCGCCATGGCCGCCCTGACGACGGCTTTTGCCGAAGGCACCTGGACCTTAGAAGACTGCCTCAAGCAGGCCAAAAAGTCTAGCCTGAAGCTTGAATCCGCAAAGCTCCGCGAGCAGTCCGCCGACATTTCCATCAAACAGGCGAAAACGGGCAACTACCCCACTGTAAGCGCCAGCATCCAGAACACGCTCTACGACCACCCCTTCGTCTATAACGAAGACCATTACCGTCTGAACCTCGGTATTTCCGGTTCCTACACCCTGTGGGACGGGGGCGCCACGAGCCTGAACGTAGAATCCAAGACACTTACCAAGGAAGCGACGGCCCTTGCCACCCAGCAGACCGAACGCAGCGTCCAGGAAAGCGTGCTGAACGCCTACATGAGCCTCTTGGCCGCAAGCGAAAACCTGCGCACGGCAGACGCCTCGGTCGAACTTGCCCAGGCCGAATTCGAGCACTACAGCAAGCTTTACGAAGCGGGTTCTATCACCAAGAAGGATTTGACCCAATCGCAGTCCAACGTGCTGCAAAAGCAGACCTCGCAGCTTACCGCCCAGCTCTCCGTGAGCACCGCCAAGACGACTCTGCGCCAGCTCCTGGAACTGGACGACAATGTCGAATTCCAGATCAGCGCCCCTGAAACCAATATCGAAAGCCCTGATTCCCTCGAAGCGCTTCCGACTTACGAACAATTGAAGGCCGACGCCCAAAACGCTCACCCCGGACTCAAGTCCGACAGCGTGTCCGTGCGCGCCGCCCAGAAGAACACGGAAGTCGCCGGCAAGGGCAGCTCCATTACCGTGACCCTCGGCGCCAATTCCAGCACGGGCCTGCAGGCTTGGCAGTCCAAGGCCTACAAGGACCAGCTCAAGTACGGCTGGCAAAATTCCATTACGCTCGGCATCAACATCCCGATTATCGATGGCGGCGCCACCGCCAGCAAAGTCCTGCAGGCGCAAGTCAGCGAGACCGAATCGCAGGTCAGCCTCAAGGAAGACATGAAGACTCTCGAGAACAATCTCGAAAAGCTCTACCTGAACGCCATGAGCGCCGACATGCAATGGAAGGCCGCCATCCTCCAGGTGCAAGCCGAATCCGAAGCCCTCGTCGTTGCCGAAGAACAACGCAACGCAGGCGCCCTCACCTACACGGATTTCTTGACCCAGAAGAACAATCTGGAAAAAGCCCAGATCACGCTCACCAACGCCAAGTACACGAGCCTGCTTTCACGCAAGCTTCTGGAACTTTATCAGGGCAAGCTGGACTAGTCATGCGTTCCGGACTAGTCATGCGTTCCGGTCAAAACGGAACACGTGACGGTTATAGTTAGAAGTCAGCAGATAGCATTTATCTTCTTGCACCGTCATAAACATATTGACAAGGTACATGCGCAAATCGGTCACGCGCTGTTCAAAGTCGGTCAAGTCCATCAGGACTCCGTCGTCTTTAATGACCATCGTCAGGCTATCAGGTTTCAGGTTCACGTCGATTTCGACAAAGACCTTCTTGCCCTTGTTCCGTTCGTAAACCACCATTCCCAATTCTTCTAGAATCAGCATGGCCTTGATTCGAACGTCCCCGCTCACGCCGCGGTGAGTCAAGAGCTTGCTGATACTGTTTCGGTAAAGAATCAGGTTCTTGGGCGTAAGTTCCATGTCATGCATGAACCAGTAATTTTCGATCGAGAATTCCTCGAGTTCAAGCGGGAAATGCCTCTTGCCATGAATCAGCAAATGGATGGCGACACTCGCGCCAAGCGCCACATAGGGCGCGACACCGAAGGCGCTCCACATGGCCTGTTCGCCCACGAAGGCATGTATGCCGAGAACACCCGCGAAGGGGCAAATGAACATCACCAAAGAAATAAAGACGAACGAAAGCAGCGGCAGTTCGTGCACATGGTAACTGGCGTAAGTCTTGACGAGGGCGAGCGGGAAAAGCCCCACCGCGCAAGCACGAATGGCAAACGCGGTTTCGTCGGCAAGCGATTCGGAATGAATGCCGAACAGATGCGTCATGACGGGCGCAAAAATCACCAGGAACGCGGTAAAGAACACGCCCTCCTTGACAAGCGCCCAGTTGACAAACCGCATGGTCTGCAAGATACCCTTGCCGTTCCTTTCGCCGCGGTAAATATTGATGAGCGGTTCAGCCGCAAGCCAAATCCCGTTGAATATGACGCTCACCTCCACGATTTCGTACACAATGGAAAGCACCGTCAACTTTTCAACGGCGAAGTGTTCGACAAAGTAGAAGTTCAACAAGGCCGTCAGCAAAGAGAAATAAAGGTATTCGCAGGCCTCCGCCATGCTAAAACGGAACGTACGCCCCACGTCGGCAATCTTGAAATGCCATACAAAGCGAAGGCTGTTGTTCTTCCTGAAGAAGTGCAGGCAGAGTACCGCGATACTCAACACAATCGAAAGCAGGGTGCCAAGCGCAATTCCCGACATGCCCATGCGCGTGCAGAGCAAGCAGGAAAGCACAATGTTTCCTATAAGGAGCGTGGCGTACGACGCATTGCAAATCCGGGTATCGCCATCGGCAAAAATCATCTCTTGCAAGACATTGCAGAGTGGCATGAAAAACGCGATTCCCAGGAACCAGACATAGAATTCGTCGACATACTGCAACAGTTCCGGATCCACGTGCATAAAGTGGAACATGAATCCCTTTCCGAAGGTAAAGAGGACCACCATCAAGATCCCGACCACAAACGACAGCAGAATGCTCTGTCCAAAGAACCTGTTTGCGCGGTCACGATCCATGCGGCCAAGCTCTATAGAATAGCAGGCGAGGCTACCCACGGCGACAAGCGCGTTCAGGAAAAAGATGAACGAGAACAGGGGCGAGAAAAACGAAATGGAGGCCAGCGCCTTTTCGCCAAGAAGCTGGGCGGCTACAATTTTATCAATAAAAACGTTCGCGATTTCGGCACACACCGAAATCGAGGCCGTCAGGAGCATTGCGCGAAACCGCTGCCCGGAGAAAGTCTTCTTGATAAGCATTCATCCCTAATTTAACAAAAAACGGGAAAATTCCAAAAATAAACACCCGATGTTGCGCCCCTGAAACAGAGGGCGTTTCTTTTTGTACCCAAAGTCATGCCGGAACGGGGATGGCACCTCCTTTTCGCTCCTGAAAAGCCCGTTTCTTCTTTCACGGCCAAAACTCCTGCAGAATTGGCACGGTCTTTGCTATTAGGTGGGTGTAAACAAAAACAGGGCGCCAAGCCGAGGCAAACCGCCAAAGATTGGACCCACATCCAAAGAGGTTAAAATTATGACACAGTTTATTCCGAGCACTTTCTACGGTATCCAGAACTTCCTTGACAACTTGAACGCCTGCAACGCCCAGAACGAATGCAGCTACACGCCCAAGGCCGACTACTATGAAGTCGACAACGGCTTCATGCTTGAAGTGGAACTCCCGGGCGTTAAAAAGGAAGACTTGGACATCCAGGTCGAAAAGAACATCATCACCGTCAAGGCAACGCGTAACCGCAAGGAAAGCAAGTTCACTTACGAGCGCAGCTTCCGCCTGGCCGACGATATCGACACCGAAAACATCAAGGTCTCCCTCGAAAACGGCGTCTTGTCGTTCACCTTGTCGAAAAAGCAGACAGCAGCAGCCCGCAAACTGACGATCGACTAAACCCTAAAACGGGGTCAAAAAACACGAAAAACGCCCTCCAAAAGGGCGGAAATCGTGTAAAAATTTCTCTTTTTCATCATGCTCCTTCCCCAAAAAAGGCCCCGAAAGGGGTCTTTTTTGTGTAAACTTTTTGTTATGGACAGTTTGTCAATGAGCCCTTTGCTTTTTCCGGAACAATTTACCCCGCGGAATATATTTTTAAGGGCAATGAGGCTTAAAGAGTGTATTTGGGCCAAAAAAGGAGTAAGTATGGGAAAACAGTTCTCTACGCTGTTGTCAGCAGCACTTGTCGCTGCATTGTGCAGCAGCGCTTCAGCATATACATTGAGCGGAACCGTTACCGATAAGGATGGCAAGGCTATCCAGGGTGCAGACGTCAAGCTCATCAAGAAAAACAAGTCCACCACCACGGACGCCCAGGGAAAATTCACCTTCAAAGAAGAAACGATCGGCCTTACGCAGGCTCGTAGCGCCGGCGGCTTCAGCGTCACCAACGGTGTCTTGAATTTCACCCAGAATGGTAACACCCCGGTTCAAGTCAAGATTTTCGACATGGTCGGTAACCAGGTCTTCGCACAGACCTTCCAGGGTTCCGGTTCCGTGGACCTGAATTCCGTTATCGAAGCCCAGGGCACCTACCTCGCCCGCGTCAAGCTCGGTTCCGCACAGGAAACGATCCGCTTCAACGCCTCCGGCAACTTCTCGGGTTCCGCCATGCAGGGCCACAAGGCTCTCGCAAGACTGTCTAACGACAAGGACACCTTGAGCGTCGCCTTCGAAGGTTACAACACCTACAAGACGTACCTTCCGAACCTCGACACAACCGTGAGCATCAAACTCACAGAAGCTGGTTCCTCCGTGAATCCGGGCTCGGGTGACGAAGAAACATTCGCCTTCGGTTACGCCTTGAAGAACACTCCGCGTCCGAGTAAGGGTTGCGGCAAGAATTCTTCCATCAACTCGATCGGTTCCGTCGAAAACGGTCAGAAGTTCCAGATCAACGTCGGCGGCAAAAACCGTATCTTCTTCCTCACCTTGCCGAAGAACTACGACAACTCCAAGCCGCACAAGGTTCTCATTGCAAACCACTGCATGGGTTCCAAGGCCGAAGACTTCGTGCACCATTCTCCGGACTATGACCATCCGACTCCGTACTATGGCCAGCAGAACCTGGACAAGAACGGCGACTACATCTTCGCCGCTCCGCAGGGTAATGACAATGGTACTTGGAACGGACAGGAAGACCACGATTTCGTCAACCAGATGATTACGACGATCCAGGACAACTACTGCGTCGATACCACCCGCGTGTTCGCAACGGGCTTCAGCTTCGGCGCCATGTTCACGAACTCTCTCGCCCAGCACATGCAGGACCGCCTCCGCGCTGTGGCTGTGTATGCTACCGCCGACTACAACATTTGGCTCCCGTCCAACACGGGTAAGCCGATCGCCTGGATGGGCGTGCACGGTAAGAACGACCAGATGTGCAGCTATGACCGCGCCAAGAACAGCGCTCTTCCGCGAATCCTGAAGAACAACGGTAAGCCCGGTGCAGACGGCAAGTTCACTGACGCAAGCTCCGAAAAGCCGACCGAAGTGAACGGCAACACCGGACACGTCTGCTACGACTTCAAGACCGTCGACGAACGCTTCCCGGTCAAGTGGTGCAGCTGGCCGGGTGGACACCAGTGGACCGCCCACGACAACGGCAGCATGAACGTCGGTGCCGGCTGGCAGGAAACCTGGGTACCCGAAGAAGTCCACAAGTTCTTCGAACAGTTCTAAAATTTCCTACACACACACTCCAACCTCAAGGGCGTACCATCAACGGTACGCCCTTTTGTTATAGCAGCCCTCGGGCACCCTTCGGTAAAAATCATTTTGTAGATAAATCGTCCACGGGCAGGGCGTTTTTCCTTGCGACTTTCATCGCATTTCGGATTAATTTATAAGAAGGTCTGGTGAAAAAAAGGAGTCATGATGAATACACCTAATCTATTTACGGCAGCATGCCTTTTGGCCTTCTGCGGCTACGCATCTGCCTATACATTAAACGGCACTGTTACCACTAAAGACGGCAAGGCCATTCAAGGGGCCGACGTAAAGCTCGTCAAGAAGAACAAGGCCACCACCACCGACGAACAAGGCAAATTTACCTTCAAGGAAGAATCGGCCCATTTGAACGCAGTTCGTAGCGCCGGTAGCTTTAGCCTTACCAACGGTGTCTTGAATTTCTCTCAAAACGGGAACTCCCCGGTACAGGTCAAGGTTTTTGACTTGGTCGGAAACCAGGTATTCGCACAGACCTTGCAGGGTTCGGGTTCCATGGACTTGAATTCCGTCATCGAATCGCAGGGCACTTACCTCGCCCGCGTCAAGCTCGGCTCGGCACAGGAAACCATCCGCTTTAACGCCACGGGCAACTATTCGGGTTCCTTCAAGCAAAATCGAAACGCCCTCATGAAAGTCGACGGCGCCGACAAGGACACCTTGAGCGTGGCCTTCGAAGGCTACGAAACCGTGAAGGTCTACCTCCCGAATCTCGATACGACGGTCACGATCAAGATGAACGAAGTGTCTACCGAAGAAACATTCAAGTTCGGTTACGCACTCGGCAACTCGCCGACCCCGAGTAAGGGCTGCGGCAGCAACTCCAAGTTGCAAAAAGTCAAGAGCGTCGAAAATGGCGACCAGTTCCAGATACAGGTAGGCAGCGACAGCCGCAAATACTTTATCACCTTGCCCAAGAATTACGACAACACGAAACCGCACAAGGTTCTGTTCGCATTGCACTGCTACGGTAGCAGCGGCGAAGACTTCGTGCACCACGCCGCCGACTACGACCATCCCACTCCGTATTACGGCCAGCAGGTGCTCGACAAGAACGGCGACTACATCTTTGTCTCGCTCGACGCCATTGGCGGCCTGTGGAACAAGGGCCAGGGCGACCATGACTTCTTCGCCCAGACGCTCACCACCCTGAACGAGAACTACTGTATCGACACGAGCCGCGTGTTCATTACGGGCTTCAGCTACGGCGCCATGTTCAGCTACTCCCTGATGCAAGACATGCAGAGCCGCGTGCGTGCCGCCGCCACCTACGCCGTGGCCGATTACAACATCTGGCTGCCCGAAGGCAACAACATGAAGAACCTGCCGATTGCTTGGATGAATGTCCATGGCAAGAATGACGGCCGCTGCGATTACAGCCGCGCCAAGAACAGCGCCCTCCCGCGTATTCTGAAGCGTAACGGCAAGGCCGACGCAAACGGCGACTTCACCGACGCCAGTTCCGAAAAGCCGCAAGAAGTGAGCGGCAATACGGGCCACGTCTGCTACGACTTCAAGAATGTGGATGAACGCTTCCCCGTCAAGTGGTGCAGCTGGCCGGGTGACCACCAATGGACTGCTCACGACACCGGTAACATGGGCGTGGGCTGGAACTGGGAAAGCACGTGGGTGCCGGAAGAGGTACACAAGTTCTTCGAACAGTTCTAAGACCGCTCGGCTCTATCGCATAAACCAGAATGTGATATCGCCTCGCTCTCGCAACAGCCCCAGCTTAACGCCTGGGGCTTTTTGCTCACGGTAGACCGCTCAGCCCTAACGCAAAAAAGCCCGCATAAAGCGGGCTCTAAATTATCACATACATGAATCAAAGAAAAACTTAGAGAGTCAAGCTAGGCCAGGCGCGAGCCCCCGTAGCGTACTAAGTCGTACGTGAGGGGGCGAGTAACGCCGCATAGCGAAGACTATATAAGTTTTTCTACGCGGCTGCACAGGCTTTCGGCCTCAGCCGCAGTCGGTGCTTCTGCAATCACGCGAATAACCGGCTCCGTATTGCTGGCGCGCACATGCACCCAGGACTTTTCGTGACCGAGCCACAGGCCGTCGCGTTCATCCATGGTCCAGCCGGCGAATTCTGCCTTGACCTTCGGCAAGATGTCTGCGACCTTCTTGTCGCCGAGTTCGAATTTCTTCTTGGGCATGGCGTAAGACGGATTTTCGGCAACGAACTTTTCCGGGCCGCCGTTATGGTGAGCCATCCAGCTGAGCACGAGAGCGGCTGCCACCAAGGAATCGCGACCGTAGTGGAGTGCCGGCAGAATCACGCCGCCGTTACCTTCGCCACCGATCACGCAGCCCTTTTCGATCATCTGCAGGCTCACGTTGATTTCGCCCACCTTGGCGCGGCTGAATTCGCAGCCGTACTTTTCGGCAACGTCTTCGTTCATGCGGCTTGTAGACAAATTAACGCATACACTACCCTTCTTCTGGCTAAGCACTTCTTCAGTTGCAATAGCGAGCGTGTATTCTTCGCCAATGCTCTGGCCAAGGCCATCCACAAGGGCGCAGCGGTCTGCATCGGGGTCCACGGCAAAGCCGACAGCGCAGCCGTTATCCTTCACGGCCTTGCGCAGGTCGCCCAGGTTTTCAGGAATCGGTTCGGCACCGCGCGGGAAGGTGCCATCGGGTTCGCAGTGCACACGCACCACTTCGCAACCGAGCTGTTCCAACAGGCGCGGCACAATGTAGCTGCCGGCGCCGTTCACGGCATCCACTGCCACCTTAAAGTGCTTGGCCTTAATGGCTTCGACATCCACGAACGGGATCTTCAATGTGCCATCGACGTGAACGCCATCGGCATCCTTCATGAATTCATACTTGCCCATGCCGCGGTAATCCGGATACTGGAAGTTATCGGCATCGGCCAATTCGAACAACTTCTTCACGTCATCGGGACCCAGGAACAGGCCCTTGTTGTTCAAGAACTTGAGAGCGTTCCATTCCAGCGGATTGTGGCTTGCGGTAATGATGATACCGGCATCTGCCTTGAGTTCGGTCGTGAGGATTTCGACCGAGGGCGTCGTCGAAAGGCCGACTTCCACAACGTCCACGCCCGACAGGCGGCAAATGCCTGCCACGAACTGGCTAATGGCATCGCCAGTGGGGCGGCTATCGCGGCCGATCACCACACGCTTGGCCTTGGTAATCTGCAAAAAGGCACTCACATGGCTCTTAAGAACTTGAGGGGTAAGGGTATCACCCACGATTCCGCGGATACCCGAAATAGAACGCATTAATTTAGACATGAGCTACTCCAATTTTACCAAAAAGATACAAAAATATTATCTATAATTAAAGAGCTATCGGGTTTAATACAATGAATCCTTTATTCAATCTAGAGAGCATCTACGTTGCAAACATCATCGGCATTATCTTGCTAGCCGTCATGATCGTCTGCAATCTCTGGCGTCTGCAAAGTAAGACTCATGCCAACATGAATCTACTGGCCATGATGTTCCTCACCTTGCTCAGTTGCGTTGCCGACCCGATCTCTTACACCATGAAAGGCCTGCCGGGGCTCCTCCCGAAAATCGCCGTCTACGCCACCAGCACCTGGCTCTTTGCAGCTAACATGCTTTCCGTGTTTTGCTGGAACCGGTTCCTCGCCTACTACCTGAACGGCAGCATGTCCAGAAAGACCCGCCGCATGCTGAACGTGACCGTATCCATCGGTTTGCTTCTTCTTGTCATCAACTTCTTCCATCCCATTGTCTTCTCGATCGACGCAGACAATCTTTACTCCCGCGAAAAGTTTTATTTCTTCTTCTTGATCATCGATTACCTTCTTGTCATCAACAGCCTTATCACTTACTACAAGAGCAAGAGAAACGGCGGCATCCTCAAGTTTTTCCCCATTTGGGTGTACATCGTTCCCATCCTTTTAGGCGGAGTCATCCAATCCCTCTTTTACGGCATCTCCGTTGTTCCAACAAGCATCGCCATTTCGATTGCAGGAATTCTCGCAAGCCTGCAAAACGAAATGATCTACCGCGATGCGCTCACAGGCATTTTCAACCGGGCCTATCTGGACTACAAGCTCAATAAATTCGCAAAGCGCCCGAACAAGCAAAGCATCACGGGCCTCATGCTCGACCTGAACGGCTTCAAGAAAATCAACGACGACCTGGGCCACTCCATCGGTGACGAAGCCTTGATTGCCACGACAAGAATTCTACAAAGGGCCGTTGGCAGCCACGGAATCGTCATCCGCTACGCAGGCGACGAATTTATCATCCTCATCAATACACAAGACGACTCCGAGACCCAGACCTACATCGACAGAATACAGAAGCTTTTTGAGAAATACAACCAAGATAGCGAAAAGCCTTACAAGCTAACCGCATCTATCGGTTCGCACAAGCTAAACCTCAAAGAAGAAAGCGTCGACAGCTTCATCAATACCATCGACTCCCGCATGTACGAGAACAAGAAGGCCTTTTACGCCTCCCATAGGGTTCTAGATCGCAGAAAGCACTAAAAAGTCCGCTTTGTATTACACGGTATCACACGAAAGCGGTATCTTACATATTTATTACCTTTTTTACGAAAAAGATATTATATTAAGGATGGGGAATCGTATGGAACCGACTTTTGAACTTACAGCGGTTTACGCAACAAATATATTCGGGATTGTGTTACTTGCCGTTTTAATGGCAGGCAACGTTTGGCGCTTTCGTGAAAGAGGATCCGAGAACGCCTACCTTCAGCTGTTACTCTTCTTCACGTTCTGTACCTGTGTCCTAGACCCCATTGCCTACACTGCAGACGGTCGCCTTGGAACAATCGCCCGCATCGTCGTTTACGGCGGCAACGATCTTCTATACCTCACCAACATGTTCAGCTGCTTTTTCTGGCTTCTATTCCTTGCAGAGCACTTGAACTTCCGTTTTTCGATCGCGCACCGCAACATTCTCGGTTTCATCGTCGTACTCGGGGTAGTCCTTGTCATCATCAACAATTTCGTCCCGATTATTTTTGACATCTCTGCAAACAATGTCTATACCCGCAGATACTTCTGGATCTACACCATTATAGATTACGGGCTCATGCTGGACAGCCTTATCATCTATTTCATTTGCAAGCACAAGGGCGGTCCTCTTAAATCCTTCCCCATCTGGATATTCTTTGCCCCGATCATTGCAGGCACTATCGCCCAATCCCTCTTTTACGGGATCTCCGCGATTTCTTCGTGCACGGCCATCGCAATTGCGGGAGTGTTCTCGTCCATTCACGGCGAGCGCGTCTATAGGGACAAGCTCACCAACGTTTACAATTACGCTTACCTGGCAAACCTTGGCCGCGCCTACAAGAAAAAGAAAGAACTGCACGTCACGGGCATTCTCGTAAACATCAACGGATTCAAGAAAATCAACCACGACTACGGCAGAGTTATAGGCAACAAAGTGCTTGTGCAAATGACCAAGATCTTAAACCGCGCCGTCGGTGAACTCGGGCTCATCATCCGCTATTCCAGCGATGAATTTATCGCCTTCATCAACACCACGAACGAAATGGCCGTGAGCATGTGCATTACGCGTATCCGTTCCAGCCTCAACGAGCTCAACACCTTTAGCAAGTCCTACAAGCTCACCACCTGCATTTGCAGCCAGAGCTACGATCCTTCCAAGAGCATGGACGATTTCATCGACGAAATCACCAGATCCATGGAAGAAGAAAAGACCAGCTATTACACGCAGCTGCAATACAAGCGCCGCGATGGCGAAGAATAATTTTCCGGTTTAACTACTTCAGAGCCGCTTTGATGTCGTCGACAGAACCGACGACTTTTTGCTTGTTGTTCCAGATACGCATGAAGGTCTTGCCATAGTGTTCAACCACCACGCGGTTATCGAGAATAAGCACCTTGCCCGAATCTTCTTCGGAGCGAATCAAACGGCCAAGGCCCTGACGCAATTCCATGAATGCTTCGGGGACAAAGAATTCCTTGAACGCATTTTTGCCTTCGGCCTTCATCTTGTTGGTAATTCCAGCAACCAGCGGATCCACCGGGTTCGGGAACGGGAGCTTCGGAATCACAAGCAGCTTTAAAGCGTCGCCCGGAAAATCTACGCCTTCCCACAAGCTCTGGCAGCCAAGCAGGCATGCACCGCGAGACTTGCGGAACATCGCCACAAGGCCATCCAGGGCGCCGTCTACATGCTGGCACAAGAGCAGCTTGCCCTTTTCGGCAAAGAGCGGAGCGAGGGCCGCCTGCGCCTTCATCATGGCAGACACACTGGTAAAGAGGACCATCGTATTTTCTTCGACTTCGGGCAAAATATGCGCAAGCGTATCGTTCACGGCATCGTTGTATTCCGGAGCCGAGGGCTTGGGCAAGAACTTCGCGACTATCACCGAGCGGTTTTCGTCACTCTTTGCAGATTCGTTATACACGCGCAAGAACGGGGACTTCTTTCCGCCCGGAGCGTCCATGCCCATCTTTTGCACAAAGTAAGTCAAGTCGCCCTGAACCGAAAGCGTCGCCGAGGTAAATGTGGCAGACTTGATCCACGGATAGAATTTTTCTTTCCAGGTGGAGCTTGCATCGAGCGGGCTTGCATGCAACTTGATGGTGTGCGGGTTGAAAGGTTCTTCCATATAGAAGGCCCAATCTTCGCGGCCCGCCTTGGTAATGAATTCAAAGTCCTGCAAGAAGCGAGAAAGTTCGGTCATGCGACCGCCCACATCGCTCAACAAGCCCGAAAGAGCCTGCTGCGCACGCACCGAGGCGGCCAACGTATCAGCAAGCTTGATTGCATTGAGACCCTGTTCAATGAAGGCGCTGGGGTCAGCTTCGTATTCAGCCAAAATGCCCGAAGTGTAGGTAAAGCCGTTGCGGGTGTTTTTCTGCTTCGCGAGTTTCTTGCCAATCTTCATGAAGAATCGGTGCAGAGCCTTTTCGGTTTCAGAAAGCGATTCCGAAAGGTTGACGCAGAGTGCGCGGATTTCCGTTTCTTCGACAGGAAGGCGGCGCTCGATTTCAGCCAACAGGCCATCGCGATTTTCATTTTCGTGGCCCTTCGACGGAACGAGAGTCTTGATGATGTTCCTGAGCGCAAAGAAAGAAATGGTACGGCCAAATGCCTGACGGCTCACCTGCGGAAGTCTATGGGCTTCATCGAACACGATGTGTTCATAAAGCGGGAGCAGGGCAAAATCGAGACCCATGTCGGCAAGGAACAGCGAATGATTCACCAGCACCAGGTTGGAATTCATGGCGCGGCGCTTGGCGGCCAATGCCGGGCACTTGCCGTAATGCGGGCACTTTTCGCCGAGGCAGGACTTTGCAGAGCTTGCAAGTTTGGACCACAGCACGCGATTGCGGCCCTGGCTAAAGGAATTGCATTCGTTCACGTCGCCCGTTTCGGTCGTAAACACCCACGGCACAATCGCCATGAAGGAATCGCGTTCGTCGTGCAGCAACAGGCTCTGCGGCGCCTTCAGGATTTCTTCGAACTTGCGAAGGCACAGGTAATTTTCGCGGCCCTTGAGCACGGCCGATTTGAGCTTACCGTCAAACAGGCTTGCAACCATCGGAATATCTTTGCTAGAAAGCTGTTCCTGCAGCGCCCGGGTCGCGGTGCTTATCACCACGCGCTCGCCCGACACTGCCTTGCAGGCGGCAGACACCAGGTAGGCAAGCGACTTGCCCGAACCGGTCGGGGCTTCAAGCACGCAAAGGCCGCCCTTGTGCATGTTGCGTTCCACCACCGAGGCGTAATCCTGCTGGTTGTGGCGGATCTGGAAATTTTCCACCTTCGTCGAAAGCAGTCCGCCTTCCTTAAAGAATTCACTGACACGCGGGGCACGTTCCTTGGCCGGCGCATCTTCGAGCGGCGCATCCGGCAACTTGTACTGCGGAAGTTCGGCAGCCCCTTCCGATTCGTTCCAGACCAACGCCCAGTCCGATCCCCTGGCCACCTTCGCCAGGGCATTCACAAGCCACGGGTCCGCACTGGCAATCTTGTTCAGCGCCATCACAAAAAGCTCGCCACACGCAATGGCATCCGGCAAGGCGCGGTGCGCGCGGCTCCGCTCGATGCCCAATTCCTGCACCAGGGTGTCCAGGCGGTGATTCGGCACATTCTGGTAGGCAATGCGGGAAACCGTGAGCGAATCCCACACCGGATGATTCTCGAACGATATGCCGACCTTTGCAAAAGTCTGCTTCAGGAACTTGGAATCAAACATCGCATTGTGCGCCACAATCGGCAAGTCCCCAATGAACGAATAAATCTTCTGGGCGACAGCCGCAAAGGGTTCCGCATTTTCAAGGTCGGCGTTGCTGATACCCGTAAGGCTTTCGATAAAGGGGCGGAGCGTCACACTCGTCGGCTTGACCAAGTAATCGACCGATTCGCCTTCTACACCGTTTTCAAAGCGCACCAGCGCCACCTCGATGATTTCGTCTTTTTCAAAATCGAGGCCCGTCGTTTCCAGGTCAATTGCAACGAATGATTTCATTTCCATTAGAATCCTCTTAAAAACTTTTTTGCCGGCGTCGCTACAGGGCAGGCACCACGTCAGTCAAGCTGTCCAACACATTTTCACCGTTCTTGACTTTGAGCGTATCGTTAATGGCTCGCCACGGGGAACCATAACGGAGCGGGTCCACCGAACCGCCATCCGGCAACATCTTGCCTTCTTCGGGCAAATAATAATCCATCAGGTAAGCACCTTCCACCAGGTCGCCAAAGCTAAAGCTTCCGTCGGCCTTGCAGTTTTCAAAATAGTAGTTCCTGGTTTCTGCCGAAAGCAAGCGTACCACCGTCTTCGCAGAAGCACCCGGAATCTTACCATTCAACTTGGCAAGTTTAAGCTTGCTCACCGTCTCGAACTTTTGCAGGCGCTGGTACTTGAGTTCTACCACCGTATCGCGCTTTCCGTTGCTGTCGGCAGCGGCAAGAGTCGTATCCATATAGCCCATCAGGAAATTCACCGAAATATCGGTGCCCCACGGCGCAGGCTTTTCAACCGCAAAACGCACCGGGTCCATCTGTTTCACCTGAACTTGAGTCGTATCCTTGTTGATCGCGATATAGAACGTCTGTTCCAAGGAATCGAGCTTGGGCTTGTCAAAGAACACCACCAGCGAATCGTCCGGGAACAAAGTCTTCGCCTTGGAATTCGCCCTCACGCCAGCCACCTTCGGCGGAAGCGTATCGCCTTCCATCTTCTTCCACTCCCACTCCACTTCGTTGCGGAGCGTATCGAGCGTGCGGAACAGGGAATCCTTCGCCACCGAGCAAATGAACTTGTAAAGCACTTCCTTTTTCGGTGCAGGGTCAAAATAGAACTGCGGCCTATTGGTACTTGAGCCCAGATAAACCAGCTTCGGATAGAGTTTCTTCTTTTCAGGAGATTCCAAGTAGCAATTCGAGGTATCCGTAAAAGCGGAATCGAAGTACACGTTGCGCGTAAAGGTCGCCTCGAGCACGTTGGCGTACGGCTGCGTCACCGAAGAAAGTTCGAGCTTGGTCGTATCCATGTCGGCAATAGCAAGCCACAAGGTATCCTTCGTCTCGGCGGTCAATTCCAAGTCGCCCGTCCAAAGGCCCACCTGTTCTGTCGAAAGTTCGATTTTCTGGTTGCCGTTACCGTCCATAAAGGCGACGACGCGGTAATGGCCCGCCTTAAGCCCCGTGAGCGTAAAATGGCCGGCACTGTCTGCGCGCGTCAGGTACAGCGGCGGTTCCTTCAACAGCATCGGATCCTTGCTCAGTTCCTTCGTTGTCGTATCGCGGTACTTGTCCAGGTAATGCTTGGATTCGCGTTCCTCGCCCATCAAGAACAAGCCGATACTCGGGTATTCCTTTTTGCGGGCCATGGCCTGGTCCACAAGCACTCGGCCCGAGAGCGTCAACGAATCGATAATCGAGCCTGTCGAGAACACCACGTGGAAGGGCTTTGCCAAGGCATTGCCATGCAAGTCCTTGATGCCACCCGCAAAGGTCACGGTGTAAGTCGTTCCGGTATCGAGCACCGCACGCGATGTGAGCACAAGCGTCTTGCCGCTCACTTCAAAGCGCAACTTCTTGTCAATTGGAGGCGAAATGGAAACAGCGCTACGCGGAATCGACGCATTGATCCATTCATCGAATTCGAGCTTGATCATGAGCTCGTTGGGGTGATTCGTCGTATTCGGGGCCGGATAAACGCCTGCAATGCGCGGAGGAAGTTTATCTTCGGGACCACCGCTTGGCGCCACCTGCGTTGCGCACGACAGGAATACCGTCGTACACAAAGCCGCCAAAGCGGCACCGTATTTTTTCAACAACGAACGCATTAGTCAATCATCTGGATAATCTTGCCGAGACGACCCCAGCGGATTCTAAACGGCAGACGCCACCAAGTAAACGGATTCTTCAAGGCGAACGCTTCGTCGTCGTTTTCGAACGAGAAGTAAATCACGAATGCCTTGGCACGGATGTTGCGGAGCGACACAAAACCCCAATAGCGGCTGTCGGCAGAATTGTCGCGGTTGTCACCCATCATAAAGAACTGCGGCGTCTTGACCACGTAGCTTTCAACGGGCTTGCCGCCCACGAGCAGCTTGCGGCGGATTTCGAACTTTGCCTTTGCCGGAGCATCGAGCGTATCGCCGGCAACGCCTTCCACCGTCTTAGCGCCATCTTGCGGAGCATCGACATCGACCAATTCCACCGTTCCGGCGTTATCTTCTTCGGCCTGGTTCAGCAAGGCCACGTTGCCTTCGAGGTCTCGCAACAAGGAACCTTCAAATGCCATATAGCTCACCGGGCGAGTGAATCCGCCCTGGATATTCGGGTCAATCATGGGCAAGTACGTCATGCGCGACAGTTCCCTGAAGTATGCAAAGGACATCACGCCAGATACCGTATCGCCCTGGGTCAGGCGCTGCTGCAGCACCATGCGGTTCCTGCGGAAAAGTTCATTCAGCGCAAGGCCGCGATCATTTTCCACCGGAATCTTGAATTCCTCGAAATCGTAATTGTTGATTTCGACAGAATCCTTCCACAGGGAAATATCAAGTTCCACCGTTTCATCGGGATTTTCTTGAGCCACCAGCGAACGCAGCCACCACAGTTTTTCGAGCGGCATCGATTCTACCGTGAACGTATCGCCCACAGAGGGCACCACGAATTCATCGCGTTCATCGCGCGGAGAGAACGTACGGGCAGAAGCCGTGTACTTGCCGCGACCGGGCAAAGTGTCCTGCATCTTGCCATTCACGAAAAGACGACCCTTATGGACAGCGACCGTATCGCCGCTCACCGCCACGCAGCGCTTAATGTAGTCCTTCGGACCGTCAGCGTAGTGGATCAGGTGCGGTTGGCCCGCCTTCGGTTCGTGATCCCAATAAAAGTTTCCGAACATGAGCGCGTTAAACAAGTGGGTATAGCGCTGCGGATTGCCATCGGGGTATTCCGGCTCGCCCGGGTAACGGAAGATTACCACGTCGCCCTTGGCAGGGTATGCGTAGCCCGGGAATTTCTGGTTGCTAAACGGAATCGGAGAGCCGTAAGTAAACTTGAGGCCCAGCAAAAAGTCTCCCGTATGCAACGTATCTTCCATCGATCCACTCGGAATTTGGAAAGCCTGAATCACATACTGAATCACAATTAAAGCAAGAGCCACCGGAACAATGATTTCCCGGAGCAGGCCCTTCGCAAACTTTTTCCACGAAAACGGTTCTTTATTATTTTCCATCGGAATAAACTATTAGAGGTTACGGATTTTCTTGACGAGCGAACGGCTCACCACCAGCTGGGTTGCAGCCTTGTCGCGAAGCACCATCACCATGCGACCGGCATCACCCTTACGGCATTCGGCAATGTAATCGATTGCCACAATATGCGAACGGTGCACACGCGTAAAGTGCCTCGGGTCCAGTTTCTTTTCCAGTTCCACCAGCGGTGTATCAATCACATACTGGCCGTTCACGGTATAGACGGTCGTGTACTTTTCTTCGCTGTGGAAACGAATCACTTCGTCAATATTCACAAATACAATGCGGTCGCCCACTTTCACCTGCAAACGTTGCAAGTACAGGCCACTCATGTCCACAAGATTACGCAACTTTTCCCAGTTCAAGTCAGAGGGAATCGTCGTGTCATCCACCTGCGGAATCGCCTTGCGCAATTTTTCAATGGCTACAGCCAAGCGTTCGGGCACCACCGGCTTCAAAAGGTAATCCACCGTATTTTCTTCAAAAGCCTTCAGGGCAAAATTATCGAACGCCGTCGTGAATATCACGAGCGGCACATCGTCGCCCTGCAAAGAATGCAGAACTTCAAACGCATCCATATCGGGCATCTGGATATCCAGAAACACCACGTCAGGAATCATTTCGTGAATCATCTTGACAGCCTGCGCACCAGAGCCCGCCTCCCCCAAGATTTCAATCTCGGAAGTATAAGGTTCCAAAAGCGAAATCATGCGCTTGCGGGCAAGCGGTTCGTCGTCAATGACAAGTGCAGTACACTGCATATTACTCCTTGGGCTGTTCTTCCTTCTTAACCGTGTCCGCGGCAACAGAATCATTGGCGGTCACATTGGCCGTATCCTTAGCGACATCCTTTGCAGTATCTTTCGCGAGCGTCTTCGGCTTAACCTTGAAAATGCGGATCAATTCAGACTTCATGCCGTCTTTGTCTTCGTAAACGGTACCGGCCGCCGTCATGTACTGCAAATTGCCGAACTTGGCGCGCTTGAAGTTCCAATGACCTTTGCCCCCCTCAAGAGACACCTTGATTGTACTGTCGGTCACGGCATACGTTCCCTTCAGGGAATCCGTTTCCATCGTATCGCGCAAAACAAGCTGAATCGCTTCTACGGAGCTGTCTTCGCCAAGCGTCATGCGCACCATACGGCTAGTGCAGTCATCGCACGGCAGGCTACCGGAATAAAGCCCCGGAACATCCTTCGGGATTTCAATCGGCGGAAGATCCGGCAGGGGCTCGGACTTTTCCTCTTCACAAGCCATCAGGGCAAAAACAGCAAGCAACGGCATTGCCATTCTTGCAACAGGTAGAACCACGGTTTTCAACTTCTTCATGGTTCACAATTTAGCAATTTAAGTTTTAGACAGGCTTTTAAAACGCCTAAAATCCCTTGGAATAGACAACCCTAAAACCGACCATCTGACTATGGTACTTGGGGTCTTTCTTGTCGCGTTCGGCAGAAGCAAGCGCAGGCGCCTTATCGGACCACCCGCCGCCACGAATTCCCTTGTACTTACCCTCAACAGGGCCTGTATAGTTCTCTTGCGAAACCGTCGGATACGCGCTGTACCAATCGTTCACCCATTCGGCGACATTGCCCGCCATATCGTAAAGGCCGAGCGCATTCGGAGTAAAGCCGGCGACCGCCACAGGTCCCTTATCTTGTGCGTAATACGCATATTTCGAGGCCACATCGGTATCCCAGTAGTAGGTGGTCGAAGTACCCGCGCGAGTTGCAATTTCCCATTCCATTTCAGTCGGGAGTCGTACAGTCGTCGCAGCGTAGTTTATAGACAAATTAATCAATTCACCACCATCATTGACCGACTCGTAAACGTAAGCCGTATCCAACCCCGCCTTTTTAGACAGCGCATTGCAAAAGAGAGCTGCATCGTACCAGCTCACATTGAAAACCGGAAAATCGTCGCCCAAGTCGTCATCTTTAGAAATGGCACCCATGACTTTGCGATACAGGCCTTGAGTCACCTCGGTTTTACCGATTGCAAATGCATCCACCCGGTATTCGACCGTCCCGCGAGAATACGCAACGGCGGGAACGCTCACCATTTCAACCAAATCTTGAATCGAATAATCCGAAGAATCCGAATCCGTCGAAGAACTAGAAGTCGCCTTGCTGTCGGAACTCTTGTCTGCACTCGCATTTCCGCCACGATGGTACGTGGGCGATGCATCGGCGGAATCCCCATTCGCCGTACAGGCGACTAGGGAAAACACAGCCATACCGGCCAACAGGAGCCCCATTCTAGACATTACTTCACCACTCCTACGCGGTAGAGTTTCTGCTTGGTCTTGCCGCTTTCAAATTTTACCTTGAGACGAGCGGTATAGACATCGGAACCCAAGTCCTTCAAATCGAGGTTTTCAAACTGGTTGCGACCTTGCTTCACATCGCTCATCTTGGCCTTGAATACGCAAAGACCCGTAATATCGTAGAGTTCAATGGTCGCATTCTTTGCATCCGCACCCACTTCAAAGCGGGCCTTCGCCTTGCCGCCACGAACCGGGTTCGGAAACATGAAGAATTCCGAAATTTCATCCTTCGAAGAAACCTTCTTTACGTCAGCAAGCTTGGAGGCATCAAAGTAACCCGTACGTTCGTTACCGCCAGCGGGGAGCGTCCATGCGGCATCCGATTCTGCGGCATCGCTAGAGGCCTTGCGCAGGCGGAAAGCGGTCACACCGTCGCGATGCAATGCATAAAGTTCCGGTCCCTTCGATTTCTTGTCAGACACGGCATTCGCCACAAAGATGCTCATCGGCTGAATCACGCTTGTCGAATCCATGTCTTCGTAGCTGCCAGCCGCCAGCGGGAAGCCATCCGTCACCTGCTTGCCCTTGCCTGTAAACGCATACACCAGACCATCGCTGCTCGGCACCAGGATTTCAGGCATATCGTCGCCATTGACGTCCACCAGAATCGGGTCGCTAAAGAATCCATAAACAGGCGCACCGCGGCTAATCTTCACCGGGAACCCTGCAATCGGAAGTCCCGAACGGTCCAGCGCATAAACCAGATTATCGCCCAGGAACACGATTTCGGGGTAGCCATCACCGTTGATGTCACCGATAGCAATGCCCGAGGTTTCATCCTTCAAGCCGCTCGTACCGGCGGCGCCGCGCTTGTAGCTCTTGGTCCAGAGCGCTTTCAGTTCCATTTCGCCCTCGACGTATGCAGCCACCGTACCGCGACTGCCCACCACGATTACATCGTCCGATCCATCGCGGTCCAAATCAGTGCATGCAATTTTCCACCTTTCACCGGACACACCATCCAGTTTCTTCCCGTATTTTTTATAAACAAAATTTTCGGCCGTCACAACAGCAAGGGCGAAAGCATCATCCGTTCTTGAGCACTTTACCATATCGACAACGGGCGCAGGAATTTCACGTATAGGAGCGGACTTCCCGTCAAACGACGCCCCGCTAAAGGTCCACACAAAGTTCCTTCCTTCCGTTTTATCTGCAACCATAATTTTTCCATCATAAACCAGAGGCCCCGCCGTCGCGGAATCGATGTCAATTTCCTGCTGCACCGGGAATCCGCCCGCAAAAGACGTCTTCACGAGTTTCTTGGTATGCAAGCTGTAAACATCCTTGCCGTCGCTTGCCATGCCTACCAACGGACCGTAGCTTGCGCCCACACGGTACAGAGGCACCTCGCGTTCGGCGCTGTTACGGGTCAAAGTCTTCTGCTTGATAACCGTATCCGCCGGGAACAAGGTGTCGCCCATCGCATTGAATACCTGGAGCGTTCCATCCATGGCGCCTACGACCAAGAGCTTTTCGCCATCTTTTTCAGGATCGTCTACAAACACGGCGCCACGCACGGCAGAGGCAAGGCCAATGTTACGCGGGAATTCGGCACCATCGATGCTTCCGTCGTCAATGCTAATGGTCACGCTAATCTTTTGCGCGCCAAAGTTCACCACGCTATCGCCCATGAACGAATTAGAGGTCTTTTCAACACGGGCACCCTTCGGCACATTCACCGCAATCTTGATTCCGGTATAGCCGCCCTGGGTTGTCATGGTGTTTGCATAACCGGTAGAACCAATCGTCTTGACCGTATCGAACTTTTGCTTGGAATCCTTGCCCGGCTTGCGCAAGTGCGGCAACAAGTCCGTACCCGAGCCGTAGTCATAAGTATCTTCGCCAAGGGCATTCTTGAACGTCTTGCCAATGCTCAAAATGCCGTCAGCTTCCACCATCGCGATACCGAACTGGTGATCGCGCAAGGTGTCGCCACCCCAGAAGTTCGCGATGCCATATTCCAAGGTTTCGCGCAAGTACCAGTCATTCACGCGCCACACCACAATGCCGCTCGCCGGGAGGCCCGCATCGTAGCTGCTAATGTCGACGATAACGCCCTTCGCCTTTTTCTTGTTGGCCTTGCACTTTTTCGCACAATCCACGCTATCTTCAAAAACCAAATGTAAGCTGTCTACAGGCACGGTCTTGATTGTCGTATCGGAACTTTCGCCCGCACCACTCAACGACACGCTGACTTCGCCTTCTTTATTCCAGCTGCGCTGACGGTTTTCAATCAGCAAGTATTCGCTTGCGCTTAGCGGGACTTTCACGATTTCAGTTCCGCTTCCCGTTCCAGCCGCCGAAATTTCGACTGTCACAGGCTTACCCGCCACCGGGCGCACTTCTTTTACCGGAGTCCAGCCCATGTAGGCGCGTTCCCATGCCGCCGGCAGCGAAGGCAAGAATCCATTGCCCGCGTTGTAGCCCGCAAAGTCCATCACATCGTAATAACCCAAGCGGCTAATGCCCTTCACCACATCGTAGGTATTCGGGAGCCCCAGTTCGCGCGCGATCTGGTTCACGATGATTCCGTTCACGCCCCAGTTCAGGCCGTCTTGCGACGCGGTTTCGCTCGTGACCATGATTGACTTCAGCGTATCGACGGCAGCGCCCTTCAAAATCAGACCCTCGGCCACCAGCGAATCCTTGCCATTCGCCTTCTTGCCTTCCTTATGGAATGCCGCATTCTTGATCGAATCCGGCAAGTACTGCCAGGCGGACTTGTCAATGTACACATCCATGAAGTCGCCCGGCGTATCGGCGCCGCGCGTTCCCATGCTACCGCCATCGACCAGGCGGCTTGCGCCCGCATGGATAATCATGTAGGCACGCTTGGTATTCGGGTTTTTCGAAAGCGGTTCCTTGAACGGAGAATCGCCCGATTCGTGCGCTGCCATTACGGCGTCATAAATAAACTGCAAGTAGTCGCGGCTGCGGGCATCGTCGAATTCCGCGGTCTTTTCGCCTTTCATCTTACTCGTGCGGTTATAATCGATAATCTGCTTTTTCAGCTTGTAGGCGCTCGATTCCTTCGGATAAATATGCGCATCGATCACCACATTGCCGTTACTCGCCTTGTTAAAGTAGGCGTTGGCAAATTCAAAATGCTTTCTCCAGTAAGGAGCGCTGTTTCGAACCCCCTGCGGGTCCAGGCTATAGGCATCTTTCTTCGCCTTGTCCGAATCAAAAAGCCCCGTTCCTGTCGTCAGGCTGTTATCTGTCTTTTCTTCGGCAAATTCCACACGAATGGCAAACACCTGCAGCGTATCTGCCGCAAACGTCGTCGCTAAAGAGAATAGCCCAAAAACCAATGCAAAAATCTTAGCATTCAACTTCATAACCATAATTTACAAAAAAACACTACCTGGATACGGTATACGTCGGCGCCTGCAAAGCGGTTTTATAGGCGTATTCCCCGTCTTCGTTTTTGACGCAGCGGACCGTAAATGCAGACGACATGCTGTAATTGCCGTATTCCTTAAAAGGGACCGTCGTTCCGCCCGTAAACCGCGCATTACTAATCAATAATGCTTCACCCTCATACTCTCGCCCCCAAGAAACCCACATTCCCGTCAAGTGCCCTTTATCAGACTCCTTCAACTTTTTGCCGATGACACTTATATCTGCAGGGAAAAACATCGTGTTCATACAATCCGTCCCTTCATAATGGTCATATTGCGATCCAGAACGGAACCAATTTTCCTTCCCAATATAGCACTGCTGCTCAAAATTAGACACCCATGCGCTCATCGCTTTAAAGTAACTGGAAAGTTCAACCAAATCAGTGTGAGACGCTACGCGCCAGCCATCCGGGCATACCCCCTGAACATAGGTATTCAGGATTGCCCCCTCTTTCACAGCAGCCGGAATGCCGCCCATCGCCGTGCTCCAGGTATAAGTCACATTAGTACTCGGATTCTGATTATACCGCAGTTCCTCTTGCATCCACAAGTGATTCCCGATGCCCACCGTACGGTATTCCTTTCCATCGCGCGGATCCACCATCGTTCCCGTTTCCTGGTCAAGCAGGCTCCAAGCATTGCCTTGGCAAATAAACGAGGAATACTTTTTCTGAACTACTCTGTTTTGGTTCTTTTCGTTACACTCGAAATAAATATGTTTCAAGTAATTAATAACTTGTTCAGGCTTGCCTTCCCTACAAATGTAAAGGGTTCTGCCCGTATTCAACGAATCATCTTCATGCTTAAAAACATGGTTGCTCCAAAGCGTATCGCCATCGGCCTCACATTTTTTCCCGAAGGTATCATATTCCGCATGAGTAAGATACTGCCATCCATTGGTATCGCAATGATAATACCTAGTTTCGGACTTAGTCACAATCTTAAAGGAATCCAGCATATCTTCATCGCATTTTTCAGCAATCGAAGCGCAATAATAATCCCTCTGGCAATTAAAACGTGACGAGCTAGAAGCTATTGACGAAGACGACGGCGCTTCCTCGCTGGAACTGGACAGGTCTTCTGAACTAGAGGACACTCCCTTCGATGAAGACGACTCCTTGGCCGCAACAGAAGAAGAGCTGGATTTAGATTCCTTTGCACTGCTGGAGCTTTTCGCCTTTTTGCTAGAACTCGAAGACTTGTCTTTCGAAGACTCGCTGCTTATATCGTCATCATCCGAATCATTTTTTGATACGCTCGAGGAAGATTCTTCCGCGACAGACTGATCGTCGTTTCCCGATGTCGAGTCACTTGCCGAGCACGCAGCCAACAGCGCCATCAAGGCAAAAAGCCACAAGATTTTTTTCATACTCCCCTCTCTTATTGCTTCTACTCACAATTTATAAAATAGAGCTTTCCCGTCTATCGCGATTTCTCGTAGTACGGGGCTTCAGACGTAGATTTGTAGCTTCGATCGCCGGGTTCTTCCATAACACACCGAACAACCAGCCTATCCGACTTGCTGCGAGAGGCGTATGTGCTAAACGACACCGATGCTCCATCGCTATAAATTGCATTTTCAATAATCAAGGCATACGCATAACTGGAACTGGCCTCAGCATACCACATCCCCGTCACATGGCCTTCATCTTTACTTTTGAGTTTGCTGATGTCTCTAGGCAAAAATTCCATATTCAAGCAATCCGTGCCTTTAAAATAACGTATCGAATCAGCAGACCAACCCGTTTTTCCGACAAGGCATTCATCATACCCGCCATATGCAGAGAGTTCTTGTCTATCCCAGTAGGTAGGCAAATGCCATCCTTCCGGACACACGCCCCGAATCATGGCGCTTATTTCGCCATTATTACTGCCATTACCCGTCGCCGTATACCACGAATAAAGAGTATTCTCTTTATATTGCAAATCTTCTTGCATCCATAAATGGTCGCCGATACCGACAGTTCTGTATTCACGTCCGTCACGGCTATCGGTCATTGTACCGGTATGTTGACTTTTACGACTCCAGTAGCCGCCCTTACAAACATAAGTGACGTATTTTTTCTTCAGCTCCTCATTTTCTCTGGCGGCATTGCATTCCTTGGAAAAATACCTCTTGCTATTATCTTTGTAGAGTTCCCCATTTCTGCAAACATACAAATCCCTATACGGATTTAACGAATCCGTATGGAGATAGTTGTCCACATGGCCCCAAAGCGTGTCTCCATCAGCCTTGCACTTCCTTCCGGAAACGTCATATTCTACATAAGTGGCTTCAACCCAACCCGTCGAATCACACACATAATAAAATTTTTTATTTCCATCCGGATAAAACGTCGTATTACCAATCTTAGAGGCGTCGCATTCTTCAGTCAAAATACTGCAGGGCCATTTTTGGCTGCACACAAACACGGACGAACTGGACTGAGGTACCGAACTGGAACTCAGCAATCCTGCAGAAGAGCTGGACTGAACATTTTGAGAAGAGCTCGTAGCGGTTGTTTTTCCGGAAGAGCTGGAATTTGTTTTTGAGGAACTGGAACTCTTCAATTTTTCTGAAGAACTCGATTTAGAGGACTTTTCCGAGGAACTGGACTGAGCCTTCTTTGCAGAAGAGCTTGACTTAACGAGCGAACTCGACGATTCCTCTACGCTGCTGGAGCTTTCGAGCTTTTCGCCAGAGCTATCGTCATTGCCCGAGACAGAATCTTCAGAGCACGCCACAAACAAGGCGGTCAACGCGCTTAATAAAAATATTCTGTTCATCACCCCCCCCCTTCTTAATTGAGAAATTTAGTCCCCGACCCGCTTGAAACTCTTGGGGATATTCAAGCGCCAGGTTCCTGAACTGAACGATTTGTTGCGAGCAATCTTCTTGATTTTTATTTCAAGGAATTTCACGCCGTCTAATTCAAATATAATATTTGACGGCGTTTCTACACCCTCGAATTCCTTGAAATCATTAAAATGGATCGTTTCGGTCTTGCCGCCGCGACCCATGCGCGAAATCCAGGCGACATGTTCGCCCTCTTTTGCAAAACGGAAGGCCCTACCCATCTTTTCGCGGGCATAGATTACGCCTTCCACTCGTGTCGAATCTTCGGGCGGGGCGACTTCTTCGTAGCCTTCGGGCAACAGGCGCCCGTCAAAAATGTCGGCCACCTGGTGAATATGCACCATCGGGAGTGCATCGTTGTTCAAGAGTCCGACCATGTAGCCCACACCCTTCATGTAAAGCTTTTCCGTCGGGAAAGTCATCTGCCAGCCTTCTTCTTGCCACAGGAGCGAGGCCACCCCGATTCCCAGCGGGCCCGTGAGTTCCATACGGTAACGCTTACCCGGCACCGAGAATATCACGGCATCCAGTTCCTGCGTCGTGGCATTTCCTGTCGCCGTATCTTGCTGAACAATCGTGAGCAAGAACTTGGCGCGCAAGCTATCACGCGGAGCCTCGACAGTCGCATTGCTATCGGCCATAGCGGCAGGCTCCACCACGGGCTTTTTACCCGCGCATCCGACAAGAACGCACATCGCAAACAAGCCTAACAGTTTCAAAAAAGACAAGCGCATTTATTGCCACACGGATTCGATTTTGCTCACGCAAAATCCTTTCTACTTTTTCCCGCTATAGTATTTCTTCACGGCAGGGTGACGCGGCTGCAACTTTTTCAATTTCTTGTAAGCGGCCTTGGTTTCGGTCTTCATGCCAAGCGCTTCGTAAATGGCCGCCATGTGTTCCCAGTAAACATAGTCGTCATCAAAATGCGGGCTCTTGATGAGTTTCATCACCGTGAGCGCATCTTCGAATTTTCCCTTGCGGTAAAATCCCCAGGCTCTCGAATCAAGGTATGCTTCAGAAGGTTCGCCACCCTGTTCCATCAACAGGGCCTTGTCCACCATGGCAATTCCCTTGTCCAGTTCTTCGGGGCTGCGGTTCAAGTCAATCAGCGTGTAGCCGTAGTAATTCAAGACTTCGGCGCGGTCAATCGAAGTTTTTTCAAAGCGAAGCACGTACTCGAATATGGCAAACGCCTCGTCGTAGCGTTCCATACGTTCCAGGTTCATGGCGCGCAGCACGCGGGTCTGCAAGTCCGAAGAATCCCTCGAGGCAAGATCCTTGTAGAATTCATCGGCGCGCTCACGCAAAGCCATCGATTTTTTGATCCTTGCAGAATCTCCGATATCCTTCTGCCAGATTTCCTGGGCTTCGGCGCTCAAAAGGCGGGCGTACACGTTACGGAACTGGCGCCTGTTGCGTTCGACGTCCATCTTCATGCGCATCATCGAGGCAGAGTCAGCGATTCCTTCCATCGGGGTCCACTTGTCCCACACGGCAATCACCGAGTCAAGCATCTTGTAAGCCTTGCTGTACATTCCGGCGGTACCGTAAGTCAACGCAAGCGAGGCCTTGTCGCCACCCATGGCGGCAGAATCCGCCTTTTCGGCATAGCGCACGGCGTCTTTAGGCTTCTTCTCCTTAAAGGCAATGGCCGAAAGCGTGTGGTAGGCACCCGTCACATAAATGCGCTGTTCCGCAATATTCTCTGCTGCATACTTCAAATGCACCTTGGCGCTATCATAGTCTCCGTACACGTTTTCGTACTGGCCCAAGAAATTCGCAAGGAGCGGAGTACGCACCATGTCCACCGAATACTTTTTCTTGAGCAGGGCATAAGCGGAATCGCGCTTGTTGCTTTCGGCAAGCGAGCTCATCAAGAGCACGACCATCGACTCGTCATCTTCGGTCGATTCCGTCAGCGTATCTACAATCGCCTGCGCTTCTTTCATGCGCTTCTGGAACACAAGCCCTTGCACCATCTGCAAAAGCATTTTCTTGTCGCCGGTCGCCTCGTGGCCCTTTTCAAAGAGTTCCACGACGGCGGAGTCCTTGCCCAAGTCAAGCAAAAGCTTTAGCTGGCGCTGGAACAGCGAGGGCATGTAATTCACCTGCGGCAAGAGCAAGTCATAAACGCGAACCAATTCCTTGGCGTCTTGAACCGCTTCCAGGAACAAGCTGTAATCATACAGGAGCGTCATGTCCTGGTAGCGCGAAGAATCTAGAGCCTCATTAAAGTACTTGCGGGCCGAATCGGCGCGGCCGTCTTTCACGTACAGGTGGGCAAGAATTCCCAACTGCGAAGCCGTTGCGCGGCCTTTCAAAGTCTGCGCATGCTGGGCCTGTACCAAGGCGGCGGAATCGGCGCCGCGGGCCATCATGATTTCAGCAAGCTTGAATGCCAAAAAGCGGTTCTTGGTGTCCGATTCTGCAGCATGCTGCCAGAACACATTCGCCAAGGCCTTTTCGCCGCGGAGTTCCATTTCCTGGGCGCGAATAAACGATTCATGGGCCGCGTCTACGTTCGGCGCGTAAGCCTGCTCTTCGGCGAACTTGATGGAATCGAGTTTTGCATTGACTGCAGCCGCGATAGCTGCAGAATCAGCAGCGGTCAGGGCACTCCCTTTTTTCGACGAAGCGCACGCTCCGAGCGAAAGCGACATCGTAAAGAGAGTCGCTATCAGAGAAAGTGAAAGTAGCAATGCCCTCATGAGCTTTTTAATCCGCAATCACGAAGTTAATCTTGGTATCGGGCGGCAAGTAATCGCCATGCTTCGGCGAAGTCTCGATCACCGTACCAGGAGCACGACCTTCTTCGTCTTTCTTGCGCTTGACTTTTCCGACCTTGAAGCCGAGAGTCTCAACCTTAATGTAAACGTTGTCGATCTGTTCGCCACTAAAGTCAGGCAGCACAGTCTTGCCCTGGGTAGCGCCAGCCGAAATCACGACTTTCACCGTGTCGCCAATGCGGACCTTTTCGCCGGCCACAGGAATCGTGCGAATCACGACACCGCGAGGAATGCTCTGGTGAGCGCCTTTCACGATTGCGCCCTGCACAAGACCTGCACGGCTCAAAGAAATTGCAGCCTGCTTCTGGCTCTTACCACGCAGATCAGGAATTTCCACTTCACGCAGGCCCAAGCTCTTGGTAAGCTTGACGGTACGGCCAAGCTTCGCAGTACGTCCGGCGGCAGGCATCTGCACGAGGACCATGCCGGCAGGAATCTGTGCACTGTAACGGCCTTCTTCGAGCCATTCGTACTTGAAACCGGCATCGTCCAAGGCCTTCTGGGCGGCTTCTTCGCTCATGCCTTCCAAATTCGGAACCTCGCCCGTAGAGGCAAAATGGCCCGAGAAAATCGGCATTACGAGTTTATCCACAAAGAAAGCCAACAGGATCAGTAGCACAATCCAGATGCCGACAGCCTTTACGATCGGCGCTGTCTTGGCCCACGCGAGCAATTTATTCGCAATATTCTTTACTTTATCCATAGTAGGTAAAACTACCCTTTAGTCGCTTTTTCCTGCAAAGCGGTTTCATCGAAAATGACAATGTCCTTTCCGGTCATGGCGATAGCGTTTGCCTTCACAAGCATCGAGCAAATGCGGCTCACCGTTTCGCGAGTGGTACCCGACATGTCCGCCAACTGCTGCTGGGTCGGACGGTTGTGAATCACCGTCACCATCTGGCCGTTGTCGGTATGAATGCGCATACCGCGTTCTTCCATCAAGTTCAGGAGAGTACCCGCCACGCGACCACTTACAGACATGGTGGACAAGGAACCGATCTGCTTGTTCGCCTTACGCAGTCTCTTGCTCATTTCAGACAACAGAGACATCGCAATTTCAGGCGTCTGGCGGATCAAGGTCAAGAACGGCTCGCGGTGAATAATCATCAACTGCGCGTCGGTCACGGTGCGCACCGAGGCAGACCTCGGTTCGCCGTCGATCAGGGACATTTCGCCAAAGAAGTCACCGCGTTCCAAGAAACTGAGGATCGTTTCGCGGCCATCGATGCCGGTCATATAGACCTGCACCGTACCCGAAGCAATCAGGTACAGCGCCTTCATCGAGCAGTCGCCCTCGAGCACCACCGTCTCGTCGCGGTTGAAGTCCTGGACAACAACCAAGTTGGCAAGCAAGCCAAGCTGTTCTTCCGTCAATTCAGAGAAAAGGTCAACCCCTTTCAAGAGTCCACATACATTGCTGTCCATTTCTTCTTTCTCCTTCGGTTAGATTCTTAGTCCAAATCTACGATGATGCTCTGGTCACGCTTGGCACCGATCGAAATCATGCCAATCTTCACGCCAACGAGTTCCGCCATGCGGTTCAGGTACTTGCGGGCATTTTCCGGCAATTCTTCGAGCTTGCGGCACTTGGTGGTATCGCACTTCCAACCCGGCATTTCTTCGTAAACCGGCACGCAACGGCCGACCTTGGAAAGCTGGTTCGGGAAGTTTTCAATCTTTTCGCCATCACATTCGTAGTGAGTGCAAATCTTGATGGTATCAAAGGTGTCGAGCACGTCGAGCTTGGTAATGGCCAAGTGAGTGAGACCATTCACCACGGCAGCCTTGCGGACCACCGGGGCGTCGAACCAACCGCAGCGGCGGTTACGACCGGTCGTTGCACCGTATTCGTTACCAATCTTACGGAGCGTGTCGCCCGTTTCATCCAAAAGTTCAGTCGGGAACGGACCATTACCCACGCGGGTCGTGTAAGCCTTCACAACGCCCACCACCTGGTCGATGGCCGTGGGGCCAATGCCTGCGCCGCAGCTAGCATAGCCTGCGACCGTGTTGCTGGAGGTCACGAACGGGTAAGTACCCTGGTCCACGTCGAGAATGGTACCCTGGGCACCTTCGAACACCAGGCGCTTGCCGGCCTTAACGGCTTCATAGAGCATGGCGCTCACGTCACGCACGAACGGCTTGATCTTCTGGCCGAGTTCCAGGTAGTCCTTGATGACCTGTTCCGGATCGATTTCGGGAACATCGTACATCACCTTAAATTCTTCGTTGTGGACCTTGGCCATCGCTTCAACGCGGGGGCGCAGTTCACGTTCGTCCATAAGGTCGCCCACGCGGACACCGATACGGTTCACCTTGTCGCTATAGCAGGGGCCAATGCCGCGGCCCGTGGTACCGATAGCGCCCTTGCCAGCCTTCTTTTCCTTAGCCTTGTCAAGGGTGGAGTGGTACGGGAGCACCACGTGTGCATTGTCGGCAATGAACAGACGGCCTTCCGGGTTGATTCCCTTGGTGTGCAAGTCGGCGATTTCGGCCAAAGTCTGCACCGGGTCAAGCACCACGCCGTTACCGATCACGCAAATCTTATCATCATGCATAATGCCCGAGGGAATCAAGTGGAACACGAACTTCTTGTCGCCCACTTCCACGGTATGGCCTGCATTGGCGCCGCCCTGGAAACGCACGATATAGTCTGCGTCCAGAGTCAGAAAATCAACAACCTTGGCCTTGCCTTCATCACCCCACTGGGAACCGATTACAACACGATTTGCCATATATCCTTCGTTTTTTTAAGCTAGTTAAACACGAAAATAAGCTACCCAGGGAATTTCCCTGAGCCCTTTTTCGCCATAAAGATAAAAAAGTGAACCGCTAGTGACAGCCGTCACAACCCGACCATTGGCGAAAACAGCCCAAAAACGGCCATAGCATGTTACAAAAAACTTACAACTTTTATACGGAATACGTATTGAAAACTTTACACATATAAACTAAATTTGCATCCGCTCACTTATTGGAGAAAATATGAATAAACTAGTCACTAAAGTTGCTGTATTGTCAGCAATCCCCCTATTTATGGCAATCACACTCTCTGGTTGCGAAGACACCCTCAACGATGTCCAAGACGAACTGAGTTCCGGCGGAAACAACGGTAACAACGGCAAAGACGGAAAGGACGGTAAAGATGGTAAAGACGGCAAGGATGGTAAGGATGGAACCAGCTGCACCGTCGTCGACACAACTGGATTCAGCAACAGGACCGGTTACAAACTGATTTGCGCCGACACGCTCAAAGGAGTCGTGTGGGATGGCCTAGACGGAGAGGACGGTGCCGACGGTAAAGACGGTAAGGATGGAGAAGACGGTTCCTCTTGTACCGTCATCGAAAATCCGGACATCAACGGCTACGACATCCTTTGCGGCAGCAAAAAGGTCGGTGAACTCCGCAATGGTGAAAAAGGAGAAAAGGGAGAACAAGGTGAGGCTGGACAAAAAGGAGAAACCGGTGAAAAAGGCGCCAAGGGGGACAAGGGCGACAAAGGTGACACCGGTGACAAGGGTGCCGATGGTAAGGATGGCTCCAACGGCAAGGACGGTGTCAACGGTAAAGACGGCACCAACGGAACGAATGGTAAAGACGGTAAGGACGGTTCTTCCTGTACAGTTGAAGAGAATCCTGAAATCAACGGCTACGACGTCATTTGCGACAGCGTGAAGATCGGTGAACTTCGCAATGGCGAAAAGGGCGCCGACGGTAAAGACGGCAAGGACGGAAAAGACGGTAAGGATGGTAAGGACGGCAAGGATGGTTCTTCTTGCGTCGTTACCGTTAACAAGGAAATCAATGGATTCGACGTTTTCTGCGGCGACGAAAAGGTCGGCGTACTGATGAACGGCGAAAAAGGCGCTGACGGTAAGGACGGTGTCGACGGTAAAGATGGTAAAGACGGTATCGACGGCAAGGATGGCAAGGACGGCACTAACGGCAAGGATGGTAAAGACGGTAAGGACGGAGCCTCTTGCACCGTAGCCGAAAACGACAACGGTTACGATATCCTCTGCGGCGGCAAAAAGGTCGGCGAACTTCGCAACGGCGAAAAGGGCGCTGACGGCAAGGATGGTGCCGACGGTAAAGACGGCGAAGACGGAAAGGACGGCAACAATGGTAAGGATGGCGCATCCTGCACTGTTGCCGTTAACGAGGAAATCAACGGCTACGACATCATTTGCGGCGGCGTAAAGGCCGGCGAACTCCGCAACGGCGAAAAGGGCGCTGACGGTAAGGACGGTGTCGACGGTAAAGATGGTAACGACGGCATCGACGGCAAGGACGGTAAAGATGGAACCTCTTGCTCCGTCGTAAAGAATGAAAAGATCAACGGATACGAAGTCTACTGCGGCACCGAAAAGATTGGCGAACTTTACAACGGTAAAGACGGCAAGGACGGCGCCGACGGTAAAGATGGTAACGACGGTCATGATGGCAACAACGGCATTGATGGTAAGGATGGTACATCTTGCCGCGTCGAAGCCAACGACGACATCAATGGTTACGACGTCTACTGCGGTAAAGAAAAGGTCGGCGAAATTCGCAATGGTGAAAAGGGTGCTGACGGCAAGGACGGAAAAGATGGTAAGGATGGCAACAACGGTAAGGACGGAACGTCTTGCCGCGTTGAAGCCAACGAAAACATCAACGGTTTCGATGTCTACTGCGGCGAGCTCAAAGTCGGCGAACTCCGCAACGGCGAAAAGGGCGCTGACGGTAAGGACGGTGCCAATGGTAAAGACGGCGAAGACGGCAAGGATGGAAACGACGGTAAGGACGGAACTTCCTGCCGCATCGAAGAAAACCTGACCAACAACAGCTACAACATCTTCTGCGGCAACATCAAGGTCGGTGAACTCAAGAACGGTGAAAACGGCAAGGATGGTGCCGACGGTAAAGACGGTACCGATGGTCATGATGGTAATGACGGTAAGGACGGAACCTCTTGCTATGTCGTAAAGAATGACGCCATCAACGGTTACGACATCTATTGCGGCACCGAAAAGATTGGCGAACTCCGCAACGGCGAAAATGGAGCCGATGGTAAAGATGGTGTCGACGGCAAGGATGGAAAAGACGGCGCAGGCTTTGAGCCGCTCAGCGCCGAATGCAAGGCGCTTCGCTCCACCACCGACCAATTCTCCTCAATCTACGATGTCCTGGGTTGCCTCCGCCCCTCCGAAAAGGTAGCGTTCATTCTCCGCCACGCCGAACGCCCCAGCGACAAGTACGGTCCAAACGACCCGCTGAACGAAGCCGGCATACAGCAATGCACAACTGTAGGCAACAAACTTAAAGAAATGGATCTCGACGATTTTTCCTATATGCACACCTACTATTATCGCGCCAAGCAATCCGCATGGATTATCGCCCAAAATAAGGGTCAGGACGTCGGCACCGAAACTGAATGGTATAGCGAAACCGATAACGAATACCAAACCACAAACAACGACCTGTTAGAAAAGGTGTACGTCAAGAACGAAAGCAAGCGTAACTCCTGCAAATCCGGCTGGGGCGGATTCTCTAAAGCGGCTTACAGGGATTACAGCAACAGCACCGAAAAAAGCAACTGCGAAGCCGCCTTCTTCGATGTCGACAGCATCGTAGACGTAATCGTCCATAAGTACTTCACCTATGACAAGATGAAGCCGGGCGTCACCTTGGCCATTTCGCACGACCAATTCCTGGTTCCGTTCGTCATCTCCATCAGCAAGCGCCAAATCCATGGCGCAGACGGACGCGACTTGCGTTATCACAAGTATTCCTCCGATGACAAGCATTGGATCAACTACCTGACCGGTGTTGCCATCATCACAGATATGGCCGACAACATCAGAATCATCCCGGTCACGGCTATGGACCGCGGCTTCTTGAAGTAAGCAGCCTCGAACCTATAACAAAAAAGAACGCTCCGACAAGGAGCGTTTTTCTTTTTTAATGATTTCGCACGATTTTCACGCAAGCTTGATGCCTGCGACACACGCCTTACGGAACTTCTACGCTATCCAAAATCTTCTGCACCACAGTTTCGGCAGAAACTTCTTCCGCTTCGGCCTCGTAACTCAGGATAATGCGGTGGCGGAGCACTTCCATAGCGACGGCCTTCACGTCTTCCGGCGTCACGTAGGCACGGCCCTGGATGAATGCGTGGGCCTTCGAGGCCTGGGCAAGACCGATAGAAGCACGCGGAGAGGCGCCCACTTCCACAAAGCCCACCAGGTCGCTACGCTTGATGCTGCCCGGATCGCGGGTTGCAAGCACCAGGTTCACGATGTATTCGCGGACGCGTTCGTCCACGTACACCTGCTTCACCAGCTGGCGGGCGGCCAAAATGTCTTCCTTCGTGGCGACAGCCTGCGGCTGACGGAGGCCCGCACCGGCAACGGCGTCCAAAATCTTCATTTCGTCGGCCTTGTTCGGGTAGCTGACCTTCACCTTCAACAGGAAACGGTCCACCTGGGCTTCAGGCAGCGGATACGTACCTTCCTGCTCGATGGGGTTCTGCGTGGCAAGCACCAGGAACGGCTCGTCCAGCTTGAACGTCTCGTCGCCAATGGTGATATGGCGTTCCTGCATCGCTTCGAGGAGGGCGCTCTGCACCTTCGACGGAGCACGGTTAATTTCATCGGCGAGCACCAGGTTCGTAAAGAGCGGGCCCTTGCGCGTCTCGAACTTCGCTTCCTTCGCGTTGTAAATCGTGGTACCCAGCAAGTCGGCCGGCAACAGGTCAGGAGTAAACTGGATGCGCTTGAAATCCAACGAAACGGCATCGGCAAAAGCCTTCACCGCAGTCGTCTTGGCAAGGCCCGGCAAACCTTCCAGCAGCACGTGACCATCGGCCAGAATACCCGTCAGAATGCTTTCGACCAGAGCCTTCTGGCCAATCACCGTCCCTTCCACTTCACGCAGCAAGTTCATGCAAAAAGCACTCTGCTGTCTAACCTTTTCCGAAAGTTCCTGAATATCCATTTAGTTAACCTCTTCTGTTTTCGCGAATTAAGATACAAAATTCCACGAAAAAAGGCAAATTACTTCTTTTGGGGCGGAGAATTCCCCGCTATATTCACCAGCAAATAGTATCTGTAATTGGGTTCATCCAATTCTTTTCCGACACGAAACTCCACCGACACCGTATTGTTGTACACCGCATAAAGCCCGCCACCCATTTCGGTATACATATTCACATATGTCTTTTTAGAGCTGCCTTCGGTCGTTTCTTCTACGGGGTACATATTGTTTGAAATGTACTCGCTGACACCGATTTTAATCTTCTCGTTTATCGGGAGCTGTTCCGCAAGCATTGCACCTGCCGGATAATGGTCGTGATCTTTTTCATCTGTCACCGGGATGCCGTACCAACCAAACAGTCCCAAATAATCCGTCCGTGCACCTGCCACGACACGCGGGGCCAGATTTTCGAAATTCAAGCCAAACACGAAATACGAATACTTGGAATACGCAAACCAATCAATATTCCAATTATTTTCATCTGCTTCAAAAGTTCTTTCCCCCTGGGAGTCCACCATATCCGAATCATATAGGTCACCAGTCCGCACCGTCGTTCCGATGCCAAAATTTTCACCGTCCCGCGCATTCATCATTTGGGCCGCCGAAGGCGCATAATGCCTCGAGCACCCGGCCAAGAACATCACCGCCACCAAAAAGGCAACTCTAACCCAAAATCTCTTCATTTCAATTCCTCCACCTTTTTCCCCGAAATATAGATATATAAATTACTTTTTCTTCTTCGCAGAGGCTGGCAACTCAGGGAGCATCGCGTCCAGGAGTTTCGCCAGGAACTTGCTATCGGCAATCTGCTCGCTGGTCACACGGAGCATGGGCTTTGCACCATCGTAGGGCAACTGTTTCTTTGCACCCGGTAACATCGCCAAGGCCGCAGCCACAGGCTTTACCAATAGGCGGTCATCGTAAATACCGCCGAAAACTTTCCCGTCGGCATACAGAATATACTCGCCCATCATCTTACGCGTCGTTACACGCAATTCTCCCTTGAACTGCTGCAGAACATGGTCACGAAACTTTTCAGAACTCGGCATAACTATTTACTCCACTTTCGTCCAGTCAATTTTGTCGTCGATATGTATTGTATCGCTTGGATTATACACTCGCAGCGAAACCCCATCTGAACGGTTCACTGTGTTTTCTGCAGATGGGTCCGGCATCCTTGCATTTTGGTATGTCTGGACATCTCGCCCTTCTTTCACCATGCGACGGTCATCCGGCGTATTCCCGACTCCATCAATCACATGGCAACCGCGCGGATCGTTGCACGCACAACCGGTCAAAAGCAAAAAGGCTATAACACAAGCAAGTTTCATCGTTTCAAAAAAATAGATTTTTCCGCATACAAAAAAGACACAACCCCTGCAAAATCAGCAATTTCACCCGAACCAATTCATATTCCAAAAATTAATTTGTATATTCTCCCTATGCTCAACTACATATTCCTTATTCTCGCCATTATCGCGGAGGCGGCCGGCACCACGCTCCTCAAGATGTCGGAGCAGTTCACCAAACTCGTCCCTTCCATTGCCTCGCTGGCCTGCTACGTGGCATCACTCTACCTGCTGAGTCTTTGTCTGCGCACCATCCCCATCGGCATCGCATATGCCACCTGGTCGGCACTCGGCATCGCCCTCATTACAATAAGCGGCATCTTCTTTTTCAAGCAGATGCCGGATTTGGGCGCCATTATCGGACTCGTCCTGATTATTTCAGGCGTTGCCGTGCTGAATCTATTCTCGAAGATGGATATCCACTAGGTTCAAAGAACTTTTTCCATAAACACGCACTCAAACGTGTCATGATGGGCTTTACCGCTTTCGTTGAAGCGGTAGCCCATTTTTTCATAGAAATCTGCGACATTCACGCGACTCGAAATTTCGACTTTCTTGACGCCAACTTCGCGCATCCACTTTTCAGCCTCAGCAACAACGGCCTGGCCTAAATGTTTGCCACGATATTCCGGCAGCACCACGACGCGCCCAATTTCGGCAACGCCATCGCGAACTTCAAACCAGCGGCAAGTGGCCACCGGGTAAATATCGTCCAGCGCCAAAATGTAATGACAGCTCTCGCCATCATGCGCATCGATTTCAGCATCAAGAGGAATCTGGTACTTACGCATCATCGCAGCCATGCGCACATAGTAAGCACCAGCCCGTTCGCTTTCTTTTGTAACGCGAATAATTTTCATGAATACAACCGATTAGTCTTCTTCAGAAATTCCCATAAGGGTCATGGCACCTTTCCAGGTTTCCTTGTTTTCAAAACCATCGCGCTTGCCTCCACCGTAGCGGGCGTGCGCGAATTCTTCTACAAGCGATTCCCAGCCTTCGAGCTTTCCATCTTTCACAAGGTTGTCGAGGTTGACCGCGGAGGCGGCCATTCCGAATTTTCCCGCCACGTATTCCTTGCAAATGCTTTCGAGCTCCAGGAGCCATTCGCGGCTATCTGCCGTATTCACGCGCTGCTTGAGAACCATCATGCGTTCACGCAAGGCATCTTCTGCAGCGTTTTTAGCCGCGGCAGCCTCTCGCACGGCAGCACGGCGTTTCACGCGCCACAGGCCCGCCAAAAGCACGCAAACGGCCACAATAAGCCCAACGGCAAGCGGAAGCGGGTTAAACGGTTCATTCACGCGCACATCCACGCTTTCGCTCCGCAAATCGAGCGGTTGCCCCATTTGCGTCGGAATCTCGAACCGCATCGCCGGAATATGCAAGTTGCCCGTATCGGCAGCCAAAATCTTGTAGGTAAACGTAATCGAGGCCACTTCCTTGCCGTCTTTCACAGAGCGCGCCGATTCCTGCGACATGCCCACCTGAGTCAGGCCCTTCGCATTCGCCGTGCCCGTCGGCACCACCAAAAGCGCACTCCCTTGCACGCCCCAAGAAACCGTCACCGGGAATTCAAACGTGTCGCCCACGGTCACCGCGGGCATTCCACCTTGCGGCCCCGCGGAAATCGAAATCCCGAGCTGTTCCGGCGTCGGCATTTCGATCTCCGGCGCCGCGACAACACTATCGCTAGCGCCAGCAGACTGCACCGAATCCGCCACCACATTTTCCACATTCAAAGAATCGTTTTCCATACGCGTACAATATATAAAAAGCCGAGAGTTGCGGGCAAGTTCACTTGCACATGACCGAGGCGTCAAATATGACTCTGCGAAAGCAGAGTCCATATATAAAAAGCCAAGAGTCGCGAGCAAGTTTTGCGCGGTATAAAAGAAACCCTAGACGTTTCAGTCTAGGGTTTCTTATACCGGCGAGGGGCGCTTATTTACGCTAATGCAATTTCGTATTCGCCCCGAGCTTTTATATTAGAACGGTCTTACAAAAGCACCGTTCAGCAAGGCGCTATACATTCCAAGCAGAATATCGGTAAAGTAGCTGCTACCGCTATTGGACGGAACCTTTGCATTGACCAAGGCCGTGCAAGATTCAAGCCAAGTCGGGTTGGTACCAAGACCCGTTGCGCACCATGCCGAAAGCCAGTGTGACGGAACAGTCGCAGTGGTAATATCCTTCTTAGCCGGATCCCAAGAGTAGTTCGTTGCAAGAGCTGTGCTAGACGGATCGCCAGCGGACTTGGCCACAATGAACGCATTCAAGGTATTCAAGATAGCGAGCGCTCTCGGATCCTGGAACCAGTAGTAGTCCCATGCGATACGCCACGGGATACGCACGGATTCCTTATTGAAGGTCCAGTAAGTATTGTCAGCAGAACCGTTATTCGGAATAGCCGCAACACCAGCGTCATTACTCCAATCGGGGAACACGCCGGTACCAGCCGTCTGAATCTTAGCCATGTAAGCATACATAGCATCAAGCACACCAGCCCAGTTGTGGTTCAGGTCCACCATGGCAAACAAGCGGAGGGCCACCGGAGAGAAATAGCTCGGGTTGTAAACAACTTCCTTGCCGTTACCACCGTTCCAGACATCCGTATCGCCAGAGTAAAGCAACAGGGTTGTCTTATTGACTTCGTGGTCCCAAATGGCGCCAATGATATTCAAGGCGTCAGCAAGGTATGCCTGGTTCTGGGTCTTGTAGTACATCAACACCAACGAAGTCGCGATATCCAAGTCGGCATCCGTAGCACTGGAATTGTCAATTTCATTATAGTGGAAACTGAACGTAATCCACGGAGTCAAATAAACCGGAACTGTCGATGTAGAATTGTACGCACGATAAGCCCTGGAGTAATTCCACAAGCGAATGAACGCGTCCTCATCACCATTGAAATAGGTCAACAGCATGCCGTAACCCGTGCCTTCAGACACCGTGCAACCACGGGCCTTCATGCCAGGAACAGTAGAGTTCTTGTCTTGGCATTGCTTGGCGTAATAGCCCGTAGTCTGGGAAGACCAAATGACACGACCCGCAGGCAGAAATTCCGGGAAGAAAATGTCTGCATAATCTTGGGCAATGTCAGCATAATAAACAGATTCTTCTTCAAACGTGACAAAGTGGAAAGGCTTCCAAGCCTGGTAAACCGTTGCCGGATAAGCCGTATTGGCGGTAGAGGCAAGAGCCACCGTCGGAGTCCACGGAGCCGTCGGATCAACAACCACCGGCGTCGGCGTCGGATCGGTCGGAGTCACAGTCGGATTCGTGCTGGAATCCGTCGGGTTCACAGACGGATTCGTGGAGGGGTCTGTCGGAATCAAAGAAGGGTCGGTCGAAGGATCTACAACCGGATTAGCAGGAGCTGCCGACGAATCATCGCCACAAGCCATTAAACCAAATGCCGCACTTAAAACCAGAGGGGCAAACATCGGAGCTAAAAGTTTTTTAATCTGCATAATAGCCTCATTTACAGTTTTGAGTTAAATATATATTTTATTCCCCCTATACGGAAAAATAACCCTCAAAAATTATAATAGGTATGGTCTAAATCACAATTTCGTATACAATTAGAAAAGGCCGCGCTATGCGCGACCTTTTCTTAAGATTTTACCGAAGTAAGATTACTTCAGCATGATCTGCTGAGAGAGACCCATAGCGCGAACCATGTAGACACCAGCCTGGAGCTTGGAGAGGTCCATGGTCTTCACGGAGGAAGCAGCCATCACGACCTGGCCCTGGAGGTTCACGATTTCAGCCTTGGCAACAGACTTGCCGAAGGAAAGGGTACGGCCAGAGAGCTGAGCCTTGAGAGAGCCAGCGATAGCCTTGTCACCGACCCCACAACATACCCCGCAACCACCGCTAGCTCCGATGGTCATAACGTTGAAGTAACCAGTGGTACCATCCTTAGCCTGGATCTTGAACTTTAGGGCAACGAGCTTAGCAGCAGCTTCGTCACCGGTAATCTTGCCGTCGCCCCAGCCAGCCTGCTTGAAGTTGGCCCAAGTGAAATCCTTCACGGTACCAGCAGTAGACTTGGTGAGAGTCACAAACGGGTTGTCGTAGCCGAGAGCCTTGTCTTCAGCGTCGCCGAGACCCATTTCGAGGCTTGCGCCCACGTCAACAGAGTAAGCGATGCAGACACCGCCCATAGCGGTAGCGTCAGCAGCAACCATAACGTCAGAATCAGCGTCTTCGCTACCGGCAATGTTAAAGCCAACTCCAACGAACGGGTCATAAGTCAAGGTACCCTTGCTCAACTTGAAGGTACCGCAAACACCGCCGCAATGGTCGATGATCGGGTCGAGTGCGTCAGCAGACCATTCAGTGCCCTTCGGAACCGGCCAAGTAATAGTAGAAGCACCACCATCGGCGTCGTCACCATAGTTGAACCAGTAACCGGACTTTTCGCCACCAGCGTCGAGTTCAGTGTTAATCTGGTAGACCATGGCGTCACCAACCCAAGTTTCGAAGCCAAACGACATCGAAGCTGCAGCCAGAAAGGCAGATGCAGTAAGGATTTTCTTGTTCATAATTCCCCTTTGTCTGTATTTGTTCCAAACAGACACTTTGTTATCTAATATATCTCTTTATTTTCACTGAGCTAAAGTTTTTTTTGTTTATTTGCATTTTACCCTGTATAAAATTAGAAAAGGCCGCGCGAAGCGCGACCTTTTCTTAAGATTTTACCGAAGTAAGATTACTTCAGCATGATCTGCTGAGAGAGACCCATAGCGCGAACCATGTAGACACCAGCCTGGAGCTTGGAGAGGTCCATGGTCTTCACGGAGGAAGCAGCCATCACGACCTGGCCCTGGAGGTTCACGATTTCAGCCTTGGCAACAGACTTGCCGAAGGAGAGGGTACGGCCAGAGAGCTGAGCCTTGAGAGAGCCAGCGATAGCCTTGGCACCGATAGCAGCCTGAGTAACAGCGCATCCACCACCGTTAGCACCGATGGACATGATGTTGAAGCTACCAGTAGTACCATCCTTAGCCTGGATCTTGAACTTCAGAGCAACGAGCTTAGTAGCAGCTTCGTCACCGGTAATCTTGCCGTCGCCCCAGCCAGCCTGCTTGAAGCCGGACCATGCGAATTCCTTCACGGTACCAGCAGTAGACTTGGCGAGAGTCACAAACGGGTTGTCGTAGCCGAGAGCCTTGTCTTCAGCGTCGCCGAGACCCATTTCGAGGCTTGCGCCCACGTCAACGGAGTAAGCGATGCAAACACCGCCCATAGCGGTAGCGTCAGCAGCGACCATCACTTCAGAATCAGCGTCTTCGCTACCAGCAACGTTAAAGCCGATACCAACGAACGGGTCATAAGTCAAAGTACCCTTGCTCAACTTGAAGGTACCGCAAACACCGCCGCAGTAGTCGATGATCGGGTCGAGTGCGTCAGCAGACCATTCGGTACCCTTATCAACCGGCCAAGTAACAGTGGAAGCACCACCATCGGCGTCGTCACCATAGTTGAACCAGTAACCGGACTTTTCGCCACCAGCGTCGAGTTCAGTGTTGATCTGGTAGACCATGCCGTCACCCATCCAGGTTTCGAAGCCGAAAGACATCGAAGCTGCAGCCAGGAAGGCAGAAGCAGTAAGAATTTTCTTGTTCATAATTCTCTCTCTTTTTTTGATGTGATAGCTCAAAATGAGCGGTTTGCCCCTTAATATATCTTTTTTTTCGGCCCCTTGTCAAAGATTTTTTCTCATTTTACGGCTTTTGTCAAACGGGTTTGCAATAAACGCCAAATTTTAACGAAAAACGCAAACAGGTCTACAAAAATTTACAAGAAACCCCTAAATTCGCTCAAATTCCGAATGTTAGCTACATCACACTTGATACATGCTCAACTTTTTTATTTCTTTCATAAAAGTGATAAAAAAGGAAAATAATTTAATTTTATCGCTATGCCTAAAAAATCTCTATATAATGTGCTAGCTGCAGCATCTATCGCCACGCTCTTTGCAACGCAGGCTTTCGCAGCACCGCAATACCCCTTCCCCCAACAAATGACATATAAGTACGGCAATACCGCAACGTATGTCGACCCGAGCGTCATCCAGACTCATTTCAATGACTGGAAAAGCGCCTGGTACGAAGACATGGGCAACGGAACCGCACGAATCATCAGCCCCAACGACAGTACCGAAATGTCGGTGTCCGAAGGCATTGCCTATGGCATGATGATCATGGTCTACATGTCGAGCACCCAGGCTGACCACCAAAGCGAATTTGACAAGCTGTGGGCCTACTGGAAAAAGTACGCCGGCGGCTCTGCCGCAGGCATGAACTGGCACGTGAACAATAAGAGCGGAAATGCCGACAACGGCTCTGCTTCTGACGCAGACATCGACGCCGCCTTCGCCTTGATCATGGCCTCCAAGCAGTGGAACAACGCCACCTACCTGAACGACGCCAAGACTCTTATCAGCTGGATGAAATCCAAGGACATGGAAAGCGACGGCCGCGTCAAGGCCGGTAGCAACTGGAACCCGGCCTTGAACCCCAGCTACGTGATTCCCGCCGCATTCAAGCTCTTTGCCGACGTCACCGGAGATTCCTTCTGGGAAACCGCCGTCAGCACAAACCTCAAGCATCTTTCGCAGTGCCAGAACGCCACTTCGGGCCTCATGCCCGACTGGTGCGATTGGACCAACCACAAGGCCGCCGACAATACGGGAGCCGCCGTTTCGGGTGGCAAGGGCGGATTCTTCGATGACGCCGCACGTACTCCCTGGCGCATGGCCATGGCCTACAACTGGTACGGAATCAAGGAAGCAAAGCAGGTGAACGACAAGATTGTCCCGTGGCTCGAAAAGTCGACCTACGGCGACGCCAATATGATTTGGCCGGGCTACTCTCTTGACGGCACAAGCTGCCCCTACGCCTTCTTCACCACCTCTACCTATGTCGGCGGACTCGGACTTGCCATGGGTTCTGCAGACGATCCCAAGAATTACCTGGAATCGGTCTACACGGTTCTTGCAAACTCCGAAGGCGCCAAGAAGGCCGGTGCCTACAAGGGCGAAAAGTACTACCCCGCCACGCTCAACATTCTGTACATGCTCTCCATGAGTGGCAACATGCCCAACCTTTACGACATGACAGGACTTACCAAGTACACCCAGACCAAGACCCGCATGCCGGCCGCCCCGAACGCCACCTTGATGCCGGTCAATTCCGGCGCTGCCGTATGGGGCTACGAAAACTGGGGCACCTACGCCGACAAGTACGGCGTCACGGTCATGGTTCCTGATTCCGGCAGCTCGGGCGTTTACCAGATGGCCGACGGCCGATACATCGTGAGCGCCGAAATGCGAATCGCCTCCGAACCCACCTACGAAGCAGGCGTCGACTTGATTTACCCGTTTGCAGGGGTAGCCCTTTCTTTCGACAAGCAAGACGGTTACTACGACCTTTCCGACCTCGCCGCCATCAGGCTCACCTACACGAGCCAGGGCGTTATCCGCTTGGCCATTCTAGACCAGCAGACCATCCTTGACAACAACGAAGGGGGCGAGCCCGGATTCTTCTTGCATCCGGCAGCCGAAGGCACGACCGTGAATATCGGGGTCACCGAAAACGATTTCGGATCCAGTTACGAAGACTACCTGCAAGACAAGTTTGTAACGCCTTCTTGGGTGAGCGGCGGCGGAAATGACCGCGACATGGTCATGAAGGCTGTCCGCGGACTCAAATTCGAGCCCAAAATGAGCAAGGGCGGCTTCGGCGCCATCACCATTTACGCCCTCGAACTCCTGGATGCCCAGGGTCAGGTGATCACCCGCCTTACGAACGGGAATTTCGACGCCATTAGCCCCAAACGTGCCGTAAACGCCCAAAATGCCCAAATTCAGGGCAAAAACATCGTTTTCAGCAACATGCCGAGCAACGCCAAGCTCGAAATCTTCGACATGAACGGCAACAAAATCGCCTCGACGGGCCTCCAGAAGTCCGGTTCCCTGGCCATTGACCAGCTAGTTCACGCCAAGGGCAACTACATCGCCCAAATCAAGGGCGAAGGCGTCCAAAAAAGTCTCCGTATTCGCAGGTAAACATTATTTTAAGGGTTACTAGCCCCAATTTCTCCATAATTAAGGTATCTTTAACATCGATGGGAAAAAGTATGGGAATCTATAAGGGAAAACTCATGAAAGCTACAAAATTACTCCCCTGCCTGCTCGCCTTCGCAGCCATTCCTGCAATGGCCGCTGCAGCAAATGCAACCCCAAAACGAATTGGCCCCGTAAGCTACTACGGAGCACTTCACACCAGTGGTGGTAAAATCATTGGCGCCAAGAACAACGAAGAAGCCGTGATCCGCGGCATGAGCCTTTTCTGGTCCGACGCTACAGGTATACCCTACTACAACAAGAACGTCATTAGCTGGGCAGCCGAAAACCTGCCCATGGACGTTTTCCGTTTCGCCATGGGTATTAACTATTACGACAGCAATGGCGGTACTAGCAATGCCCTCGACAAGAGTTATTCCTATGCGGGCGCACCCGAAGGATACATGACCACGATCGACCAAATGGTGGAAGCCGCTATCGAAAACGACATCTACATCATTCTCGACTGGCACAGCCACCGCGCCGACAGCGAACAAAGCATCGCCAAGGATTTCTTCAAGAAGATGGCGGAAAAGTACAAAGACGTTCCTAACGTCATTTACGAAATCTTTAACGAACCCGTGAACCAGGGCTGGAACCAGATCCAGAGCTATGCCAATGCCGTTATCCCCGGTATTCGCGACTATACCCAAAACTTGGTGCTCGTAGGTACGCCGAGCTGGTCTCAGATGACCCAGTACGGTGGCGTCAGCGGCACGAACGTGGGCTACGTGCTCCACTTCTATGCAGGCACCCATGGTGTCGGAACCTACGGTGGACGCGCTACCCAGGCCAAGAGCTCCGGTAACGCCGTGTTCATTACCGAATGGGGCACCACCAATGCCGACGGTGCTGGCAGCCCGAGCAGCGGCAGCACCCAGGAATGGATGAGCTTCATGGACCAGAACAACATCAGTAACTGTAACTGGAGTCTGCGCGCTGTCGGTAGCCAATACGCAACCGATGGCAAGCAAGAAACTTCAGCCATATTCGATGGAGGCTCAGACGGAGATTTGAACACTGTCGGCAAGCTCAACAGCGCAAGCTACAGTGCATCCGGTAAGTTGGTTCAGCCGTACCTCGCAAAGCACAAGCGCGATTGGGCTAGCATGCTTGCAAAAACCCTGAAGACCGGTTCCTGCGCCTTTAACGCCACTACGGTTAAGGAATCTGAAACTAGCGTTGCAAGCGCATTCAAGTCCGGTTGTACCTACACCTCCAGCAACGAAGGCGTCGTAACCTCTACTGGCGACGTCAAGAGCGCAGGTTACGTCATCATGACCGCTAACGACGGCTCTCAGTCTGTGGTACAGGTCACTGCAATTCCCAAGCAGACCATCCCGAACTTCCAGGATCTGTCTTGCAACTACAGCGGAACCTGCAGCGTCAACCGTACTGTTGCTTACTCCGACAAGGACAAATCCAGCAAGAAGAAAGAATGGATCTTGACCACCGATACCAAGACACTTGAAGGTTCTACCTTTACTGTTACATCGCTCAATCCCGAAATTGTTGAAGTCAAAAAAGCCTCCTGCGTTTCGGACTACTGCTCTAACACGCAGAGCGGCAAGCAGGTGACCATGTATGAATTCAAGGGCTTTGGCACTGCAAAGATCGTCGGTACCGCTCCGGCAGCTACCGGCTTCGGCGCTCTGAACGACACCATCACGGTGACCTTCACCAAGGCTCCGAACAAGATGACCAACAACTTCAAGAACACCACGCTCGCTTTCGGCGCAAGCGCTCCCAAGTTGGTCCCGGACACCACGATGTACCATACCAAGGTCACCTACACCTTCAACGGCAAGGAATCTTCTCCTTACGTGACCAAGAGTGGCAACGGCCTTACCGCCGGCAACCAGAACGCGATCGTGCGCATTACCGCCAACTCTCCGGAAGCAGACAACTACCTGGAACTCCACCAGAGCATTACGGTGATCGTGGGCGACAGCACTCAGGCCGTCAACAAGGATGAATACTACGCTTCTGAACCGGTCGTCGTTCCGCCGGATACGGGCGTTGGCATCATCAAGACGAAGATGACTCTGCCTCTGCACGCCACTATCGCCAAATCCATGCTGAGCGTAGGCTCTCGCGATGCTGGCGACATCAACGTGGACGTGTTCTCGGTGACGGGCCAGAAGGTTCTCTCCAAGACCATGCGCAACAACGCAACGATGTCTCTCGCCAATATCCCGACCGGTTCCTATCTGATCGTGATTACCCAGGACATCAAGCAGCTGAACGTCAAGTGGAACAAGGCTGAATAATCCGGTTCCCGCGAACTAAAGCGCAATCCATTTTAAACACAGGCTAAACAATTAGCCTGTGTTTTTTTACGCATTCGTTTGTGCGCACCCTATTGCAACGTAATACAATGCATGTACACCGTCCCAGCGCCCCCCCCCCCCAGCGTGCGTTGTCCAAGCGTATATTGCCGACAACCCTATTACGGCCCACGTCAGCCAGCGATTATTGCAGGCGAATGCAGGCGGTTTGCGCAAGGGGTGGGATGGAAGCGACGCGCCGGGAAAGCGGCGTAGCATGGGCCATATAGGGCAAGAACCGCATGTTGACAAGAAGGACGCAGACCTGCGATTACATAAATAAAAGACCCCGCATTACTGCGGGGCCATTAATTAACTCAAGTTAAAGATTACTTCTTCTTGGGCTTGTAGTTGACTTCGGGGCGAAGCTGCAAGCCGATGGTCACGAGGAGCGAGACAATCGGTTCGTGATGGTCTTGCGAGAGGTCGTAAACCGCAACGCCGGCCATGCCTTCGCTCTTAACCTGTTCGGCAACAGCCTTCACAGAAGGAATGCCCATGAACACGATGGTTTCTGCGTCGCTCACAGCCACTTCGGACTTGGAAGAGGCATCGAAGGTCACCTTGTATTCCGGAGAATCAAACTTGCCCATGAGTTCGGCGTAGGACACGTAACCTTCGTTACCGCTACCCGTACCCTGGTGAGAAGTTCCGAGGCCCTTGGCACCGCTCCAGGTCTTGCCGTAAAGGAAGATCACCGGCACGAGCAAGTCACCGTTCACGCCGGCGCCCTTCACTGCGTTCAGGGTTTCTTCGACAGAGGTGGCACTCTGGTTCGGAACCACGGAAGAATTGTCTTCGGTCATCTGGTCGGCCATGAACACGTCCACGTAAGCGAGGCGGTTCAGAGCGTCAGCCTTGTAGGCATCCATGCCGGCAGCCGGATAAATCACGGCGGTCACCGGAGCGCCCGAAAGGCCATCGACCAAGGCGTTCAGCAACTTGGCATAATCTTCGGCATCTTCAGCCGTGAGGTTCTGCCAGTCGACTTCGACGCCGTCGCCGCCATTTGCAGAAAGCCAGCTAGAGACATTCGAAACGAAAGTCGGCAGGAGTTCTTCGGAAGAAGCGATTGCCTTCAGGTTGCCTTCGTTTTCGATACCGCCCACGGAGACGATCAACTTCACGTTATTGTCCTTGGACATCTGCACGAGCGTCTTGAAGTTTTCGGCATCGTTTTCGTCCGCAAAGGCGACCGAGCCGTCTTCACCGGCAGCGAGGCCGACATAATGAATGTCGGTCACAAAGTTATAGCGGATATCCTTCGGATAGAACTGAGAATACTGGCTCCAGTAAGGATAGAATCCAACCACCTTGTCGGCGGCAGCCTGGGCAGTAACCGCAGCTCCAAGAGCAAAAGTCAAAAGAATCGATTTAATGTTCATAATTTCACCTCGCCCTAGTTAATTTCACGGATCTGACCGTTGTCGTCGCAGTAAAGCTTGGTTGCCGGATAAACCTCGGTCTTCACCGGATTTGCCTTTTCAGCCTCGGTACAGGGGCGATAAGCCCAGCCATGAGCCTTACCGAACATGACGTACTGGTAAGAAATGGCGAACGTATCGATGGCAACGCTCTGCAGCATCGTCAAGTCGTCGTCAACACCATAGAAGTTCAACTGGTTCAAAACCTTCATGTGTGCAGCAGAGATTGCACCTTCAGTCGGCACCGGAATGGTGTCCATCTTCAGGGTGTCCGTTTCAGCCTTGGTACCCTTCTTATTGAAAGACATCTTTTCGGTGATTACGATATCCACAGTGTCGGAACATGCGGTCTTGTCGCATTTCTTGTAACCATGAACAGCCGTAATGGTCACGCCGTCTTCCGCATAATCGATCTTACCCGTCACAGCGCCTTTCTTTGCACCAAAGTTGACAATAGTCGTAGTAGGCGCATCGGCGTCGGTAGAGTCGTCAATGGCAAGAGCCAAGGTATCCCTTCTCGTTTCGCTTGCGAAAATGGAATCCTTCGTGCCACCGGCCCAGTCCTTTTCCCAGTCAGCTTCGGTAAAGCCGGCAAGCTGGGTTGTGGTCATGATAGTGTGGAGCATTTCCGTATTTGCGGCATACTTGGCAATGTCAGCTTCCTTCGTAGAATCGAAAACAGCCTGAGTGCCATTTGCCTTGGCGGCATCGCTCAGCTTCGCATTGTAGCTGGCCACAAAATCCTTGATCTGGACACGGACCAATTCAGGGTGCAGCTGAATGTAAGCAGCATCGCTGAAATCTGCGGGGAAGTTTCCAGCCAAGGCCTCTTCGTCGTCCACATCCATAGAGGAGCAGCCGATAAGAGCAGAGGCAACCGCAGCAGAGAATAAAAGCTTAAAATTTTTCATTGCACACCTCTTAGAAGTTCACCGTCACGTCGGCGATGATAACGTTCTTGTCGATAGAAAGTTCTTGATTAGCAGGAGCGCCAGTAGCAAGGTCGATAGTCTGGAACGTCACCTTGTCCGTCAGCAAGCCGTACTGGACAGAAAGGTAGGAGTTCGGAGCGATCTTGACTCGAGGACCAGCCAGGAGCAAGGATTCTTCGGCCTTGTTGATCAAGGCGGAGCCGGACACCGGATAAGCGATGCCGAATTCGCGGGTAGACATCTGGTAGCCAGCCAAGAGAGCGAGAGGACCGACGACATCCACGTTCAAGCCGGCCATGATGCGGTCGCTCTTACGCTGGAAGGCCTTGTCTTCTTCGCTGTGGTCGTAGGAGCCCTGGACCTTGATCTTGCGATCGAGACCGGCAATGCGGCCGACGTCCACGCCGAGGCCTGCGCCATAGCGCGTGTACTTGACTTCTTCAACATCGGAAGCAACCGTCGAAATCATGCCGAAGATTGCATTCAGTTCAACAGCACTGTTCCAGTTGAGGTCGACATTGACATTCAGGCCCTTGCGGTTGGGAGTAGCAACACCCATGGGCAGGGACATGTCGTTTGCCGGATCCATCAGGAACAAGGCCTTGTTCTGTTCGGAAAGTTCGAGACGCTTCAGGACATCGGCATTGTAGCCGTTGCGATAGAAGTGAGCGTTCTTGTAGTTGTTATACAGGCGAGAGTACATGTTGTTGGATTCCGCATCGTCGGTCAAGGCGTTCTTGGAATAAGACGTCATGAGGTTCGTTGCGTTGAGCGGATTGGAATTGTACACGGCCAAGTACATGTTTTCAAGGCTGGCCATGCCGAATTCGTCAACCAAGCTAGTGTAGTTGGCATCCTTGAACAGGGCGTTAGCGTTCAGCACTGTCGTACCGCCACGGTACACCGGGCTAGAAGCCATTTCGCTCCAGAACTTTTCATCGTTCTGCAAGTACATCACCTTGATAGTACCTTCGATACCTGCAACATCCAAGTTCACGAACGGTTCCACATAGAAGGCCATTCCGTCGTCCTTGACAATTTCTTCTTCATGGACTTCTTCCTGCCTGGTGCTTTCGGAAACCTTGATGTAGATGAAGGACGTATCCATCGGGTTCGTGATAGCCGGGTCCGTCTTGCTGTTGTATTCAGTAAGAGCGTATTCCTGTTGCTTGTAGTCCCTGACGTAGTCGCGGTCAACACTCCACCAGCTCATGGCAAGTTCGCCGTTCAAGCCGAAGGAAACCGGAAGATTCGAGAGCAGTTCCTTGGAATCGAAACCGATTTCAGCAGAAACCACTGCGTTGTCTTCGTAGTACACGGTATCGGACTTGTCGATGGCGCGAGAGCGACGGCTCTTTTCGCGGTCGAACACGTCGGTGTAGTTCACGCCCAAGTGAGCGCCAAAGGCATCGGCACCGAGACGCAGACCATAGAAGTAACGGTCAGAGAAATCGAAGTCGAAGAACACCTGGTCATATTTCTTGGCAGTGTTGCGCATACGGGCGCCCGTTGCCTGAGCATGAATGTCGCTGAAGGGGCCGACATTGCCGCTATGGAAGTCGGCGTTCAAGCCCTGCATCAGGCGATTGCTCGTGGTATCGAGGTTACGCATGGCCAAAGCTTCGACACGCTTCTGGGCAAAGATTTCGGGTTCCTGGAGCAGTTTCTGCTGCGGAGTGTACAAGGTATAGGGAGTAAAGCCTACGCGCATGTAACCCAGGTTGAAATCCAGGTGCTTGTTCAAGATAGAGCCATCGTAACTGAACCAGTGGCCAATCACCGGATTGTTGTTTTCGTCAAAAGCGTTCTGCCAATCCTTGTGCAGGCGGAGTTCCAAGTGGATCTGGGTTTCAGAGCTCGGACGTGCCGTGAGCACCAGGTTAGCGTCTGTATAAGCCTGGTTTTCCTGAGTCGGAGAATCATCGCTGAACTGGTCGGACTTGGCCATCGAGGTAAGGCCACCAGCCTTGATGTTTCCGTTGAGTTTAAGTCCCAAAACTGCGGCGTTCAGAGAGTCAAGCTTCTGCAGCAAAGAAGTCTGCTGGGCTTCCACGCTCTCGCCTTCGGCAAAAGCCGTCGCGGCAGAGAAGAGGATTGCGGAAGTAAGACCGAAAGCGGAAATTTTCTTATTGAACATCATACTTACACCCTCCCATTAAAATTCCACGTTAATGGAGGCTTCAAGGAGCATCTGCGAGAATTCATGCTTGAACTTTCCAGTCGCATCCTTCTTTACATCGTAATAATCCGGCAGGTTCGGGGAGCCGCCATCGGCGCCAGCGACAAGGAGGCCGGTATTGTATTCGTTTTCGACATTGATCATGCCGAAGTTCACGGCGAGCCATGCGCTAGGAGCAATGTTGTAGTCGAGGCCGACCATCCACTGCATCTGCGTACCCTTCAGCAAGGGAGCGTTCTGCGTAATCGCATTAGACGTATTCGTGAATTCCGTATTGATCATCTGCACGCCGAGATTCACGCCGAGGCGCGGCAGGTACTGCACGTAGAGGCCGCCGTTGATGAAGTCGGACTTTACTTCGGACTTCAGCTCAGCTGCGCCAACCGCTGCCATGAAATCGGTTTCCAAGGAACGTTCGGAATGCTTGTAAGAACCGGAGATTTCAAGCGGCTTCGTGAAACCGATCATCTTGAAGATGTCGACCTTGGCGCCACCACCGAATTCCATGTAGCTTGCAGCCTTGTAGCTGAACGTCATAACGTTACCCATGTGGTCGTCATTTACAATCGTATTTCCCTTGACCTGGTTGAACATGCTGAACATACCCTGGACTTCGGCAAAGTCCTTGAAATTGCCGGTCAAGGTAGCACGGGCACCCATGCGGTTCGGAGTAGCAAGGCCGTTGGGCAAGGCAAGCTGGAGAGCCGGGTCATAGAGCGTTTCCATCAGAGCGAGCTGGTTACGCGTGAAGACGTTGGTCGTCCAGGAATTCTTGTTGTAGTTAGCAATGCTGTAGCTTTCGACATCGGAACCGGCAAATGCGTTATCGTCGGTACCGAGAGTCGTTGCCACCGGGCTGAACTTCGGGTCGAAATTGTAGAGAGCGTCAAAGGAAGAATACAGCGGAGAGTTCACGCCGAACTTGACCGTCTGACCGTCCTTATCGGAGTTCTGGATGCGCTGGGCAAAGAATCGCGGAGACTGAGCGAGGTTGTTGAACCAGTTGCTGTCGTTCATCACGAAGTCGACACCAAGGCGGGCACCGAAGGTTTCGTTCTTGTAGCCCACGTTCGCATTGACCAAGAGAGCCGTACCGCTCAGGTCTTCGGTATGGAAGCTGTCGAGAGCGACATAAGGCTGTTCGTCTTCGTCCAAGGCGAGACCGACCAGGTTACCCATTTCGTCATACTGGAGAGCGTAAGAAGAGTCGGCCGTATAGACCTTGTCGTTGGACATCGCGAATTCGCCAGTCACATCGAGAATCAGGTTGTTGTTCCCGATAAGCGATGCCACGTCGGCACCCAAGCGACCGCTCACGACCAAAGTCTTCTGCGGGTTGAGTTCGTAGGGGTTGATCGGTTCGCGTTCATACGGGTTCGTGTAGTTATTTTTCGGATGACGGTAAGTGTAGGAATAGCTGTCTTCGTTATCGAAGATGTACATGGGAGTCACACCCACGTAGACATTGCGATCGACAGGCAGGAGTTCGAAATTACCGGCCAAGAGGAACTTGTCCATGTTGGCAGCCTGAGAGGCGCCCCAAACTTGTTCGTTAGGCATGATGTTGCCTTCGGCACCGCCGAGGTCCAAGACCGCGGTACGGTTGATACGGGCGAACAAACCTTCGGCACGGACCTGACCAAGGGCAGAACCGAGATCCTTACGGAACTGGAGGTTGACACCCTGCAGGTTACGCTGGTTGCCTTCGATCATCTGTTCGTGTTCGGCCATGTAACGCTTGCGGGCAAAGATCTGCGGTTCGTACATGATATCGAGGCTCGGCAAGAACAACGTCAGCGGAGAGTACTGCTGGCGGAAATCACCGACGACCCAGTAGAAGGAATCATCCAGATTGCCTTCGACATTGAGCCATGCGACCGAGACGGTCTTTGCGGCAGAAGCGAAGTATTCCTGCATGCCGGCGCCCAGGCGGACCATTGCGTTTGCACGCACGTTTTCCCAGGGGCGGAAACCGAAGTTGATGTCAGCAGTCACGAATTCGTCTTTTTCGACATTCGGCATGTGGTTAAGGCCCGAATAGTCGTTGTCGGTTTCGAACCTGGACGACTGGGCAACCGCGCGAATGGCACCGGTGATTTCAAGACCGCGCTTGGCGTTGATGGAATCTACCTTGCTCTCGAGCAATTCCTGATTTTCTACAGCCGTAGCTGCAGAAGCGGCCATGGAGGCGGCAAGAATGGCGGCAAAAGTCTTTTTCATATTCATAATCTTTTTCATGTTCTGCACCCCCTATTAGAACCAAGCCTTAGCTTCGGCAGAAATGTAGTGGGAATGCCAGTCATTAACCGAAATCGCTTCGTCGGAATGAGTCATCCACTTATAGCGAACGTGCAGACCAGCGCGATCGGCGAAGTCCCAGTCAAAGCCGATACCGATTGCGGTTTCGAGGTAGTTGATCGGGGCCTTTTCGTAGTACAGAGAAGTAAAGCTGTTGATCAGACTAGAGGTCTTGGGAATGTTCGGGGATACTTCCTTGGCCGTATAAGCGTTTTCGGCGCGGAAGGTTTCAAGACCGAGAACACCCACCATGTGGAAGGTCGGGGTCACAGCGACAGACGGTTCAAACTGACCATAGAAGCTCCACATGAGCATGTCCTTCTGGGATTCGCTGTAAGCAATCGGGGCGATCGTCGTAGAGAGACCGGAGATTGCGGCGTAGCCCGTCATCATGATCGTGCGGTCGGTACCGAACCAGCCACCGATATCGTAGCCACCCATGAAGGAGAGGTAAGAAGACCACTTGGTGTGAGACGGAACTTCACCCTTTTCGATCTGTTCGGTGCTTTCGTAGGCAACGAAGGATTCCCAGAGTTCCCAGGTTCCACCATAGAGACCGCCCTGCTGGCGATACTGCTTGATACCCCTGTCGGAACCAACCATGGTACCGGTACGGGCCACGTAAGCAGCGCCATCGGCGTTACCGGAGTCAGCCACGAACAGAGGCTTGTGCTTGGTCCAGGAGTTCGTGGATTCCCACATGTTACGACCGTTCAAGCGGTAGTTGAAGAAAATGACATCCTGACCGTCTTCGATCTGGCGATGCAAACCGTACTGCAAGTCGAAGTAGCCACGGTTGAAGGTCGGTTCCAACTTGAAGTTAAGGCCGGCCATGTTCGGGGTGTAACGGAGAGAACCACCGTTCAGGTAGGCTTCGTCCTTACGCCAGCTGTTGAAGCGGGACGGGTTGCTCAAAGAATACGGAGAGTAGAAATCCTTCGGGAGGAAGATTGCTTCGACCGTCATGGGCCAGCCTTCGACATACTTGGACTGGGCCTTCACGTAAACACCCACCTGCGGGGTATTCATCTTGGATTCGTTAGCATCCGGGAGGTAACCACTACTGACGTTTGCTTCGCTGTAGTTAGCGGCATCGGCAGTCTGGTAGAAGCGGACAGAGTCCGTCATGCTGAGGGCCACATCGGCCATCAAGTAGAGTTTCGGAGTAACGTTACCCTTGACGTCGATAGAAGCGACATGCGTATTGAGGATCGTGGGGCCGACATCGGAGAACTTAATCCACTGGTTACGGAATTCGTCTTCGTAAATGATGTCGTCGTCAAAGATGACGCCCATGTAGTTCACACCGAGAGTCAGGTTGTCCGCGATCTTTTCCTTGGCGATACGGCCGTGGTAGATGGAACCGCGGAAATCGTAAGTACCGGACATTTCAAGTTCGCCAGGCTGGCCACCGTACATGCGCAGACCGTCACGAGTACCGATATCGGCATCGGCCGGCTGGGACACGAGGAACTGGGCCTTCATGTTGAACGGGAGCTGGTAGACGTTGGCAAACACACCACCGAAGCTGCGGTTGGTCCAGAATGCGCGGCCACCTTCCTTAACAGGCTTGAACACCTTTTCCTTATAGTAGGTAGAAACAGTCTTTTCGTCTTCGAACAGTTCGTACTGCCAAGCGAAGCGCGGGTTGGTTTCACGTTCCCACATGGTGAGCGGAGAAGCGTTTGCCCAGATAACACCGCCGGCGGTCACGTAAGCGCCAAAGACGCCTGCGCGGATGTCCACGCCGAAGTTCATTTCTTCGTTCACGGTCGTGGAGTAGAAGTCCGTAGAGTGGTCATACAGAACATGTTCGTCCTTGTTGCCGGGGACCTGAGTCGGGTGCTTGGCAAGGTTGTTGCCATAGAGACCGGAAAGGTCGAACGGGAAGCTCATGTTCGTCCAGAGGGTCATGTAAGAGTTCGGCATGGCCACAATGTTCATGTTGAGCACGGCGTCCACCGAGGTACGGGCCATGTCGTTCTTGGCCCACGGGCTAACATCGGAATAGTGGAAGTTCTTCAAGCGGAAGGCCAGGTAACCGGAAACCGCCATCGGAAGATCGTCCTTACCCATAATGGTCGATTCCATGTTGTTGGCAAGGGTATCAAGACCTTCTTCCACGTTAGCCATCTGCGTCTTGGGATCAAGATGCGAGGAGGCGTTCACGACGAGCGGCTGGTAGGGAGCCTTTTCGGCCGGAGTAGCAAGGTCGCGAGCGGGAGCGGCAGGTTCTTCGGCCACCGGTTCGGGTTCAGCTGCCGGTTCAGGTTCGGCAGCGGCTTCTTCGACAGGTTCTTCTGCCGGAGCTTCTTCGACAGCAGATTCGTCTGCGGCCGGTTCAGATTCGGATGCTTCTGCAACAGATTCTTCGGAGCTTTCTTCAGCAGCGGGTGCGGCTTCTTCTACGGCCGGAGCAGAATCTTCGAATTCTTCGGTAGAAGACACTTCGTCGTCCATCTGGGCCAAGGCCAAAGACGAGCAGCAAAGCAGAGTCGTAAATAGTGTAGGTAATTTGCGCATAAAATCCTCTTAAATCTCGTTGCGGAACGGATAGTTCATCGGACCTTCGTAAGCCTTACCGTGCTTCTTGATCACGATATCGTCAATCCAGACCTTGAAGGACTCGTTTTCGTCTTTACGGACTTCGAGACGGAATCCCTTGAAGTTGCTCCAGCTAAACGGCAACATGACTTCGCGGGTATTCTTGGCATCCCAGTACACACCAGTCGTACCGAACAACTTGAGGGGAATGCTGAAGTGCTTCCATTCCGTAGTGATTTCGCCAAGGCTCTTGGAACGGAGCTTCACCTGCAGGGATTCGCCACCGCTCTTCACGCCATCGTCCACCAACACGAACAAGGCGTTTTCGCCACCCTGGGCACCCTTAATCCAGAATTCAAGGACACCTTCTTCGAAATACGGGGTCAAGTCGACAGAACCGGCAATACAAATAGCCACACCGGAATAGTCGCTTGCGATAAGTTCAATTTCCATGGAAAGGGCGCCTTCCATGGCATACTTGTCCGTAAGTACCGGTTCGGGGTTTTCACGCGGGTACTGGTAGGTATAACCACCTCCACGCGGAATAGCTTCACGCATCACGACGGACACGACATCTTTGTCGGGTCGGAACGGCTTAGCCTGTTTAGTGACAAAACGGGACTGGTCGCGGTCGCGATAGTCGCTAAAACCATAACCAGCAAAAGAGAAAGACGCTAAAAGGAGTACGCCCAAGGCGCACACCCAGCTTGCTTTATGCGGATTTGCTTTCATAATATCTAAAATTCTCCAGATACGGACGGGTACAATATAACTTGTTTTTGAGGGGTTCAGTGACGCGCTTTTGCAAAAAAAAGGTTGAACTGGGACAATTTCTCCCCAAATTTCTTATTTTTCGCTATTTTTCGCGTTTTCGTAAGTAAACACATTATTTTTTGTATAGATTGTCCATTCTGTAAAAAAAGTGTAATTTTCTTTTACAAGCTAGACATTACCTACTATAGAGGTTTTTATGAAATTTCCGTACTCCTATTCGTTAGCTCTTGCGCTCGCAGGCAGCATCCTATTTTCCGCCTGTTCTAGCGAAAGTAGCCACAAAGCCGTGGAGCCAACTCCAGAGGAAGAAACCCAGGTAATCGCCGTTGACTATTCCAAAGGCCGCGCCATGAACAAGCGTCTAGGCAAGGGCATGAACCTGGGGAACTCTTGGGATTCTCAGGGCAACTCCCTGGATTGCAGCTGGGGCAACTGCATCGAAGATTCCGATTTCGCCGTAATCAAGGCGACGGGCTTCAACTCCATCCGTCTCCCGGTTCGTTGGCAGCAGAATTCCGACTATAGCACCCATACGGTCGACCCCGAACGTCTCGCCGGCGTAAAGGAAGATATCCAGCTCGCCTTGGCGCAGGGCCTCGCCGTCGTCGTGAACTTCCACCACTATGTGGAATTGAACAATGCCGGCAACAAGTTCAGCACCGATCCGGAAACCTACAACGCCGAAAAGGAACATTTCTTGCATTTGTGGGCACAGGTCGCTGCCGAATTGGACGCCATCGCTCCGGACTCAATGCTCGTTTTTGAAATCCTGAACGAACCCACCATCGCAAACCCGCAATTGGTGGACGAGCTCCTGAACGATGCATACAAAGTAATTCGCGCAACGGCACCCGGCAAGACGATTATGTTCGAATCTTACCACGCCGCCAAATTCGCCGACTTGAACATTCTTCACTTGCCGCAAGACGGAAACATCATTTATTCCGGCCATTACTACGAACCCTTCGGCTACAGCCACCAGGGACACAGCTACGCTTGCAAGGGCGACGCCGCCTACGCCAACAGCGCCATGTACGACCTTCAGGCTTATGTCAAGCAGGCTACAACACTTTATCCGGACGTAAATGGCGGACACATCCCGATGAACATGGGTGAGTTCGGAATCTCGGGCGGTGGCGACTTTGCAAACTCCAGGGAATGCGACGCCGACGGCGTTCTCCCGTCTGCAAGAATGAAGGCCCAGTGGGCAGAAACGTCGATTCAGGTTGCCGAAAGCCTTGACATCTCTTGGCACTACTGGGGCTTTACAAAGGTCGGCGGATTCGAAGCCTACGACCGAAATGAAGCCACCTGGTACGAAGGCTTCCCCGCTGCATTCGGACTGTAAGAGGCTAATTTATGTGAGCCGAAAGCGACTCATCTTAATGAGTCGTGTCGGCGAGAGGACTGGCTCCAGAATAAGGACTCTGTAGAATTTAGCCAGTCCGGTCTTATATTCTACGGGCGCACCAGCGTGCCGCCCCAATGTTCGTCGAAAAAGGCTTGGAACAAAGGTTCCGGGCCTTTTTTCAATTCCTCGATTACCTCGACCACGGGGCGCCCGCTACGGTAAAGTTCGCGGTAGGCACGCTGCAAGTTCTGAACGCGTTCTTCGGAAAAATCTTCGGGATGCAGGCGCAGGGCATGCAGGTTCAGGGCGCCGTAGCGGATGGGGTTGCCCGATGCCTTGGTGCATGGGGGAACGTCGCGGTCCACCTTGTGGGTGCCCCCCACGAAAGCGTAGGCGCCGACCTGATTGCGTTGCTGGATGGCGGTAACGCCACCGATGGTCGCATATTCGCCGATGCGCACGTGGCCACCCAACTGGCAGCTGTTTGCGATGACGACCCCTGTTCGGATATCGCAGTCATGGGCGATATGCGAGTAGGCCATAACCAAGACATGGTCTGCGACGCGCGTGCAACCGCCGCCCTGGACCGTGCCGCGGTTGAGCGTGCAATATTCGCGAATGGTGCAATTTTCGCCAATTTCGAGTCGGGTCGGCTCGCCCGCGTATTTTAAATCTTGCGGAGGGCCACCCAAAATGGCGCCGTCGTACACATGCGTGTTTTTTCCGACCGAGACCCCGCCGTAAACATGTACGCGGGATTCCAAAATGACACCTTCGGCAATTTCGGCGCCGGCATCGACCAAGCACCAGGGGCCAATAACGGCCGATTCATGGACTTTTGCTTGCGGGCTTACAAATGCAGAAGGATGGATCATAGGCATTTTTCGTGGCTTCGCCACAATTGGCAGAACTTAGTAGGCAGAACTTAGAAATTTTTAATTCAACTAAGCTCTAAGCTCTAAGTTCTAAGTTCTGTTTTTTCTACATTTTCCCGCATGGGTGGTATCATCATTGCATGCTTGACAGCACTGTACGTAATCCTGTTCCTGTTTTTTATAATAGGAGTGATTCGCACGCACCGTTATAGAGGTCCCAAGGCCACCCCGAGCGTTACCGTAGTCGTACCCATGCGCAACGAAGAAGAATTCGCGCAACGCACGCTCGAAGCCCTCGCAGAGCAAGACTACATCGGCGAATGGGAAGTGATTTGTGTCGATGACCGTTCGACCGACTCTACCAAGGAAATCCTGGAAAAGTTTGCGGCCACCCACCCGAAATTCAGGGTACTTTCGCTGCCGCAGGACTTGCCGGTTATCGCAAGCCCCAAGAAGCGCGCCCTCGAAAGCGCCTTCAAGATCGCAAAGTACGAAGTCCTTTTGACCATGGATGCCGACTGCATTCCGCGCAAAAGCTGGATTACCGCCATGGCGGGCCGCTTTAACGACGGCATTTGCATTGTGCAAGGCCCTAAGCAGAATAACGGTAGCCGCACGATGCCGCACCTGTACCAGAAACTGGAAACCCTGGGCTACACCGCCATGGAAGCCGCCGGCTTTAGCTGGGGACACCCGATTGTAGCATCTGCCGCATGCCTCGCCTACAAAAAAGACCTGTTCTTTGCCGTGGGCGGTTTTGGCGACCTGGTGAACCTTTCGAGTGGCGATGACGACATGCTCATCCACAAGATGATGAAAATCCCGGGCACCAAGGTCTGCTACAATCTGGACAAGGACGCCGTGATTGAAACCGCTCCGGTGCATACCTGGAAACAGCTCTTTAACCAGCGCGCCCGCTGGAGCAGCAACGGCACCAACTACGAAAGCAAGGCATACATCCTGATGCTCACGCTGATTTACACCTACTACATCTGGATGTTCATTAGCCCGTGGTGCGTCCTCTTTTTGGATTGTCCGTGGCAATGGTGCGTATTCAGCATCGCTCCGAAAATTCTCGTGGATTTCGTATTCCTGATGATCGCTTCCTGGAAATTGCATGCCAAGCGCAAGATGCTTGCATTCTTGCCCACCGAAATCATTCAAGTTCCGATGATCGTATTTGCCGTGCCCGCAGGCATCACCGGAATGTTCCGCTGGAAATAATTACGACAGGCGGGATTTCGCCCAAGCCACGGCTTCGTCAGCATTCTTGATTTCGCCATCGAGCTGGAGTTCGAAACTCGCCTTGATGACTTCGCCCATCTGCTTGCCGGGTTTTACGCCCAAGTCCATCAGCATCTTGCCCGTAAGGTAAGGCTGCGGGGCTTCTTCGATCAAGTCCAGTTCGCTTGCCGCATTCCAAAGCTTGTCGGCAAAGCATTCGCCATCGGCCGTAGAGCCCGCATAGAATTCGCAGGGAGTACATTTTACGAGCAAGCCGAGCAATTTTAAGCCACCCAGTTTTACCGCGAGGCGGCGAAGTGCCGGAGCATCGTTTACAATAGCCGCATCCAGCTCTTGGTATGCCTTCAAAAGCGGAGGCACAATCTTGAGCAAGTGTGTTTCATTCGTAATGCGTTCCAGGAACTTGAGCGAGGTTTCTGCGCTGTCACTCAAAAAGGCCGCAAAGGCAAATTCCATCGCCTGAGCTTCGGGCAAGGTATCGCGCAAGGGAACCATGTTGTCGAGAATCGTTCCGAGAGTTTCCCAGGAATTCTTGAACGGATGAATCTCAGGAAAATATTCGTTGAGCTTGATGTCTAAAAAAGCCTTGAGACCGAGCGAAGGCTTGCCCGGTTTTAAAAGCCACTTCTTGAATTCTTCGAACAGACGTTCCACGCTCAAGTCATCGAGCGAAAGCGTGCGGCATAATTCTACCGTAGAGGGAGCGAGCGTGCAACCGAAACGGCTAGCGAACTGCACCCCGCGCAGAATGCGCAGGGAATCTTCGGCAAAAGCGGGGCCCACATGACGCAAGGTATGCGATTTCAAGTCGTCAATACCGCCATAGGGGTCGCAGAGCGTGAGTTCCGGCAGTTCCATGCCCATGGCATTGATGGTAAAGTCGCGACGGAGGGCGGCCTCCTTGAAGCTCAGTTTTTCATCGGTATGCACCACGAAACCGCGATGGCCATAGCCCACTTTGCTTTCGGTACGCGGGAACGAAAAATCAAGCGACAGGCCTTTCATGGCGAGGTGAATCACGCCGAAAGCCTTGCCTACCAAATTGGTGCGGCCATACTTTGAAAGAATTGGAACAAGGGCGTCTTGCGCCATGTCGTAGACTTCGACATCGTAGTCGCGGCAAGACTTGCCTAAAAGCGCATCGCGGACCCAGCCGCCCACCAAGAAGGCGCGCCCACCCGCTTCACGGATATCACCAGCAATCTTGAGCAAGCGTCCGGGCAAATCCGGTTCAAACCACTCGCCTGCAAGTGTCTGCAACTTTGCCATCTAGAAAGACCGCCTTATTGGAAACGGCCGGCATCTGCAGCAGAAGTGTCCGGTTCCGGATTTTCAGCAGCCCCTTCGGCAGACTTGTAGCGGTCATAAATACTGGAGGTCTTTACCTCCGACGAATCATGAAGCGCCTTGGTCACAGACACCTCGCCATCGTTACCGGCCTTCGTCGAATCAACCAACTTGGACTTTGTCGTATCCGATGCGGCAAAGCGATCATAAATGCTCTTGCGGGTGGCAGCCCCTTCGGCCTTCTTTAGCGCTTCTTCTTCGCGGCACACGCGCAATTCTTCTTCGGCATAAGCGCGCTGGTCAGGCGAATAGGTCATGGTGTTTAAGCGGTATTCCATTTCTTCGCACACCAGTCCCTGGCGCTCACCCGCGCAACTCACCAGCAGCATGGCAAAGCCCAAAAACAACCATACAGCAATACGATTCATAAAAACCTCTGCACCCATTAATGGGCAATAATAAACTTGCCCTTCTTGACCTTGGAGCCCTTCTTTACGACATAGTAGTAGACACCCGGTACCACCAACTTGCCAGAATCTTCACGGCCGTTCCATTCCACCTTGCCGCCCAAAACATCTTCGTTGCGGAAATACTTGATCAAGGCGCCACCACGGTTATAGATACTTACCGTAGACTTTTCGGCAATGCCATCGATTGTGAGGAAGGCTTGAGTCTTGGGCCTAAACGGAACCGGATAAGCATGGACCTTTACCTCGGCGGAATCGGTCATATTCTTGTGGGCATCCTTAAGATCGTTACGACGGTAGTAGCTCACGCCCTTTTCGTGTGCAAACCAGACTGCACCCACAACCGGGTCAATGGCGAGGTCAGCGACGTTGTTGTCAAGCAAGCCGTCTTTCGTGGTAAAGTGCAAAATCTTCAACGTATCGGGAGAGCCGTTCTTGGGCGACAGACGATACACGCCCTGGTTCGTTGTTCCGACCCACAGGTTGCCGTGACTATCGACATCGATCGATGTGAATTCAGCACCGAGCATACCATTTGTCGAAGCCGGCGTCATGAGCGTATCCGCTTCTTCGTCCAGATAGGCAAGCGACGACATCGAGACCAGCCACAGTCTGTCACCCACGGGGTCGTACACCATGTCGACCGGGGCGGGGTTCATGCCGCCATAATATTTGACTTGGCCATTAACAAGTTCGCCACCATTGGCTTTCGGCGAGGGGAACGTGATTACGTCGAGGCCGCCTTCGCTTGCAAGGGCCGTACCATTCTTGTTAGCGACATACACAACCCATTTGCCGTCCTCGTTGATTTTAGAATGCATCACACCAGGTATCGGGTTAGAGCCAATTCCGTTTGCACAATGGACTTCGCCGTCTTTGGTAAAGTAGACAACACCGTAATTGGGATTGTTACCCGTTGAAGACAAGAAGCCCGAATTGTCGGGAGCCGCAATGGTTGCAACAGAGATGGCGTAATTGGGAAGGTACTTGTCAAAGCAATGGTTGTCTTCGGCTTTGAAATCATATTCAAGATGGGCGCCCCACTTTGAATACATCAAATACACAAATCCCCAAATATGGTAGAACATGTGGCCATCGGGCAAATAAGACAAAGTCTTCATTCTAGCAGAATAACCATTTGCACCGTTTGCCAAAGTCGAATAAGCGTAATGAGGCTCGCCCCAGCCACCGATGCTACCATAGCTCAACTTGCCATCGACAGACATCGCCAAGACGCCACCTTCGGGAGTCGCCTTTATTTCGTACACTTCGCCAGGGGTATATCCATTGAATCCGGTAAGATCCGTTACTGTCTTTTCGCCAATCTTGTTAAAGAAGACATATTCGGAACCGACGAGATATGTTCCGTCTGCCGTTTTAACCTGCCACTTGACCTTGCTAGAGCCATCGTCATGATAAAGTTGCTCATCGGTCAAAACTTCTGAGTCCACCTTCACCTGCTTAACTGGTTCGTCAAAGCCTTCTACAGTAGTGCCTGCCGGAATAAGGGACCACGAATTCGGATCGCTCAGGCGCTTGTCAGTAGCCAAGTTCGCCCAATCCATTTTGCGGACATAGGTTTCCTTGTCCATTTTGGCGTACAAGGAATCGCCGCGAATCAAAAGCTCGCGAACCGGAGTGATGGAGAGGGACCTTGAGCCAATACGCTCGATAGTCAACAAAGAACGGCCTTGCAAGGCATCGAAGAACGCAAGACGGTCTTCGAAAGCGATTGTCATGATTTGGCCGCTCATGACTGCGCCATGGGGCACCGCACGGACATTGTTCTTGACATAGGAGCGGTTGATGACGCGCCAAGGAATACTACCATCGGCAAACACAGCTATAAGGCCGTATTCCGAAACCGCATAGACCGCATTGTTCGAAGAAACAACAGAATAGAACCTGGATGTTTCTAGGCCATGTTCCGAATGATACACGACATTTTCGTAAATGGAACGGAAACGCAGGCCGCCATCGGTCGCCAAAAGAACACCGTTAGCAAAAGGTGTCACATCATGTATCGGGAACGGATCCGAGAACGCCCCCCATTTATCGTAGGCGCCCACATAAGCTGACCAAAGCAGCAAACAAAAAACTAGAGATTTGAACTTCACTCCCTAAAATTACGAAAATTCACTCGCCCGCGTTAGCAAATCGTCCAAATTCATGCAAGAACTTTCATTATTTTTATACTTGGACATATATCCATTCTTCTTTCTTCGCATCTTCTTGATTGCATCGGTTTTTCTTTTTTGGAACGTACTGCGGTTCACGCCACAATACAGGCACGCCTCGGAAGCCCGGATTTCGCCGATATAGGAATATTCCACAGCCATTTTCTCGGCAGAGGTAAGGTCTTCCATCAAGCGGTCTAATTCCCGACGGATGACGCGCCTGCGGCGTTGTTCATAAACTTCGCGGGCAATAGCGCCCGTTCCCGAAGCATCGTAGGCAATAAAATTGTCAGACAGCTGCGAAAACGGGGTTACCGGGAGCAATCTCCTGTTCATGTCATGAAAAGCGTTATGGATGACAGCCCGAAACCACGGAGTCATCGGCTTATTCAAGTCCAAAGTATACGCTGACCGGCATAAACGGAGCGCAACCTCTTGAAAAAGGTCTTTTGCGCCATCGGGGTCGCTACTCTGAAACTGACATAGTTTGTAAATTTGTGAAGCGTTCTTACGCCACACCTTTTCAACCCATTTGGGAGGTTCTTCTGTTAAAATTCTGGATTTAGCCATAAGCCTATCGGAATTTTGACAGCGAACTTTCAGTTGCGATAAAATTTATGAAAATAAAAGCGAAAAAACGAATTTTTGGAAATTTTGCAAACTATTGTTTGCAGCTATCAACAGCTTTTTTTAGTTTGGCTTTATTTTTGGTAATTTATCCACAATCTGTGAACGCGCAAGAGTTCAATATGAACTCCATGCCGCCCCCGGAAATGCAGATGCAGTACAGCGCGGGCGCATTGAAAGACGGTGGAAAGCTGACCGTATGGGTGACCATTCCCGAAAAGTGGCACGTGAACGCCAACGAAGTTACCGACGAATTCTTGAAGCCCTCTTCAATTGTGGTGAAGGCCGAAGGAATCGAGTTCGGCGATGTGGTATGGCCCAAGCCGATCAAGGAATACAACGAAGCATTGGAACTTGAAATCCTCACCTTCCGCGGGGAATTCAAGATTGAAATTCCGGTGAAGAGTGTTGCCGACAAGTACGATAGCCTTGGAACCGAAGCGACTTTCCATTACCAGGCCTGCGACAATTCCATTTGCCTCGCGCCTGCAAGCAAGACGATTTCGCTCAGCAAAAATGCGGCTGGTACAAAATCCAGCAATGTGAATAGCAGCGCAAAAAAAAACGACTCTGAAACAGAAGTAGCCGCCAGCACAGGCGACAACGAGAACACGGATATGGGTGCCGTGAGCGATGCAGGCGCCACCGCTTCGGCAGGAATTATCGCCCTTCTGTTTTTCGCTTTCCTCGGCGGAATCATTCTGAACTTGATGCCGTGCGTACTGCCGGTGCTTTCGCTCAAGCTCTTTAGCCTGATCAAGCAGGCCGGCGAAAGTCGCGGACGGCTCCTCGCTTTGGGAGGAGCCACAACGGCGGGCATTCTGGCAAGTTTCTGGGCGCTGGCCGCCGTTGTCGCCGCCGTCAAGGCCGGCGGCGGGTCCGCGGGCTGGGGCATGCAATTCCAGAGTGCTGGATTCATCGCCTTCATGGTCGTGATTCTGACCGCATTCGCCATGAGCTTTTTCGGCGTGTTCGAAGTGTGGCTCCCGTGGGGTGCTACCACCAAAATGGACGAAGCCGGCCATAAGGCGGGCTTCGCAGGCGCCTTCTTTACCGGCGCGCTTCTTGTACTTTTAAGCACGCCGTGCTCGGCCCCCTTCCTCGGCACAGCCATGGGATTTGCCTTTGCGCAGACGACACCCGTGCTCTTCTTGTTCTTTACCGCGGCAGGGCTCGGCCTTGCGCTCCCCTACATGCTCGTAAGCGCTTTCCCGAAAGTCCTCAAGGTATTCCCGAAACCGGGTCCGTGGATGGTGAAGCTCCAGAAGGTGATGGGCGTATTGCTCCTTGCAAGCGTCGTATGGCTCTTGTGGATTGTGAATGAACAAGCCGGCACCGCGGGCGTCGGGATGTTTGCCATTGTCGTAGTAGCAAGTATCGCCTGCAGCGTTCTGCTCGGCAAATTCGCGCCGCCGGGAGTTGCCTTCGGGCGCGAAGTCGCCGGAATCGGCTTGAGCGTCGCAGTTCTTGTATCAATTTGGTTTGCCGCAATCGCTCCTGAATACGAACGTGCTGCCAGCGAAAAGTTCAACACCCGCATGCAAGAGCAGATGACGGCTGACGGCTGGTACCGTTATAGCCCCGCGCTCATCGAAGAATTTGCGAAAGCAAATCGCACCGTCTTCATCGACGCCACCGCCGACTGGTGCCTCACTTGCAAGACGAACGAAGCCGCCGTTCTCAACCGCGACGAATTCCGCCGCGCCATGGATAGCTTGAATGTGGCGCTGGTAAAAGCCGACTGGACTCGCGAAACTCCCGAAGTGAACGCACTCTTAAAGAGCATGCACAAGTCGGGCGTGCCCGCTTATGCGATTTATCCGGCTGGCGATGTATCTAGACAGATTGTTCTGCCCGAGTTACTGACAACGAGCGCAATCGTCGAGAAGATTACTTCGCAAAAATAAAAGAAGCCTCTCCGAGAAGAGAGGCCCAAGATTTTTTTTGCCACACGGATTTGGGAAACCTAACGGTTTCCTTTTTTTCTACCGCTTGCCTTCGCGCTTGTAGCGGTCGATGCATTCCTGGTAGAAGTCAAAGGTCTGCTTGGCAATCGACTTCCAGCTGAACACGTCAATCGCACGCTTGCGGCTGACTTCGCCCATTTTCTTCGCCAGTTCCGGGTTTTCGAGAATCTTGTTGAGCTTGTTCGCGAAGTCCGTCTGGAAAGCCTTCGGGTCAGCCGGTTCGAAATCCGTTTCAGACTTGGCCTTGAGCGGAACCAGGAATCCGGTTTCTCCGTCCACGATGATTTCGGGAATTCCACCCACTGCAGAGCCCACCACCGGCGTACCGCAGCTCATAGCTTCGAGGTTGATGATGCCGAACGGTTCGTAGAGGGAAGGTGTTGCAAACACGGTCGCATGGCTGTAAAGCACGCGGAGTTCTTCGTGCGGAACGGCTTCCTGAATCCAGACCACGCCATCGCGAGTCTTCTGGACTTCTTCGATGAGAGCCTTGCATTCGTCGGCAAGTTCAATGGTATCCGGAGCACCGGCGCAGAGCACCACCTGGGCGCCCTTGTCGATTTGCGGAATCGCCTGGATCAGCTGGCTAATGCCCTTCTGGCGCGTAATGCGACCCACGAACAACACATACGGACGCTTCGGATCGACACCCCACTTGGTGAGGATGCTTTCATTGAATGTCGGAGCGTAAAAGTCCGGATCGATACCGTTGTAAATCACCTTCACGCGGTCTTCGGGAACGCCGTAGAGTTTCATCACGTCACGCTTCATGCCCTGGCTCACGGCAATCACGCCGTCGGCCGCTTCGTAAGCGGTGCGTTCAATCCAGCAGCTCATGGCGTAGCCACCATCGCCCAACTGCTCGGCCTTCCACGGACGGTGCGGTTCAAGCGAATGCGTCGTGAGAATCAACGGGCACTGCAAAAGACGGCTAGCGAGCACGCCGCCAAAATGGCTGTACCATGTATGACAGTGAATGACGTCGATATCCTTGAGAGCGGCCGCCCACTGGAGGTTAATGTCGAGCGGCTTGAAAATCTTCTGGAAACGATCATCGTGCGGGTTCAAACCCAACTTGCGAGAAAAACCGATGGCGCGAATATTGTCCTTGTCTTCGTCTTGCACGCCAAAGCAACGTGCTTCCACATGACAAAGCTTTGCAAGTTCCTGCGTAAGGAACTTTACGTGAATACCTGCACCGCCATAAATTTCCGGCGGGAACTCATTCGTCAAAATTGCTGCGTTCATGGAACTAAACTCCGTTTACTGCATTAAGATAGCTTTGTTTTGCCCACCGGACAAACCCGTAATAAAAATGTAGGTGTATTCTTTTAATTTCTGCGGCATAAACGAAGATGAAATCCACAAAAAAACACCCAAGCCGAGAGTCGCGGGCAAGCGCGCTTGCCCATGACCGAGGCGCCGCGTTTTGAATTGACTTCGTCAATAAAAAACACCCCGCCCATTCGGACGGAGTGTAAGGAGTGAGTGTGGAGTTTCTTAGAAATTCTTGCACTGGGTTTTCCAATGGCCCTGCTTACCGATGATGCTGCCATCAATATACTTGCCAGTGGAACCAACGAAGTCGGCCTTGCGTTCGGTTTCGCCACCGAGATGCCAGCGCATCCAAGCAACCGTTGCAGCCATGCCATCCCAAGAACCGGAACCGTGGCCATAGCCACCTTCACTGTTTCTCGGACCGCCATTCATTTCGATAAGGCAGGCAGGAGCGCGAACGCCCTGGTTGTTATAGTCATTCTTGGCGTTGTCCTTTTCCATACCAACTTCGCCGTAAAGGATTGCGATGGAGCGATCGGTCGGAACCTTGTTCGCACCGTTGCCATTCCAGTCGCCACTGTTGTTCAGGAATGCGGTAAGAACGCGCTTGTCCTTAATGACGGCCTGTTCGGATTCGAGGCCGCCCATGGAGTGGCCGGAGCATCCGACAGTGTTCAAATCAAGCTTGTTGTAAAGCGGGCTGTTGGAATCCTTGTTCTGCCGATCCATCCAGTCAATCGCCTTGATAGCCTGAGAAGCATCACCCGGAGATTCCTTTAGGGCAATCACCACAAAGCCGTGAGAAGCGAGGCGGCGAATCATGCCTTCGTAGGCACCCGGTTTAGTACCACCACCCGGGCCCCACACCACGACGGCGTGCTTCTGGTCGTTAGAAAGCTGTTTCGGGTAAGCGAGAATGCCACCGCGATCCCAACCGGTATCCGTCTTGTATTCGACCTGCAATTGGTCCTTTTCTTCTTCCTTACCGCTGGCAAGGAACACGCCCTTGGGAGCTGCACTAGAAGAAGACACAACCTGTTCGCTAGAAGAGCTGGAGGCGGGCTTGACTGCTTCGCTAGAGCTGGAGGCCGGCTTTACGGCTTCGCTGGAGCTGGACTGAGCAGGTTCTGCAGATGCACTGCTTGCAACGGGATCAACTGTTGCGCTGCTGGTCGGAAGCGGATTCGTTCCTGGTCCACAAGCATCGGGCAAGCTAGATGACAAACAAAGTTCTTCGGGGGGAATCACCTGGGCAGTCGTGTCTGCGGGCTGAGCAGTCTGCGTAGAATCTGCAGGCAGAGTGGGGTCAGTCACACCCTGATTCGGATCTGTCGGAGTCGCATTCGGGTCTGCCGGATCCACAGGAGTAACGGTCCCCTGTTGTGCAGGGTCAGTCACCGTCTGTGAGGGATTTGTAGCCGGATCAGTGGCCAAGCCACCGCCCTGTTGCTGATCCTGGTACTGTTGCTGGGCTTCAGCAACGGCGTTATTGACTTGATCCGCAGCATCGCCGCAGTTGACCAAAGCAAAGGCAGCGCCTGCAACCACCAGGCCCTTTGCCAAATTCTTGAAATATTTCGATTTCATTGTGACTCCTTTTATACCTTTCCCTTAGCACCATTCTAAAGATACCTTGAAAAACAAGCGAAAAAAACAGTCCGAAACGAGTTTCCATGGACAATAAGTCCATAGTCAAAAGGAGCCAAAAATGGCGAAATTAGCTCAAAAAGCAAGATTTTCGCGTTCTAATTTATATGTAATTTATCCATAATGGATAAGGTTATTCTTACACATGCCGGGCGACCCCATTTAGCTTATTTTGAAAAAAATTAAAAGCCCCCGACCAGAGCGGGGGACTAAAACCAGAAAAATATTAACACGTTTTTTGAAAGAACGTTTACCTAGGAGCGTAAATCCTGGACATGAATTCGGCGCGAGTCTTTTCGTCAGTCTTGAATCGGCCCAAAAGCTGTGTGGTCACCATGGTTGCACCCGGCTTCTTGACGCCGCGCATGGTCATGCACATGTGAGACGCTTCCAAAACAACCGCGACGCCCTTCGGATTCAATTCCTTCTGGATGAGTTCTGCAATCTGGCGCGTCATGCGTTCCTGAATCTGCGGGAAGCGAGCATAGAATTCTACCACGCGCGGAATCTTGGAAAGGCCAACGACGCAATCGCCCGGAATGTAGGCCACATGCGCCTTGCCCGTGAACGGAAGAAAATGGTGTTCGCACATGCTTGCAAACTCGATATCCGGCACGATAATCATTTCATCGTACTTTTCGTGAAAGCGAGTCTTGAGAATGTCTTCGGCACGTGTCTCGCCCGAAAGGCCCGTCATGAGTTCGGCGTACATCTTGGCGACACGCTTGGGCGTATCGATAAGACCTTCGCGATTCGGGTTTTCGCCCATGCCTTCCAGAATCATCCGGAAGCCGTCTTCCATTTTCTTAAAATCCATCATGGGGCCAAAGATAGCAAAATTAGCGGATCGTGACAGCGCGAGTTTCGTTTCCGTAGCGGATCAGGAACTTGCCGGCATCCATAAAGTCCATGAGCATCATGGGTTCCGTTCTTTCGCGGCGAAGCAGGCGGCCCTGCAAGTCGTACACGAAAAGCATCTTGCCCGGAGCAAGTCCGAACAGGCTCACGCTCTTGCCACCCACCACGGCGCGCCATTCGCCTTGGTGCGTCGGCTGCACAGGCATGGTACCGCCGGTAATGACGAAGTTGTCAATGTAGCCAAATTCCTGGACATAGGAACCATTGACCTTGACGTTCACGACATTCTTGTGATTGCTCACGTTGCAGAACATTCCCGCGAACAGGTGTTCGTCACCGCAGCTGCTGTTCGCCAGTAAGCCCGTAATGGAATGGCCATTGCCCGAGAACACGCCTTCGTAATCCCAGATGGCGTCCCACACGAAATAGGTCAGCGAGTCGTCGAGATTCAACGCGGAATCCTGCCATATATTTTCGTTGATGACAATGTCGGAGTCGAGCGAGGCGCATGCCTTGGGATTGCGCTCGATGCTATCCAAGGTGCCGTTGACAAGGCCCGCGAACCAATAAAGTTCTTCCTTGTTCTTTAAATGGTAGCAACCCGTTGTATCTTGTGCGGGCATCTGCGGAGCCGGAGTCCATTCCGCAAACAGATCGACGCTTTTCTTCTCTGTCAACTGAACCGCCGAATAGTAGCTGAGTTTTTCCGGTGTCCAGCGATAAAATTTCGCTCCTTCGCGAGTAGGAGTCTTGTATTCAAAACCGACATCGGCTGCGTTAAACGCGGTCAAGTTTTCCAAGTTATTTTCGCCACCGTTCATGTGGTACGTGATGGTATATTCCGTCGTATTCCACTTGGCATAAACCGTAAGGTCTTCAGTATTGCCGGCGGGGATTTCCGTAATCTCTTCTTCCAAAAGCGAGTCCGCATACCAACCCGCAAATTCAAAGCCGGACCAGTAAGCCTTCCCCAGCACATAGGCCGCAGAATCCGCCGACCACTTGACTACATGGGGCTTGTAGAATTCGGTGCCGTTATAGAACTGGCCGCCGTTCATTTCGATGTCGACGACAAAGTAGCTCTTCCATTTCGCATAGAGAGTCCAATCGCCGTAATGTTCCGTCTTGATGGTATCGATTCTCTGCGTAAAGTCTTCGTCCAAGAACCAGCCTTCGAATTCGTCGTTTTCTTTTTGCGGGTCGGCAAGAACGATGGCAGAATCGCCCTTGACATAGCTGGCCGGATTCAGTTCGCTGTTTTCGCCTCCGTTCAAGACGTAGTGAATTTCAAACTGGACGCTGTCGGCTGCGGGAGTGCTGCTTGCGACCGTAGAACGCAAGCCTTGAATAGAGACATCGGCATAGACATTCGTCATCTGGACAAGGCCAACGACTTTGCCTACAATTCCGCTAGCATCGCTGCCCGAGAAATAAGAATCCGTAACGCCCAGGTTCCTTACGACCGTGACATTCTTGCCCCACACATCGTTTTCGTCGCCGAGAGTTACAAAGAATCCGTCACCGCCGCGCAAGCCAGAAATCTTGTAGCCATTGCCTTCAAAGGTTCCCTTGAACTTCAAAGGAATCCACCACACATAATCTTCCCTGGACAAATTGCCGGTGGAATCTAGAAGATTCTCGTTCACCACGATATCGTTCTGGAGAGAAACGCAACCTTCGAATTTATAATCGTCTTTTTTGGAGAACGCCGTTGAATCGGCAATCGAAACGGTTGCAATGCCGTAAAGTTCTTCGGCCGTATAGATCAGGTAGCAGCCGCGTTCATCTTGTTGCGGAGTCTGCGGAATGAGTCCCCATCTGGCATACACGCTAAAGCTGCCGAGGTAGTTTGCCAGTACATACATGGAATAATCTTGATATTCCCCGTAGTACATGTTGGGCGGAACATCTACGCCTTCGGAAAATTCAATATACCAACCCAAAAAAGAATAGCCTTCGCGAGAAGGATCTTTCAAGTCGAAGCGGCCTGCGACTTCGTCATAGCTTTCGGGATTTTCAGGATTGTTCACGCCGCCGTTCAGATTATAATTAATCGTGTAGGCGTTAGCCGACACTGCGGCTAACAGCATTAAGGACCCTAACACTGCGTAAACAGAACGAAACATTTTTTCTCTTCATCACTCAATGTGACAGAGTGAATATATATCAAAAAAATCCAGATTCTCATGGAACCTGGATTTTCCTTGGACATTAAACGTAATTTTACAAAATAATGTTATCTAAGATTTACCTTAGTCAAGTTACCCTTGCACTTAGCAAAATAGATGCCAAGCGGAAGGCCTTCAAGCGAGAGGTTATTGGCAGCGCGGCGCACCAACGCACCGTTCATGTCAAACAAAGTAATACTACCGTTCGCTTCGAGACGATTACCCACACGGACAATTTGGCCCAAATTTGCGGCCTGCGACTTCGCCGCAGCAATCTTTGTCGGACTGGCAAAGTCTTCGACATGCGTGATTCCGTTATTCACGTAATCGGCAAGCCCATAAGCGTGACGCATGATGTTCAGAACTTCCAGATCGAACACGGAGCCGTCGGGTTCCGATTGCCTGCGGATAATCGTCATATTGTTTTCGCCCTCGTGGCCCGTATCCCAGGCGACAGGCACCACCTTGTGCTTGAAGGCAGATTTCATCAAGTAGTCATAATACGCAAGGCGCCCCTTGCGATGCTTGGCATACTTGTCGCCCGTCAGAACTCCCACGCGGTCGTTCGCGCCGAATTCGCCGATTAAGACAGGAACTCCCTTGTCGACAAAGTTCGTCTTCATTTTGCCGAACTGGTCGTCCATGCGGTCGCCTGTACAGGGATCGCCCATGGCATTTGCCCAAGCATTATAGCCGCAGTTGTGTACGATGTCATCGCCAGTCGCCAAGTCTTCTGTACCCCAGTAATACTGCGGTTGCACGATTGCGCCCCAATCGGCAGGCTCGTTCATGAGCGTGTAAGTGTACGGATCGTAGTAATGCACCTCGACCATCAGGCGGTCCGCAATCACGTCCTTCGGCAGTTTAGAAACAGGCATGACTTCGCAAGTGCGGTCCACGCTTGTCGACGGTCCTTGAATCACGAGCGTACGGCTTGCATTGTTGCCACCGGTGGCGCGCACGGCATCCACAAAGGTCTGGTGGTATGTCATGAGAATTTCGGTTTCGTGCTTGTAATTGTCATCGGTAGTCGCAGGCTCGTTCGCACTCGCGAAAAGCAGGCGCTCGTTATAGTTCTTGAAGCGGTTTGCAATCTGCGTCCAGTAAGCCTTCTGCTTTGCATTCACTTCGTCTTTCTTGTCGTCGCTCAAGTTGCCCTCGAGCCAGCCGCCATCCCAGTGAATATTCAAGACGGTCACTAGTCCTGCGCGCATGCACATGTCCACGACCGTCTGCACCGAATCCATCCAACTTTCGTTAATTACGCCGTTTGTCGCATGACTATCCCAAGCGCACGGAATGCGAATAGTGCTAAAGCCCGCCGCCTTGACCGAATCGATATAGGCTTCGGTCGGGAACTTGTTGCCCCAACCGGTCGGATTCCCCGGCACTTCCATCGTATTACCGATGTTGATGCCGAAACCCATCTTCTCGAAAATTTGATTTGCAGTAGGGAGCGTCTCGGCGAACGAGAACGAAACCCCGGAAATGGAAGCGGCCACTGCCGCAGTCCTGAGAATGCTTTTAAGCATAAACAACCCTTTAGGGAAGCGCATGCAACCCTTATTTAAACAACCCAGCTAAAATATACATCACAAAAAAGCGCCTTGAATCATTCAAGACGCATTCCGTATGGACAAAATATCCTAACTAGAAAATGTCCTAACCAAAAGGATGTTTACACAAATACGACTTCGTTTCCGATGCGCGGGGATTCCGTACGGTTCGGGAGGCCGCTTTCGGTATCGGCATAGCCAATGGCGACGGAAGCGTACACGCGTTCGTCTTCCTTAAGGCCGAGGGAGCGCAGGTATTCGAGCAAAGTCGGGTCTTCATTCAGCCACTTGAGCTGATTGATGTAGCAACTGCCGAGATCGAGTTCGTTCGCCGCAAGCATCATGTTTTCGACGGCGCAGGCGACATCGGCCATATTGTTGCCGTATTCCTTCTTGTTTGCGACCACGATAAGCACGGGTGCGGTATAGCAGAAGGAATAGTTGCCCTTACGGGCAAGCGTAATGGAATTCTTGAGACTCTTGTAAAGGTCTTCGCGGAGTTCCATCGCGGCAAAGGCGGACTGTACGAGTTCCTTGAGCTTTGCAATCACCGCCGCATCCGAAATCACGAAGAAATGGTTAGTCTGCGCATTACCGCCGGTGGGGCCGAAACGGCCCGCATCCACGATGGTCTGCAACTTTTCAAGTTCCACTGGCTGCGCCTTGAACTTGCGGGTACTACGACGAGTCTTGATAGCTTCAAGAGTATTCATTATTTCTCCAGCGGAAGAATCAAGATACGGGATTTCCGTTTCTGGTTGTAATGTTCGCGCTTGCTCTTGGGCAAATCGCTGACCGTACCATCTTCGAATCCGAAGTGGTAGAACCAATCGAGCGCCTGCGTCGTCAGCAAGAACAACTTCTTGTAGCCCTTCATGCGGCCGACAGAAATCAAGTGGCGCACGATGGCGTCGCCAATGCCCGACTTGCGGTAATTCGCGCCCACTGCAATGCCGGCGACTTCGGCCATACCGTCTTCGAATTCGTGCAAGGCGCCACAGCCGTGAATGCTGTTGTCAATGCTGTAGACAACGTAATCCTTGAGCTTTTCGGAAATGCTTTCCTGGGTACGCGGCACCAAGAATCCCTTGTCGATGTAGTCCTGCATAATGCGCAGGATATCGGGAATATCTTCGATGTTCGCGGGCCTGATACTGGAGTACTGGTTGGCGTACACCATGGTACCGTCACCGCGGGCGCTGAATACTTCTTGCAGCACGCTGCCCTGGAATTCACCGCTCAGCAAGTGAACACGGTTCGCTCCCGCTTCGCACGCCCGAATGGCATTCATCAGGTAATCCATCTGCGCAAAGTCAAGCTGGTCGGAATTGAGTTCCAACAGTTCCTTGGCCTGGTCCACGTCCATAGCCGAAATAACGCCCGAATCCGTGGGTTCCAGGTACTTGGTGTTCCGGCCGGTCACAAGGCCTTCGAGCTTGATACCGTTCTGGTTACCGATGAAGAAGAGCTTACCCACCTTCATATATTTGCAAAGTTCGGTCGCCAATTCAGTAGAACTGATATTGTAGGCGTGTCCGAGCTTGTTCCAGCCAATCGGCGGAATAATCGGCACGAACTTTTCTTCCAAAAGCTGTTCCAGGATATCGCGCTGGATACGTTCGATACGGCCGGTGCGCATGTAGTCGACACCGTCGATAACGCCCATGCTACGAGCCAGCACCCAGTTACCCTGAATGCCCCTCAGGCCGCTTGCCGTAAGATGGCTCATGATATGCTGTGCAACGCCGAGAGAAGCCTGCTCGATGTGGGGCAAGGCCTCTTCGCTGGTAAGACGCACGCCGGCATGGAACGTGGATTCCAGTTCCCACGCCTTGAGCTGGGCATCGATGCTGTTACGCGTACCCGGCACGATAATAATGCGGATACCCGCCTTGTGCAAAAGCGCAATGTCGCGCATAAGCACCGGGAAAAGGGGGTGACTCATCAGGTCATCCTCGATTTTCAGCACAAACAGCTGGCCCTTGAAGCGTTCCATATAGCCGAACACTTCGCGAATAAAACCGGCAACTTCAAAATGTTGCGAATTAAAGTCAGGCGTTGCGTTATTCATAGTCAATAAAGTAGAAAAATGTTTTGTTCATAAAACAAGCGCGGCCCCATGGGACCGCGCTCGTTTAGTTGAGATAGAATACTCTTTCCCGAATCTTAGTCTTGGATTCGAGTCCAGTTGAGGATACCCTTCTTGACCAGGTAGATATAGCCTGCTTCAAGAATCACGAGGAATCCGAGCAACACGAACAGCAAGTCCCAGCCGCCCTTGAGGAACTGAACGGTCCAGGGGTAGAGGAACGCCACTTCGAGGTCAAAGACCAGGAACAACATGGCGACCATGTAATACTTTACGGGATATCGTTCACCCGAAGTACCGGAAACATGCGCGACACCGCATTCGTAGGACGTACCTTTGATCGAGGTCCCCTTGATTTTCCCGGGGTGCAGGAACCAGTTTGCCACCAAAAGGGCCGTGGGAACAACGAGTGCAAGGACCACAAGGATGGTCATTGCAAAAGTAGTATCAAAGATTTCAACGTTCGACATAGTGAGTTAAAACATAGTAAATTTCTTTTTTCTCGTTAAGTCCCAAAATGTAAACTATATTTACAGGCATGAAAAAGATCACTACATTTTTGGGATGTGTGGGTGTGGTGTGCTTATTCTGGGGGTGTTCCGACAATGATATCTTGACCCCGAACGGACCTATTGCTGAAGAGCCTGCTATTTCTTCTGCAAAAGAATCTCCGGTCGCGTCATCTTCTTCATCATTAACGGAAGCTCCTGCAACAAGCTCTTCCTCTATTAATGGCAATTCGGACCCGACGCCGTCGTCCAGCGATGGAAAACCCGGCACGGTAACAATTACCCGTGATTCCATCGTCAAGCAAGACATTGACTTGAGCAAGATCGAAACCCCGAACTACAGCAGTGGCGTTTTCTGCTGGAGCCAGGAGTGCGAAACCAAGTATGCCGGAATGACTTCCAACCCGGATCTCCAGTCCTCGTCGTCTGCTCTCAGCATCGACATCGGCATGTCCGAAGAAGCAAAGGTTCCGCCGACCATCAGCGGCAACACCATGACGGATATGCGCGACAACCAATCCTATAAACTGGAAACGGTCGCTGGCGTCCGCTGGATGGCTGAAAACCTGAGGTACAAGACCGAAAACGGAAGTTTCTGCGAAGACAAGGAAGGCAACGACGTATGCGCCAAGAACAAGAGCGTGTACTACACTTACGGCGTTGCACAGAGAGTCTGCCCCATGGGCTGGCGTCTCCCGACCGCAGACGAAGTCACCGCCGCAGCCGCAGCCCAGCCCGATAGCTGGTGGGTCATTGGCGGAAGATTCAAGCTCGACGAAGAGGGCAAGGTCTCGGAATTCGGCCTGAACGACGGACAAGGCTACATCTGGATTATCCAAAACGGTAGCAACACCTCTTGGAGAATCAAGGCCTATTCCGGCGAAGATGTCGAAAAGGCATTCCAGTCCAGCGAAGGTCCCCGTGCCTACAACGTGCGCTGCGTCGAAGGCGCCGACGTCGAATAAACCTAAACCTTTAACAAACGAAAAACCCGGGCGAGCGCTCGGGTTTTCTTTTAATTTGTAAGACTTGTTAAAGCTGTTCGATATTGTCCACGCCTTCGTCCAAGAGGAGCGTCAGGTTCTGGACTTCCTTTTCCATCTGGTCATAATAGTTTTTAGCGCGACCCAGTTGCTTGCGGAGTTCCATGATTTCGGACATAAGCTCCACGGTAAGCAATGCCATGCGCTTACGGTTGTCCATCTGGAACTTTGCCGAGCGTTCAAAACGCTGGTTGATATTTTCCACGATGTCATTCAATTCCGCATCGGGCAAGTCGGTGCGAATCTGAATGGATTCCTGGGCAACGGTAATAGTTACCGATTTCAAAGGTTCGATGCTAGCCATTATTTAATCCCTACGCCGAATGGATCATCGTCCATCAGCATCCTTATCCGAAAAAATTTGTCTGCGAGCCCTCCTGCTTGCTCGCGAACAGATCGTTGTCGTTCTCGTCGGCCCCATGAACTTCGATAGTCGGAACATCGTCTTCGGGTTCCTGAGCCACTTCTTCTTCCGCAGATTCTTCGGTAGGCACTTCTTCAAGCACCAGATCATCTGCAGCGTCGGCCTGTTCTGCGGATTCTTCAGCAGGTTCTTCCGGGGCTTCTTCTGCAGTTTCTTCGACAGATTCTTCTGCGGGCTGTTCGGCAGATTCATCCTGGTCGATAGCAATGTCTGTACCCAGTTCGTTTTCGATGGTTGCCACCAACTGGTTGAACTTTTCCTGGGCTTCGGCAATTTCTTCGTTCTGGGCCTGCAGCTGTTCGTTCAGGCTGTCTACAAGGGCGTTCTTTTCGGAAAGCTGTTCCATGAGGCTTGCGATAGTCGCATCCTTTTCGGCCACCTGGGTATTGAGGGCGCCCAGGAGTTCCGCCTTTTCGTTCACCTGGCCGGTCAGCAAGTCGGACTTTTCGGTCAGTTCGCGGATCTTGTCGTTCAGGCTTTCAATACAGCCGTCCTTTTCGACAAGCTGCTGTCCAAAGACCGTGACACGGTCGACAAACTTTGCGATTTCGGCATCTTTCTGATTCAGCATTTCCTGCTGCGCGTTTGCCTGGTTGGCGCGGGCGTCAAGGGCGGCCTTGCAGTCTGCCAGGTCGTGCTTGGCCGATTCAAGCAACAGGGTCTTGTCCTGCGCCATGGCCACAGCCTGCGACAATTCGCGTTTGATTTTTGCATTTTCTTCTTTGAGGGTACGGACCGTGCCCAGCACACCCTCGATTTTTTGAGATAAAACACTCATTTTTTCTAAATTCATTTTTGCTCCGTCTAATGAGTTTTAGAACTTTAACATTATTAAGATAACTAAATTTTTTCACAAAAAACAAATGATTTCTGTAAATGAACATATACAGCGGCGACTGACGGAATTGCCGGACCGGCCGGGCGTTTACATCATGAAGAACGCCCAAGGGAAAATCATTTACATCGGAAAGGCTAAAGTTCTAAAGAACCGCGTCCGCAGTTACTTCGACGGCTCCGAGCACAACGGCCACCGTGCGGCCACGCTGATGCTCCCCCACATTCGCGACATCGAGTGGATTATTACCGAAAGCGAAGAAGAGGCGCTGATTCTAGAAGCAAACCTGATCCGAAAGCACACGCCCAAGTACAACGTGCTCCTGAAGGACGACAAGCACTTTCCGTACCTGGCGTTCTCGGTCAAGGAACCGTTCCCGAGGCTATCGCTTTCGCGCTCGGTCAAGAAGGACGGTCGCCAGTATTACGGCCCGTACATGGGTTCGCGATACATCGACAAGCTCATCGACATATCGGCAAGGCTGTTCAAAATTCGCGAATGTTCCATGGAACTGCCGGCCAAGCACCCCGTGCGCCCCTGCCTCAACTACCATATCGGGCGTTGCAGCGCCCCCTGTGCCGGGCTCATTACGCAAGAAGAGTACGCCAAGGATGTAGAAAGTACGCGCCTGATGCTCGAAGGCAAACGCGACGACTTGATTGACAAATGGCAGCGCGAGATGGAAGAAGCGAGTGCCAACCTGGATTTTGAAACCGCCATGAAAAAGCGCGATGCAATCCAGGCATTGCAGGCTTCCGGCACGCACCAGAAGACCGATACCAGCGACCCGAACTTGTCACTGGACGTGGTAACGCTCCGCCGTAATGGCGACATGGCCGCGGCCGTGATTTTGGAATACCGCAAGGGCGTGCTCATGGGGCGCAGGCATTACCGGCTGGAATGCAAACTCGAAGACGACGAGACCGAAATATTCAGGCAGATGGTGCTTCCTTGGTATATGGAGGCGCCCCTGATTCCTGCCGAAATCGCAACCGACATCGTGCTCCCGGAAGACCGCGAGATTCTGGAACAGGCACTTTCGGAAAAAGCCGGAAGAAAGGTGCGTTTTTCAAGCCCCCAGCGCGGCGAAAAGCTCGGATTCTTGAAACTAGCTGGCGCCAATGCCGACATGATTCTCGTGGAAATGCGCGCCGAAGTGCAAAAGTACAGCGAAATCGACCAGAGCGTATTCGAACTGCAAAAAGTTCTCGGACTCAAAAAGACGCCGTTCCGCATCGAGTGCGTGGATATTTCTCACCTTTCGGGCACGAACACCGTAGCTAGCCTTGTGGCCTTCAAGAACGGGCGCCCCGACAAAGCCAACTACCGCAAGTTTATCATCAAGACAGTGGAAGGAGTCGACGACTTCGCCAGCATGCGCGAAGTGATGACCCGCCGTATTCGCAGGCTCGAAAACGAGGGCGTACCCATGCCCGACTTGTGGGTATGCGACGGCGGTAAAGGCCAGGTAGACGCCACCATGCAGATTCTGAAGGAGCTCGGCCACGACCAAGATTTACCGCTCATCGGCCTCGCCAAGCGTCTCGAAGAAATCGTGTTCCCCGACGACCGCAAGAGCATCGTGCTGCACCGCACCAGCCCTGCACTAAAGCTTTTGCAGAATGCCCGCGACGAGGCGCACCGATTCGCCATCACCTACCAACGCAGCAAGCGCAAAAAGGACTTGGAAGTCGAATGGCTCAAGATGCCAGGTGTGGGTCACGAGACCCGCGTCAAGATTTTGAGCAAGTACAGAAGCGCCGAAGCGTTCATGGCGGCCCCCATCGAAGACATCGAAATCCTGCTCGGCAAGGTCCGCGGAAACAACCTACGCGACCAAGTCGCAAAATATTGTGCAGATTTTATCAGACCATCCGGTTTAGATGACAACAAAGACTCAGAAGGCTGAATATTCCAAAGTGGACTAAGGCTCGTTTGTATAAAAACGACCTTTATGAACTAATTTCGCCAAGCAACGATAAGAATTCTTTACTTATCATTTATTTTAAAAGGACAAAAAAATATTTTTCGTTTTTTCGCTTGCTTTTGCCCTTCAAGTTGTCTATATTACAGGTAAGGCATCCCACGGATTAACGCCCGATCTAACAGTATTTTTAAAGCTCGTCGCTCTTGGTGTTCAGTTTAGGCGCGCATCGACGCGAAAAACAAAGCCCCGAGGCACTGCTATCATTTTTAAGTGAGTAGCTTCGAGTGTTCCACCGTGAGGGATGCCTTTTTTGTACCCTGACAAAATTTCCAAATAAAAAAACACCCTAAAAGGGTGTTTTTTTAATATCGCCTGACTTGCAATTTATGCTTTCGGCTTGACGCAGGCACGAATCAGCATGAGCTGCGCCGGCACATACAGCCACCATATAATATTATTTGCAATTTCGGCAACCGACTGCAGTGCGCTGTGGTCGTCACCCGTGACCATCGAAAGGCCAACACACACGTCGCCAAAGAAGAAGGCAACCATGCCCCAACGGATCAGCTTTGCATTGGCGGCCGGGAAATATCCCTTGCGCGGAGCAAGAATACCGACGACCACCGAAGTAATGACGAATACGCCGTAAACCACGACAACAGCCACGGTGAGGCCCAACGTGCCGGTAGCAATCAAGGCAATGCCAGCAAGAACGGCTACGGCCAAAAGCGCATAGATTTTAGGAACGCTCTTGTCGTCTTCGGATTTGCGGGAATGCCTATAAATCAAGATGCTCTGGAACACCATGAAGAAGGTAATACCGAGAATGGTGCTGAGGGTTCCCGCATCGGCAACGGTCGCCTTGAGCAGGCTGAAACTGTAGTCCGCCAACAGCGAGAACACGAACGCCGCACGCAGCAACTTGCCATCGCGGCCGGAGAACGCCTTCGAAGCGGTAATGAAAGCAAGAATCGTCAGCATGGTTGTCATAACCGACTTGGTGTAAAGCTGCAAGGTGCCAGAATCCGACAGGCATTGGCTTACCGCGCCGCAGGAATAGAAGTCAAACCAATCCTTGCCGGCCGTAATGAGGAGGAACACAGCAAGGACAGAAAAAACGATTTTTTGAGCAGTTGTTTGTAAAAGCATGAATAAAGGATAGCAAAATTCACGCTTGTTTGGTAAGTTTTTTGTAATATTTTACAAAATAATCGGTCAAACCTACTTGATTCGCACCTGACGCAAGTTTTTACCCTGTCGGACAAGGTAAGTTCCCGGAGCCTGCTTTAAAGAATGCCCCAAGAATCGGCCCTGCATATCAAAGACCTGAATTGGCTCGTTCGGCCCAATTTCGAAGCCCGCAAGGTTGCGATTCCTTATCGCCGTCGTCGAATCTTCCTGAGTCGTGTCCGGCTCCACGAACGGATTTTCCGGGTCGTCCACCACCACCTTGATGGTTACAGAAGCATCGCAGCCCGAGGCATTTGTGTGCACCGCCTTATAGTAACCGCTCGATTTTCCGTCAAGATTCTTGAAGCGGATTTCGCGATCGGTCGAGGTGAAATTGTTCGGACCACTCCAAACCCAGCGGCCACCTTCCCACGGATGCGGGCCAATCACCAGCGAGTCGCCCTTATTTACCTGAACATCGGTAGTCTCGTTCCAGCCGCCGTTATGCACCTTCACATACGGGATAATTGTATCCGGCTTGCAGACGCCACCTTCGGCGCCTTCGATCACCATCGTGGTAATCGTGTTGGACTTCGCGGTCATCGAAAGCGCCTTGCCCGAAACCACGATATCGGATTGCTTGGTGAGGCTGCCCGGCAGTTCGAACCGCGCCACCTTCGCGCTCGTGCCAATCTTCACGAATTCACCCAGGTCGAATTCATACTTCACGTCGCTAGAACCGCTATTGCGCACGATAAGCACCAGCGCTCCCTCGGGCGTGAGTGCCGCGAGCGTGTTGCCGTTGTCGCTATCGATAATGCGGGAGCCCGGACGGATGTAGCGGCTGAATGCGGCATGCATATAGTAACGCGCATTCGGGCTGAAAGTCTGCTTGCTGTGGTTCAGCGCGAGACTACGCCAGTTCTCGGCCGGATCGCCAATCTGCCAATCCACCCAGGCACTCGCCTTCATGTCGCGCAGGTCTGCAAGAATCACGCCCGCCATCCAGAGCGCAATGTTCTCGTCGCCGCTCTTGTGAAGCGGGCCCGTTTCGGACTGCCAAACCTTCTTGTCTTTCGCGAACGCCGCATTGAAAAGCTTTGCGCGGTTGTCGCCGCCGGAATAGCTGTGCGTGTTCACCTGGAACATGTAAGAGAGCGCTTCGGAACTGTACTTGTTGAACTGGTTCAGGGCATCGCCGATGTTCGTCTCGTCGGCAGCACTCACCGAAGTCTCGGGGAACAGGCCCTTCTTCTGAAGCGCCTTGCCGAGTTCCACAATCATCTTCGTCTGGTTGTTCTTGAAGCCGCAACCTTCCTGCCCGCCATTGGACTTCCACCAGCCAGCACTCGGCTCGTTGAACGGTTCCACCGTGCGGAACGTGATTCCCCATTCCTTCTTGAAATGCAGCGCCACTTCGGAGAGGTAGTCCGCGAAGTCGTCGAAATAGTCTTCCTTGAGGTTGTCGCTACCGTCGCTACTGCCCGAAACGCAGCCGCTCTTGGTCATCCACCACGGGGGCGAATTGCTGAACGCCTCGAAAATCGGGCTCTTCACGCGTTTAGAAAGTTCAATCGCGATTGTGCGCTGGTACGGATCGGCCGTCCAGTCGAAATCGCCCTTTTCGGTAGGCTTGTAGCCGGGAACGTTCGCGCCGCCGTCACCCTTGTCCAAATGGTTATGGCCCGGCTGGTCACCGCCGCCGATGTTGTAGCGGAAAATCGTGTAGCCCAGACCCGTGTCGGGGTCGGCAATCGCACCCAGAAGCTTGCTGCGGTTCGCCTCGCTCCAGGCGCCCGCCTTCACGGCCCACCAGCAGAGACTCGTGCCCCAGCCCTCGAAAACCTGATACTTTTTGCCAGGGTCCACGACCACCTTAGTCTGTGCATGCGCAGGGGCAAATAAACCTGCTAAACAGAACGCGGCAAGGGCCACGCCCGAAACTTTAAAATCTTTACCAATACCCATCATACCCCTAAATATACCCCCAAAATGACTAAATGTCAAATGTGGATTTGTAAATGACACTATTTGTCACAATAAAAATCTATTTTCATAGTATGTCAAAATAAGGAGCAGAAAATGGATAAGGAGAGGGGCTACGTAGAGACTCAGGGGCCAAATAGGACCCGACGCATATGGACGCCGGAGGAGTACGAAGCGTTCATGAAGAAACTTGATGCTTATCCCGACCAGCACAAGGCCGAATTATTAAGGCGCATGCTGAATCCGGTCTATCACGAACCTGGGAAAGGTTAACAGCAAACGATTTGGGGATTTAATGGGTTTAGAAAAATTCGATTTAATTAAATCTATCGGCAACGGAGAAAATCAGGTTGATTACGGATTCGTCCTCGGCGGCAACCGGCAGAAAATTCTGCTGATAAAAGCGGGACAAGGCGGTTCCGTTTATGGTTATCATAACAAGTACCTAAAACTCGCTTGCGAAATGCGGGACCTGTACGGGTTTTCGGTAGTTTGCGCATCTACTCCATCATCGGACATAATCCAAATGATTCAATTTGCCGAAGTGGTAAAATCTGAATTTGAGATTAGCGGGCAGACACAAATCTATTTTATGGGAATGTCGATGGGCGCATCCATCGGGTGCATAGGCCGAGCGCTGTTCCCAGAAATCAGCCGTTTTCTATTGGTGAACCCTCCGCTCATGATAAACACAACTAGGATATGCCGTAGTGCCAAGGCGTTTGATGGCGACATGATGATATTCGTTTTCGGAAGTCTTGATCCTTCGACACATTTAGCAGGCCTTCTCAAGCTACAGGAACGCGAGAATATGCGCGTTGTCATTGTTCCCGAGCAAGACCATCATTTTTCAAGAAATGAATTTCGACTAATAGAGTTGATGAAGCTGCTAAATTATGAAGATAAATTAAAATAAGGAGTGCGAATATGAACATTATCATGACACCGACACAAAAATACAACGACTTGAAATCGCTAGTAAAGCGTTCGTATGCAGACGAAAAAGAACGGAACGAGATGTGGGAATATATCGCAGGCTACATTCTTGCGAACAATGGGAACGAGATTCAGGAAAATAATTTAGAGGCGTTTTCGCGGCTTACCGAACATAAAGGGCGCCTTGCTCATATCGACATCATTGTCGATGCCACGGATCTTGACAAAAGAGCCGCAGAAATGGAAAAAGCCTTCTTAGACTCCATTGGCAAGGCGTGGCCCAACCCGTGGGTTCTTATTTGCTATGGCAAAACCATCGGAACCGACCACGAACTTAACCGGTTCTTCTATATAAAAAAGGAGGGGTGATGAAAGTTTTCATCTCCGGTTCAAAGTCAATTTCGGCATTGTCCGAAGAAGTGAAATCTTTACTTGACGAGCATATTGCCCTGGGTACAGAATTTCTTGTAGGAGATTGTTACGGCGTTGATGCTGCGGTACAAAAATACCTGGAATCCAAAGGGTACCGCAACGTAACCATCTATTGCAGCGGAGAAACGCCAAGGAACAATTTTGTTACGGGAGCAAAAGTCCACTCTTGCGCAAAAGCCGCCAAAGGCCTTACAGGAAGAGCTTTTCAGTATGTGAAAGACATCCAAATGGCGCAAGACTGCGATACGGCTCTCATGATTTGGGATGGGAAAAGCAATGGCACCGGCGAAAACATTCACCGCGTAAAGGAAATGGGGAAACCGTACAGAATTATAAACGAGGATTGACTAATAATTTTGTTCACGACATCATTTATCGTAAAAAAAATATAATTTTACAGTATATCAAAAATGAGGTTCAACTATGCCAAACACATCAGACATTAAAATAAAAATCAGGGAAATTGATAAAAATAACAACGAGGTAAAATTTTCTTGGGAAGATTCCTTGGGAAAACGACATGGGAAAAATTTGAAACTCGGAGTCTCTCTTTCCGAGATTCATCCCGATTTCGGAAATCTAAATGTAGTGGGTATTGAAACAAAAACGATTTTACTCTCAAATGGTCATCGTTTAAGCGAGGGCGACTATATCACTCCAAAAATTTGCCGCTGAAGCAACGCAATAATTTCATGGTTGACATAGGTTATCGCGTATTGTGTGTAGCCCACTCCGCTTCAAGCGGGGTTCTTTGCAATCAGTTGTCTAGAAATTTTGTCAGATCGACTGAAAATCTTCAAAGCCCCCCCCCCAATGGATCAAGAAATGACAACCAGCGATGCATTAAACAGCACGGACTGCACCATAGATAATCGCTTTTGAAATCAAAGCACAACCCAAGGGATATGTGTGATATTAGGGTGTATTCAAGAAATTATTTTAAATTTATAGTGGACACTAGTAATTATTCAGGAAAAATCAAAATGCGTTTAATCCGCCAGCCACAAAACTCAACTTTATGTGGCATTGCCTGTGTTGCAATGATTGCAGAAAAATCACTTACTGTTGTAATCCAAAAAGCAATAGATTTATTTAAATGGGATCCCAAAACAGTGAAGACAAATTCCAGAACCAGCAGGAACGATATTCTCAGATTACTTGCAAAATATGGGTTTTCCCAAAGGAATACTTTTAAAAATTTTTCCTCGTGGGATAATATTGAAGGACTGAATTTAGTAGCGGTCCGATACAGCCCCAAAACAGGAAATTGGCATTGGGTAGTGGCAAAACGAAATAAAACAACTTTGAAAATATACGACCCTCAAAAAGAATTACCAATAGAATATCGAGAAAAAGAAAAGCCCGATGGCAGAACCTATCGGGGGAAATGGTTTCTAAAAATTAAGTAGCATCACGTTTTTCCATCAGTACATGATAAATTTCAGTATTTTCAATCTGCATAATGGTAGTGATTTTGTTGCCAGCATCTTTACTTGAAGCGCCGCAGTGGAAAAGTTTTTCTCCTCTTAATCCGTAGTCCAGAAAGATATAGCGGTCGTGAAATTTTTCCTTCGTCTTTTTGTTGTCGAATTTAACATCAGGACGAGCCTTCAAAAAATCTTTCTTAATCTGTTCAGTCAGCGATTCATAGCCATTTTCATCGCTATAAATCATTACGGAAACGCCCTTGGCGATTCCGCGCAGCAGGTCAAGCGTCTTTACACCGACATAGTCATCGATAATCGTGATGGACTTCTTCGCCATACCGTAAATCTGCGTATAGGCGACATCGGCATCCAGCTTCTGCCCGTTCAGAATCAAGAAATGCTTGAAAGTCGAAGGATCGACGAAATTTTCCATAACCTTCTGAAGGTCGGACTGAATGGCCGCAATATCCTTGGTATTCCGTTCCGTTTGCACGGCAATTTGGGCAATGCCGTCATAACCCAATAAATTCCGATTTTCCGCAATGATGTAGTCCTTCATTTGCTTAAAAAGGCGGATAAGAGCCTTACTTTGCGCCGTCGCCCGTTCGCCCTTAAGAACCGTCATGAGCATATAAACGCCCTGTTCGGTAAATGCATATGGAGCATACTTTATGTTTGAACCGCGAGAACCCTTGTTCAAGGTCAAAAATTTTGACCTTGAAGATTCGATATTTTCAGATTCCATGTTCAAGGTGCAAATTTTGCACCTTGAAAGTTCTTCAATTTCCTCCGAATTCAACTGAAAGCGAAAATCTTCATCGAATTTTTCGATGTTGTTTTTAACCTGCTGATTAAAAACTTTGGTGCTATACCCATAAATTTCCGCCAAATCAGCGTCAAAGCATAACCTTGAGCCCGCGAATAGTATATATCCGCGACTTGAGCATATTTTCGTCGGCAATGTAGCACTTTATTGTTGTGGATAAGTCGCCCGATAAGGAATGGCGAACTGACCATTAAAACAGGACTGTGTTTAAAATTTTAAACGAAAGGCGTCCTTTCAACACGAAAGTTCTACATAGCCAATGTAATTATAGAATCTTTGTTAAAAAGGCTGGACAAATCATCCAGCCTTTTAAATGTATTCACCCTGATTATGTTAAGCCTTATAGGGTTTAGGCTTTTCTGCAACATTAGAATATTCTTGTTGAGCCATCTGGTATGTTTTGACTGGAATAATATTCGTATCCGGCTCGTTTAACAAATATTGAGCCAAATTATGATGGATTGTTTCATACCATCGTTCTTCCTTGTCATCGACAAAATCGTAGTCTACGCCGATAGCTTCAAAATGTTTCGCTCCACAAACAATTTTTCGAGCTTCACTTGTATGAGGCAAATTCTTGATAATAGACGTTCCCTTCGTTTCTCGAACAAGAATAAGTTTATGTTCCAAATCATCTATACGAGCTATAGCCCAATCTGGATTGTAATTCTGTATAATTTTAGGGGCATAAATTTTGTAATTTCCCGGAAACTTAAAATAAAGAGACACATTTCCAGATCCAAGGGTACATGTATTAAGTTTATGGACAAAGTTCTTTTCTACATCAGAATCCACTTGTATTTGATTATAGATTGATCTCTTTTCATTCGCCGGAACTAGTTCTCCCATAGGATAAAGAACTGTTTTGGGGAACATTTCTTCAGAATTCAATCCTGTGGGCGTGTCGCTGGGAGTATACTCTATATTCTCTGCAATATGATTTGCAAGAACTTCTTTCAAGGATTCAATAAACTTCCCGATAAAAGCCTCTGGATTCAAGAGGAACGCATCCTGCTTTTCTACTTTAATTCCCTTAAAAATTTCAAGTATAGTCCTACGCGTTAAAGGAACTTCCTTTGCAACCCGACTCAAAATATTCGGAATGGGTAAATTTTTCACTTCTGCCTCAGCAGATTCCTGCGTATCATCAGCAGAATCAGGCTTCACAACCGTTAGGGCTTCAATTTCTACAGGTATGTCTATTTCTAGAGGTTCCGCTCTTTTGGATAATTCAACAAAACCCTTTTGCGCATTAATCTTTAGCACCTGAATAGATTCTAACAGTGAATCAAATCCCGATGGGAACGAATCCTTTTCTCTTACGCAAAACTCAATCTTGTTCTTTTCATAAGAGCGGCCATCTGTATCGCTAATTTCTACAGAAAACTTCGCCATTTTCGACTGAGTAATCTCTAAAAGAGTAAACCTGTAGCGAGTAGCTTTGTAAATACCTCGCGTTGTAATAATTTGAGGTGGCTTAAATTCAATTTTATCAATTTCCCTAATGGCTGTTTTAACTAAAGCATCTTTATTTATATGGATTTGATACTCTGTCTTACGGTTCATTTTATTCCATAGTTCGTTAAATTCAGAACTCTGGAACATTTTCGTTCGTTTAACAATTTTCTTCTTTCGAGCGTTAGCAAAACTTTCGCGAAGGTCGTCTTCACAACCATCTTGTTGATATTCCTTATACAATTCGGCCACATAACGATTAAAATCTTCATGCGCTATCAAAGTCAGTTTATTAACATACGGGTCTTGAATACGAGTCCCAGCAAGTTCTGGCTTATCCTTAGTTCCTTCTTGGACGGGAAGACGTAGGCCTCGTCCAATAGATTGTCTTCGACTATTTTCGCTAGTAATCTCTCTAAGCGAACAGATTTGGAAAACATTTGGGTTGTCCCAACCTTCTCTAAGAGCGGAATGAGCAAATATAAAATGAACCGGATTATCAGAAGAAAGAAGTTTCTCCTTATTCCGCATAATTAGCTGATACGCTTCTTTCTCGGCCTGACGTTCAGCATCATTGCTGCCGCCGTCTTCTCCTAAATCAAAAAACTCACTTTCGCCTTTTTTGGATGTTTGTTTTTTGGCAAAATATGCAGCTTGAACATCTTCTGCACTGATTTTCTTTAAACATTCTGAATCTGCTTTCAGTTGTTCAAACTCTTCATTGAATATTTTTTTGATAAGAGCGTCTTTTCCAATATAATTAGCAACCTTATCTACAAAGAAAAGGCTTAGTACTTTTGCTTTATATCCATATTGCTGTAAAATATTTTCTTTTTCAATGTGCGCCTTAATAGTTTCACGTATCATTTCACGGAATACGGCTTCTCTTGACAAATTTGCGCAGCTATATTCATTGAGAAGGAACCTCATTCCGTTAATTTCAACGGACTCGTCGCCTTTCTTTGCGACAATATTTTCAATAGTCAAGTCGCCATAGGCATCGTTTTTTGTTTTTTGTTTCAACGATTCGCCTGTTTTAAATGTTTTGAAATCTCGTTTAAGAACACCAGCTTCTTTGACAAGAACTTCAAGCGTTACCGTAATGGGTTTACCTTTAGAAACATTTTGAACCTTAAAGAATCCAGGATCTTCAGACATGGCCTCTTCTTCTTGCTTGCCACAAATTTCAATCTTCTTGACCAAGTTCATTTGCATAGCAGCAAAAGGCGTCAAATTATAAATTAGATTTGGCGGTGTTTTGCCTGGAGTTGCGGAATATCCAATGCTGAATAGAGGATGCAAGGTTCGCAAAGCACGCCGAGCGGTGTCTGTTTGATAATTTTGAACTTCATCAAGAATCAATATTGGTCGGGTTTCCTGAATATATTCAATAGGAAGCTTCCCTCCCATTAATTGATCTGTTTCTTTAAATATGACATTTTTTATTTTATTGAATGATGCAATTGTCAACAGCATGATTTCAGTACAGTCTGCACGAGCGAAATCGCTACAGCACGCCACATCACCATCATATTGAATTATATCTAAGGGGACTGTTCCCGGGTATTCTTTAAACAACGTTCGAAAATGCTCCTTCGTTGCTTCGAACGAAGAAACTACACCTTCATAAATTGCTACTGACGGAACGACTATAATAAATTTTTTAAATCCATATCTAGCGCGCAATTCATAGATTGTCCTAAGATACACGTAGGTCTTTCCTGTACCCGTTTCCATATTTACGGTAAATTCAGGATATGAATAATCTTCTAGCAAGAGCGTTTCGCCCGAGTTTGGTTCTGATAAGTCGGCTTGCGGTTGAATATTGTTCCGTTGCTGTATTTGAACCATATTTTCGAGTAACCACAATTCATCGAAAATTTCGTCTGTATTGGCTATCGTTTCTGACATGCTTTGGCGCAGTTCAGCATCGCCTTCATTTGTTAGCGTAAATTCACGGTCTTCTTGTTTTGACAAGCCATCAAACAAATCGACAACTGCGTTTACAGCATCTATCTGATATTGCTGATTAGAATCAAACTTTAGCTTTACCGATTTCATATCGTCGCAATCCTTCCCTTATCAGACAGTTGACAGTAATTTTCATCATCTATTGCAGAATCTAGGCAAACAAAAAGATCATCATCTCCTAATTGCAACGAGAGAATGGTGTCTTTATGAATCTTATCATCAAGGCAGACGATTAATCGTCCTTCAAAACGATCATCTTTTATGCATATGACATCATTTTTTTTGAGCGATTTCAAAGATTCTTTTATAGAATCTAGAGCAAAACCTTGACGTAGCATTATTTCTGTAAGAAGGCCTTCCTTCGTCCAGCCTTTGCGGAGAGGTGTTACTTGTTTTTCTAATTCCTGAAACAAATCATTTAAAGAGTTTTTAGAATCGTTTTTTACAGGTTTATATGGTTCTAGATTTGATTTAGCTTCTCGATAAACCTTAAAGCCTACATCTATTTTCCCTTTAAGTTCAGGATGTTCTTCTAGAATTTTCTTGCCTGCGCGACGGATGCGTTCCTTACCTATTTCACAGATTGTAGGTGGTTTCTTAATGGTGTTAAGGAATTTAATGGCTTCATTCTCTGTGTCATCCAGATTACTAAGTTCTACTGGCAATTGCACCATTATAAACTTTCGATTGCCCAAATCATCTGCATTCAATTGCATGATAGCATGAGCCGCCGTTGCAGATCCAGAAAAGAAATCAACGATTATAGCGTTTTCATTTGATTTGATAAAGAAATTTGTCAAATATGCAATCAATGAAATCGGTTTTGGATAGTCAAAAACTTTTGACCCACCAAATAAATTTGTCAACATTGTTCCTGCATTTTCTGTTGTATCTACAGACACTGTATCATCGATAAAGTTTGGAGGGACCTCTGGTCGATAATCAGCTTTTTTATATGAAATTACTAGCGATTTTGACAATTCAATGTATGTTCCATTTTCAATTTCCTCATCAAGTTTTTCTTGCACCCAGATGAATTTGTTTGAGAATGTTACGTCGTTTTGGTTAACACCATTTTTCACAATTAAATCGTTAAGCAAAGTGTTAGGGAATTTGTCAGTTCCATAAGTACCTTTTTTATAAATGCCGTCAGGTAATTTTGTGTGAAGAACTCCTGATTTAAAGGACAGTTGTTTAATTGTATTTTGAGGCTTTGTTATAGGATCATTGCTTGAACTAGTCTTTTTTACACCTGAAAAAACCTCGTCATTTTCGCCAGCATGGTATGCAAGAATATATTCTACATTCTTTTTAATTTTTTTTGACAAATTTGGTGGCGTAGCAGACTTAAACCAATTCCATTGCCCGCACAAATTTGCTTCTCCAAAAATTTCATCACACAACAACTTTAAATTTGCCAATTCATTATCGTCAATACTAATGAATATCACACCATCCTTTGTTAATAACTCTCGCGCCAATTGCAACCGAGAATACATCATATTTAGCCATCTGCGATGATAGGCTCCATTACTCTTAGGATTCGACACAAGTACAACGCCTGTTTCATCCATTTGGCCTGTAGCCTTAAGAAAATCTTCCACAGGTTCTTCAAATTTATCTCGATAAATAAAATCCTTGCCGGTATTATACGGGGGGTCAATGTAAATCATTTTTACTCGGCCCTTATAGCTATTTTTCAAGCAACGCAAAACCTCTAAATTATCGCCCTCGATATAAATATTCTTTGTATTTTCTTCGTCAACACCATCTCCAACAACCGGTTTCAATGTACCTTCAGCCGGTTTTCTTGCCAAAATTTTAGCCTCGCGTTTTCCAGGCCAATACAAACCATAACCTAAATCAGATTCATTGAAGTTTTCCTCTCCAACAAAATCTTTTACTGCATTAATATCAATCTTCCCGTCCTTAAAAAAGTCTGGGAACGCCTGCTTCAGTAGTTCCATTTTTTCATCTTTGGGAGCTGTTGCTTGAATAAAAGAGTTCCTTAACATAGCGATTCCTTTTTTTAATTAAATTGACTGAAGGCAGCCTTCAACAAACTCGTCTTGCTCACTTGCTGTAGGGGCCATAAATTTCATTATGTTATCTTTTCTTGCATTTCGAGTTTTTTTCATATACTCTCGATAAGACGAGCAAGAATATCGAACATCACAGTTACGACAAACATGAGTTGCAAAATTTGTTTTCATTCCCGGCATCTTACTTTCAAGTCTTTTTACGTCTGGCGGTGCGAATTCTGAATTCTCAATTCGTTCAACAGTCTCGCCAAAGTTTTCAATCATATCAGCAACTTCGTCTTCATCATAACCGAAGGGTATAACCGGTTCCCATTTGTCAAATTCGGCCTGAATTTTCTCTTCAGTACCGTTTTCAATTGCTGCTCTCAAACCATTAGGCAACGGTGTGGCGATAATTGCTGTATTGTCCAACTCATTCTTTTGCAGCCCTTTCCAAATGTATGCGTAAATATTTAGCTGTTCTTTATATTTTCCCGGTTCAGCCTTGATACGATCAGGGTCATGTGTCTTTAAGTCGTAAAGCCAGGTTTCGTCCCCTTCACGCACAATATCAACAACACCTTCGATTGTATAGGGAATCTTGTCATTAGGTGTTTCCTGTTCAGGAAGAGACAACTTGACTTCGGCGCGGGTTATCTGCTCAATAATTTTCTTATTCTTGCGATAATAATAAAGGACCTGATCAAACGCCAATTTTTTCAGGTATTCGTTAATGGAGTGCCCAGCTTCTTCGCATAAAAAGCGGAAATTATTCTCGAACATTTCGCCGAGTTGACTTTCAAATTCAGATTGTTTCATTTATCGGTCCTCCATCACGAAGTTTTGTAAATCTTCCACGGTTTGATGAACTAGAGAACCAAAGAACATCGTTTGACTACGACTAGGAACAAAGCCGTACTTATGGAATACCATGTAATTTCGTGGACAGTTGTTGTAAGGCAGATAATCGGCCGTATAGGTATAAACATGCGGAAGTTTGTCCGAGTTATCTTCAGAATCAGGGAGTGTTTTTACATCTAGTTTTTTTATTGATTCAAAATTAATTTGTTCAATCAACGCCTTAAACGGATTATATGTCGTTTGACCTTGTCCTTTAAATTGTGATAAGACCAGCAGATTTTTTGCCCTTGATAATGCCACATAGAACATTCGCATAGTGTCATATGTATCCATAGAATCAAGAGGTTCGCATATGGTTGGCATAATTCCCATTTTTTGTTGCATGCTACGGACTAAAACATCTAGGGTTCTAGCATCCTTACTTTTGTGCGAAACAGATCCCAAAATAACCACAGGAAATTCCAATCCCTTTGATTGGTGAACCGTCAAAAAAGGCACACACCCCTTTGGGAACGGGTCTTCAGAGTCTTCATATTCCGTTTCGTTCAAGCGAAATAGCGAATACATATATGAGCCAAAGAAGATTTTACGAACTAAATCCTTGGCAAATGTCGCTCCAGAAAGAATTGGATTTGCTGTTTCATGATACTGCGCAATGTATTTTGTTATCATTCCAAGATTATATAGCCCGGAGTCTTCACCGCCATCTTCCGCTTGCCTATACTTTTCTGCAAAGTACTCAAAACTATTGAGTTTATAAAACAGGTCAAGAAGAGTCCAGTCCATTGCGGTTGCACGAGAAAGTGCGTAAGAAACATGCAAAGGCTTACCTTCATTTGTTCGACGAGTAGTAAATGCAAGCATCCCCCTATTCACCAAAGTCCTTCGGACAGAATCGTCTATCCTTTGTATTTGAGAGAATTTTTTGAGCAGAGGAATCGTTAAATCATCATCCAGATCGATTCCATTCTTTTCACAATAGTCGCTGAGATACTTGTAGTTTTGTCTGCTCGCCTTGATAGATTGTTGTGTATCTTCTATGAATTTTGCGAGCGGTTTATCTTGTTCAATAATTTCATCGGCCGAATCAATCGCCATTTCAGCCCAATTAGAGAAATCCGCCATTCCTCCATAAGTGATACCAGATGGTGAGTAACCGAATATTTTTGCAAATAGACCGAATGTGATTAGGGATTCCTCAGTATACAAGAAATTTTTTGCACGAGGTGCATAATACTTGATTCCTGCTTCCTCCAAGGCATCTGCAAAAGCTTGAACTTTAGGCGACATTTCACCGCTGGCATTGCCGCGAATTGTTGGAAATAAGATCGCGCACTGGTTGTAATCTTTGATTTTGCCCGTTCGTTTGAGTTTCTTTATTAAAGAAGCAATGTTTTCAGTTACTGTTTGCTTATCGCCCGTTTCCAACACAACCGATGTGTTTGCATCTTTGCTATTAGCTTGAATATCCTTGTTCTGTATTCTGAAAAATTCAGAAGGCTTGGATGGATTTTTCCACGAGACCAAATCAATAAACTGCGTATAGGTGTCAACAATTTGCTTGCGAGATCGATAATTGATGTTCAGATCTATTCGCTTGGGCCTTACTCCAATCTCTTTTTTGCATATGTTTTCAAAGTCAACTAGGTTTTCTACAGTTGCACCACGAAAACGATAGAGAGCCTGATCATCATCGCCCACAACACAAATATTTTTCGTTCCTTCCGCAAGTTTTAGATAAATCTTTTGCTGAATCGTGTTAGTATCTTGATATTCGTCAACAATAACGTGCTTGAATACCGAACCGGCATCCTTCTTCTGACAAATGTATTCGTAGGCACGCTGTTGCAAAGATGAAAAATCAACCCTATCAAAGCCCTTTTCGGAAAGCAGTTGCCTATAAAGAATCGTCATCTTGAAAAGCTTTGAAATGGTTCTATCTCTTAACTTCAAGGAAAGTTCTTCTTCGCCAAAGTCTTCCTCGCTCATGCGGTTGAAAAACGATATGCAGTTGGAGATTGCGTCTGTACGAGAAGGCGATGCCTTTCCAAACCAGCCATTAATTTCTTTATATACGTCAGTTGGCTTTTCGATGTCAAAGCCAGATTCCGATAAAAGGTTATTGAAATGTTCTCTTACAAAAAGGAACTGCCCCAAATCGTCCATAATGAGTGGACGACGACTACGCAAGCCATGTTCCCTAAAACGACGGTCGGTCAAAAGTTTTTGGCAAAGCGAATGTAGTGTGCCAACATACATCTCCGCAATGTCATAAGGCTTGTGAGTGAAAGTACTCGCGATAGAAAGCAATCCCTGTAGGCCCTGTTTAAGTTGCAAGGCTGCCTTTTCGGTAAAGGTTGCCAAAAAAATCTCTTCCGGAGGAATATTTTCAAAAACAATGAGATTTACGCAACGCCAAAGCAAAACGCGAGTCTTGCCAGAACCTGGCCCTGCTGTCAGCAAAAGTGGTCCACTGGTATTTTCAATGGCCAGTTTTTGGTTAGAATTGGGAGTAAAACCCTTTTCGGCAAAAAGGGAATCTAACGAAACAGCATCTCTTCCAAATACAGTCTTCACCGTATCGCTCCATCTAAAAATCACCGCATATGGAGCAAAAGACAGTCGAGAGTTTCAGCTGGGCATATAAAAAAGGCGTGGAGCCGCTGAAGCGCTTACTGCATTCCGAGGCTCGGCAAAGCCTAACATACCAATAAACGCAAACGACCCACGCCCCAATCGGGACGTGAGCAGTTTACCCTATTCTCGTATGTTTTGAAATTTTGCCGATTTCGGAACGGAGACTAGAGCAAATACTCAATAAAACGGGCGCCCAAGGCGTTGGCCAAGGGCTATGTCGATAAAAAATATATCTTAAATTTGCGACAAATATATCCGCTTTCCCATTTTTTTGAAAAAAAACTCATTTTTCTCTTGACTCCACTCCAAAACACTGCGTGTTTGAGCAGTATTTTTGCTTGTAACGCAAAGAAGCTGACGATGAAAGATATAGAGCATGCCGCCTTAAATCCGTGAAGTAGCAAATTGCGACTTCACGGGAAACAGGGTTCTTTGCCAAGCAAAATGTTCTATTTCAACCCGCGCAGGGTTTTCTTCTGTTCGTCGGTGATGCGGTAGCTTTCGCAGGCTTTTTGGATGGATTTTGCGTGGATCCAGGGCGAAAGTTTACGGCCTTTGATGTAGGGGAAAGTTGCGTCCCATTGCTTGGCGAGGGCGGTCGCCATGTACCAGGCGATAACCATTTGCACGTAGTAACGGTCGGTGGGACGGGCGGCATTTACCGAGGCCTGCGCAGCCCCAGTCGAATCGTCATCGAAAAGATTTTCATCGATGGCGGCAACGAGCTTCAAGTGTTCTTTGCTGAAGCGTTCATCCAAGAAAAAGTTCATGAGCATGTTCACGCCGAAACGCACCGTGTAAGGCTTGGTGGACTTTATCCATTCGCAAATCTTGGCGAAAAAGCGAGCCTCATCCTTGAGCAAAGCTTTGGGCGATTTGCCGTCGCATACGGCCCAGTTATCAATGTAGGGCAAGAACTGCTCGATGCGGGCGAGGCATTCGTCAAAGTCCTTGATGCGTTCCACCGCAAAAAGGTGCACCTGGTTTTCTTCGAAATACTTGTGCGGGAGCTTGTCTAAAAAGTTCGCGACATCCTTCGGCATGATTTTTGAGCCCTTCGCTGCCCCCTTCACCGCCGAATCCACAAACTCCTTCGCGATTTTCCTCATGGTAGGCACGCGCACGCCGATAATCGTTTTCTTGTCGATGTTCGGCAACAGCGACGCGTGAAAATCGCGATACTTTAAATCCTGTTCGGCCAACAGGCGCTTGACAAGTTCGGCGTGGGTCATGGAATAAATATAATTATTCCGATTTTGCGATTCCTGTTTGTGCAGGTTCCTTCGGCTTAATCCTTGCGCTCAGATAGCTGAGCACCAGATTCTGCCATACCACATAACAAGTCGGGGCAAGCGCCACCACAGGGCCCGCATACAGCGTGGCAATCCAGATGACGAGCGTGGTGTTCTTTTGGCCCATGCTCTGCGCACTTTCGATGGGGCGGCGGTTCTTTTCGACATACCAGCCGAGGGCGTAAAGCAGAATGCAGAGAATGAGCGAAATTCCCGCCATCATCGGGAGCTTTCCGCTATTCCACAAATCCGTGAATCCCATTTCGCGGATGTCGTAGCTGGCTTTCGCCAAGATTACGAACACCGAGAACGTCCACACGAACATGGTGTACTTCTGGTATTTGGCGGCGCGATCGGCAAGTTCCGGGTAGAATGCTCGCAGGCCAAGCGCAAACGCAAGCGGAATGCTGATGATGGGCTGAATCGTATTGAAAATCTTCATCGCGATTTCGCGGAGGCCCGCATCGGTTCCGGTCAGGTAACCGAACACAATCGGAATCGAAAAACACGCAATCAGGTTTCCGCTCAAGAAAATCTTCAAGGCAAGCGAGGCCGAACCGCCAAGCATCTTGGCCATGGCAGGGGCTGCATTTGCAGGCGGGCAAAGCGCAATAATCGCACCGCCCAAAAGGACTTCGCGCGGAAGGTCAAACAGCTTTACGATGCCCGCAATAGCTGCCACCAGGATTAGGCTCACAATCAGGGCTCGAATTTCAATTTTAAACGTGTAGCCATGGGTTTGCGGCGGAATTTTAGTCACAAACGTCAAAAACATCATGGTACCGATCAAAAACGGCATTAACGGCGAAAGCACGTGTGCCTGCGGGAGCAAAATCCCGAGTAAAATCGCAATCGGCATCAAAATGGCACGTAAATTCTTCATACGGGCCCAAATGTAGAAAACCGCCAAAACCTAGGCAAGATGGGGATTAATTTCTATATTTACGCCCATGTTACGTTCTAGGTACGAAGCGTTTGACTTCGTGGAAAAGAAGGCCGAAGTCAAGAAAAAGTCGGGCAACCCGATTTTGATGATTGTGTCCGGCTACCTCGCGCTGGTGTGTTTAGGGGCACTCCTGTTGTCGCTCCCGTTTGCGCAGCGTGAACCGGTCGGCGTACTCGACGCCTTCTTCACGGCCATGTCTGCCGTATGCGTCACCGGTCTTTCTACCATCGATATCAGTGCCAGTTTTACCACCTTCGGCAACTGGGTGCTAGTCATTCTCATGCAGGCGGGCGGTCTTGGAATCATGACGATTTCTACCGTGATAATCCTCCTTGCCGGCATGCACCCGGGATTCAACCACCAGTCGGCCCTCCTTGCGAACTACACCCAGGAAGGTAACGTCGACGCAGGCCGAATCCTCAAGGCCGTGCTCCCCTTTACCTTCGGGCTTGAAGCGATTGGCGCCGTCATCTACTTTACGCAGTTCAGCGACATGGAACTATACGACCGCCTTTTCTGCAGTCTGTTCCAGGCGGTAAGCTCCTTCTGTAACGTGGGCTTCACCTTGTTCCCCGATTCCCTGGTGCGCTTCCAGCTGAACCCGCTCATGAACATTACGACCTGCGTGCTTGCGCTGGCGGGCGGTTTCGGCTTCTTGGCCATTACCGAAATCCGTTACCTGTTCGACTTTAAAAAGCGTGCTATCCGCAAGGTGTCGCTGCATACCCACATTGCCACGGGCTTTACCTTAATTATCGTTCTCGTGAGTATCGCCTTCTTCATGTTCAGCGAATGGAGCAATACTTTTGCAGGCCTGAACTTCGGAGAAAAGCTGGAATCCAGCGCCTTTATGGCATTCACCAGCCGCACCGCGGGCCTCAACAACATCGACACCTCGGCCCTGAGCGTGGGTTCGCTGTTCTTCTTTGTGATTATCATGCTGATCGGTGCAAACCCGGGTAGCTGCGGTGGCGGTATCAAGACGACAACGACCGCCGTGATTTTCCTGCTCGGATTCAACCGCCTGCTGGGCCGCAACAAGACCCAGATTCTGGGTCGAACCATTCCCGAAACCACGGTGGATAAGGCCGTGCGAATCTTCGTGGTGGCTATCGTGGTCGTGGTGGTGGCAACCCTCGTGTTGCTCGAAACCGAGGCCGCCGGCAATTCCATCGAACAAGTTTCGTTCCTCAAGGTATTCTTCGAAGTGGCAAGCGCCTACAGTACCTGCGGTCTTTCCATGGGGCTTACCCCCGATCTTTCGATTCCAGGCCGAATTGTGATCTGTACGGTGATGTTTGTCGGCCGAATGGGCCCCTTGTTCCTGATTTCTGCAGTGGCTAAAAAGCAGGAGCAGGGCATGTGGTACGCCGAAGAAGACATCATGGTCGGCTAAGTTACTACATTTAGGCCATGGCTTCTAAACAATTTGTAGTGATAGGACTGGGTAACACGGGCTACTTTTTGGCCCGTCATTTGACCGCACTCGGACACGACGTGATGGTCGTAGACCCGAGTCCCGAAAAAATCCAGGATATTTCGAACCAGGTAGCCCAGGCAGTCGTTGCCGACGGCACCCGTAAAAAGCAGCTCCAGTCGCTCCCGCTTTCCAAGGTGGACAGCGTCATCTGCTGTATCGGTGAAGACCTTCAGGCCTCCCTTTTGACGGTCCTGAACCTCAAGGAACTGGGCGTCAAGCACATTATCGCCAAGTCCAGCAGCCCAGCCCACACCATTATTCTGGAAAAACTCGGCGTGGCAGACATCTTCCACCCGGAACGCGACATGGCCATTTCGCTGGCTGAAAGGCTCAACCGCCCGAACATGCTCGACTACCTGCCGTTCATGGAAGGCTTCTCGATCGTCGAAATCGCCTGCCCCGACGCATTCCTCGGCAAGACCCTCAAGGACTTGTCCCTTACCCACAAGTACGGCATCCAGGTGATCGCTATCCGCGACCCGCTGGAACCCAAGCCCAAGATCGGTAACATCGCCGACTACGTGCTCAAGGAAAACGACGTGCTGTTCGTGATTGGCCCGAACGAGGCCCTGGACAAGCTCAAGACCTAACCTTGGCGCACGACCAAAACAATTAAAGCCCGGCTTGAAAAGTCGGGCTTCTTTTTTCAAAATCTGAAAGTATTACGAATAAACTAGAATACAGGCTTGTTGGACGTGGCGCGTTCTGCGGAGCGGCCCGAGCCGGCGTTCTTTTCGGTCGCAAGCTTGCGGTGGGTCACGGCGCCGACAGCAAAGTAACGGCCGTCCTTCTGAACCAGTCCAGTGTAAATATTCAGAACCTTTTGCGAGAACCACTGCTGGTACAGGTTCAAAATGCTTTCCTTCAGGGCCGAAGTTTCGTCAATGGCCGGGTTACCCGAGGGCTTGCCGTACTTGAGTGTAAACTGTTCGGACATGTAGGCTACAGCTTCAAAAGACTTGTTCAGACGGGCGCGTTCGACACGACCGGTGCGAATTTCAAAAGAATAGAACTTGTCATTCTTGTTAAAAATAAAGTCAACCTGGACCGGCAGTTCACCGAACATAAATACGGGAATGACGACACGTTCGCCTTCGCCACTTTGACCATACGGCTCGTAACCGAGCTTCATCACCTCTTCGATAACGGTCTCACGGGTGGCACCGAAGGGAATACCCGCAAAGTCATTATAACGCTGGGCGGCCGCTTCCAGAGAAAGCAGCAGGGTCAAAATCGTTATAATAAATCCAAAGTGTTTCACAGGATTCTCCTAGAATCTTTGTAAAAGATAGTAAACTTTGCCATGTTGGTAAGTCCTTATCTGATATTTTCTTAGAAAAAACGCCGATTATCTATATTTTGACTCATGGCAAGCACTTTTGGCAAAATTTTTAGCGTTACTACCTGGGGCGAATCCCATGGTCCGGCCGTCGGCTCAGTCCTGGATGGCTGCCCTGCAGGCCTCGAAATCACCGAAGAAGAAATCCAGGCGGAACTCAACCGCCGCCGCCCCGGGCAGGGCAAAATGACCACCGCCCGCGACGAAAAGGACCAGGTCAAGATCCTTTCGGGCGTTTTCGAAGGCAAAACCACCGGAACCCCGATTTCTTTCGCCGTCTTTAACGAAGACCAGCGCAGCCACGACTACGCCGAAATCCAGAAATGGTACCGCCCTGGGCATGCCGACCTCTGCTACGACCTCAAGTACGGGTTCAGGGACTACCGCGGCGGTGGACGCAGCTCCGCCCGCGAAACCATCGGACGCGTTGCCGCAGGTGCCGTGGCCAAGAAACTCTTGAAGCAGGTAAACGGCACCGAAATCATCGCCTGGGTGAATTCCATCGGCGAAGTGGATTGCGGCCCCTTGGACCTGAACAGCCTCACGCTCGAACAGATTGAAAAGTCTCCCGTACGCTGCCCCGACCTGGACGCGAGCGCCAAGATGGAACAAGCCGTACTCGATGCCCGCGCAAACGGCGACAGCATTGGCGGCACCGTATGCCTCTTGGTCAAGAACCCGCCGGTGGCGCTGGGCGAACCGGTGTTCGACCGCCTGGATGCGTTACTCGCCCAGGCAATGCTGTCGATCCCCGCCTGCAAGGGCTTTGAAATCGGAAGCGGTTTCGCCTCGGCCCGCATGCACGGCAGCAAGCACAACGACGAACTTTACTTTGACGGCCACGCCTACCACACCCGCACCAACAACGCGGGCGGTTCCCTCGGCGGAATCAGCAACGGCGAACCCATTTACTGCCGCATGGCATTCAAGCCGACCGCCACAATCTCGCAGGAACAGAAGACTGCGGGCCGCGGTGGCGAAAACGGAACGCTGGCCGCCCGCGGTCGTCACGACCCCTGCGTCGCAGTCCGCGCACCGGTGATTGTCGAAAGCATGGCAGCCCTCGTTTTGGCAGACTTGTTCTTGCAGCAAAAACGTCATTGTCTGTAGCGGTTTAGTCGCAGTCGGCAGGATTCATGTTTCGTTTACTCGCCGCATTCTGCTACCGCGCCGCATACCTGTTGCATCATGCGCTCTGCCTTAAGCCGGGCGCGCCTCTTCAGTATTCGCAATTGATTGTCGTCGGAAGCTTTCGCACCGGTGGTGCAGGTAAGACGCCTTTCTGCATCTGGCTTTGCAATCACCTGGCCGCCCAAGGCAAGGCGGTGGCACTCCTCGCCCACGAATACGCCTTCGACGAAGTCGCCATGCTCCGCCGGCAATTTGCAGACAACGCGCGCGTCCAGATTTTTGCGACATGCAACCGCTACCGTTTGGCACATGAACTTGACCGCTCGCAAAAGTTCGACTGCATCGTTTGCGACGACGGATTCGAAGACACCCGCCTAGTCGGCGCAACCACCATCCTCTTGCAGTGGGAGAATGCACCCTCGAAACTTTCGGAACTCTGGCCCTGCGGCAACATGCGCAGCCTTGCGAAAGACCACGACCTGGATTCTCCTATGGTCCGCATACTAAGGTGTGAAGGCGGAAATCCGGCAGTACGATTCGTTATAGATAAAGTATTGCATTTTTATTCGGGCGAAGAATTTGTCAAAAATAGCGCAAAAGCGAACGTCGTGTGCGGTCTCGGAAACCCCGAGCGATTCTGCAGGGACCTCCAGGATTTCGGTATCAAAATCGACCGCAAGCTCTTCTTCAAGGATCACAGCAAAGCGTTTGCCACCCGGCTCGAAAAAATCATTCAAAGCCGCCCGCAAGACGTCTTCGTGATTTCCGAAAAAGATGCGGCCAGGCTCCCTGCCGGATTTATTCAAAAAAACGTAAAAAGCCAAATTTACATCGCATACCAGGCAACACTCGTCTCGCCCGATGTAGTCCAAAATCTCCCCTAAATTCAGGCACGCATTTCAAACTTCATTTGTAGTTTTTATATTTCTGCAAAAGAAGGATGAAATCATGACGCTCACAAACCGTATCCAGAACTTGATGCAGGCTCTTTGTCAGGAATTTCCTGAAAGGCAAGACCGACTCCAGTTGGCATTCCTGGCCGCTATCAATGACGAGCCTTTCTACCTGTACGGTCGCACCGGTTCGGGCAAGAGTTTCATGATTGGCCGCTTGCTTGCAGCGTTCAAGAAGCCCCGCTTTATCGAAATGGGTAGCCATCCGCACGAAATTCCAGGCTCTATCGACGATTACGATGTAGTCCTGTTCAAAGGATTCAACCCGATTGATGACGCCACCAAGGAATGCGTGCGCAACGCTTTGCAAAAGCGCAAGCACACCACGCTCATTCTCAGCAGCGACGTGCGCCCCGAAAACGCCATGGGCCGCGCCGACATCGTCGATGAGATCACGCTGACCATTTGCATGCCCGACAATCTTTCTTCGGACGCCTTGTGCATGCTGTTGCAAAACTACAGCTTGAGCGAAGATTTTAAGGCTCCCGAAGAATACACCATTTCTGAAGAAGAAAAAACGCAGTGGGCCGACGAAATCCAGAAGGTCGCCCTTTCCGCCGAAACCATGTCGATCATCGGAAAGCTTTCGGACCTCTGCATTCAAAACGCAATCTACGTGCCTATCAGCAAGTGGCTCTCGCTTGCCAATATCGCACGCACCATCGCCTTCTTTAACGGGCGCAACCAAACGACATTCTCTGACACGCTCTTCCTCGGCACTCCGATTTGGGGCCGTTCTACATCGAACAACTCCATCATAGAAAGCTTTATCGATATTGTCAAGAGCGTCATTCTCAAAGACCTTGCAAACGTCATCGCCACGACCTACGATGCAGACACCCTTTACCGCAAAGTCAAGGGCATGCTGAACAGTTCGAATAATTTGTACGAAACAAAGGAATTCAACGGCGAACCTTGCATCAGCTACCGCATTACGGTGGCCGGCGAACAGGCTCCGCTCTACGTTCCGTTGCATTACGTAGAAACCGACGAAGATTTCAACCCGTACAACGAACTCCGCAAAGTCGAAAAGAACGTGCGTTGCAATTTCCACGGAACTTCGAGCTGCACCATCTCCATCAATTCAGCCGTCAAGAGCACGGGTCTTCGCAACAACAATTCCCGAAACGAAAATCCCGCTCCGGCCAAGTTCGAAGATTTCGCAACCCTTCCGACGTACATTCTTCGCGAAAACGATCCCGAAGTCGCCAAGAAAAAACGGATTGAACTTGAAGCCTGCCAGAAAGAGGCCCAGGCTCAAATGGAACAGCAGGCAAAGATCCTGCGCGCACTACGCGATCTTTACCAGTCGAACAAGACTTATCGAAACGACCTGTTCTGCAACCTCGAGATTTTCGAAAAGATCCAGACTGACTTGAGCGATATTTTCAACACCATCAATGGCGTTGCTACCAAGCTCAAGGAAACGCTTGACCTGTACAACACCGCTAGCAAGAATTAGTTCTTGCTGCGGCGAATGCCGATTGTAAAGGTGTTGTCGCTGCTGCCGGCCTGTTCTTTTCCGTTCTTGATTTTTACCTTCATCTTGGAAATGTAGGCACCCGTGCCTACGAGGCGGCCCTTGTCGCTGCGAGCGCCCCATTCGAAGAACAGGTTGCCCGGATTGTCGTAGCAGTTGGATTTTTCAGGATCGGCCGCATTGTAGAACACAGTCGCGTCGTTACAGGCGATGCTTCCATCGGCCTTGTTCACAAAGCTACCCAAGTGCGAGAAATAGTAGTTTTCCCAGTTGATCTTGATTAACGCAAGGGCAGAATCCCTGTTGGCTCCGCTGGGTAAATTCATGATTGCCGAAGTGGCGAGTTCACCCAGGTTAAAGCTCAGCAACAAGCCCGGCTTACCGATGCTGTCGATGATTTCCTTGACCGTCTTGTTCATCGGCACCACCACAGGAACGATCGGTTCACTGTAGGGCCATTCTTCGGCATCGCCCGAAATCGTCACCACGCCAGGGGCCTTGACATCGGTTCTCTGGTCGCCTACAATGCGCACCTTCGGGTTGTTCACGTGGGCCGCATTTTCGCTGCGGTCCTTGAGTTCGCCCGGCAACAGCCTTACGTAATCGCCAACTTCCGGAAGCGTTGCCTGCGCCGTACGCTGGAAGTACAATCTGAACACATTGCCCTGTGCATTCTTGTCGCAGCTCACGATATTGAGCGAATCCATAAAGACTGCAGAATCGCGGTAGAACACGAAGGCGTTCTTCGCATCAAGCGCCTTGATGTTCGAGCCTTCGCTCAAATTGATAGTCACCACGCTCACGTCTTCGGATTTCGGCTCGACCGATGCACTCAGAATAATCGGAGCCACATGGTCCTCGACCAAGGTGTTCATCGAAAGCTTGACTTCTTCGAAAGAATCTTCGTCGGTATAAGTGTAGTGGTACAGCAGCGAACCCGAATAAACTTGGTCAGATAAACCCGTGAATACATCTTCGCGAAGCCCTTCTGGATTGAACAAGGTGATAATCGATTCCTGTTCTACCAGCGGCCAGATATTTTCTTGACCCGCTATCGTATGGAACTGCGTACCGCCAAACGCCCACGAAACCGTATCGGGCACGACCTTGTCAAACGCCTTGCTGAACGGAACCGAAAGACTATCCGGAATGCCGTCGCCATTCACATCGAACATGGCAGCCTTTACTGCAAACGGTACAGGCGGTTCCTTGAAATGGATATCAGTCCAGTGAATCTTGTTTGCAACGCCTTCGCCTTCAATGGTAAAGAAGGCATCGACTGTTGCAGAATCACCCACCACATAGAAACTTGCATAGCCCGAAGAATCAGTCGTAATCGTGGTTACGCGCTGGTTGTCGGCATCCAGGAAACTGAGCGGATACTTCGTCTTCAAATTCAATGTAGCCACGCAATTGACATTCGAGCTTGCAAGCATGTTGCCGCACGGCGTCGAGCCATACAACAGCACCACCTTTAACGGCACCGTATCCGGGTAGGTCACGTGCGCAAGCAACGTATCGTTCTTGCCGCCATCGAGTCCAAGCACATCGCCACGGAGCGTATAGCCCTTCGGGTCGAACACCAGCGAATCGGTCACATGGAAAACGTCGACAAACGCAATATCCGGAAGCGGGTATTCAGGCACCGTAAACGGAATCATCTGATACTGGCTTTCGTCTGCGGCCAAGTAGCAAATCAGCACATACTGACCCGGGCTAAGCGTGCGCGAATTCACGAAAGCCGAAGTGTCGATCGAGAATCCGGCCATGTTTTCGCTAATGAAAATACCGCCGTAATTCAGGCCCGGTTCAAGCAGCACTCCGTCGGCAGGGAGTCCGCCACCAACCAGGCGGAACACGGACTGCGCATACGTCGTATCGATCTTGGACACGCTCGACACATCGCAGCTCAGGGATTCATCGACAAGCAACTGCAATAGTTCGTATTCGATAATTCCCTTGGAATTCGCCTTCTCGACCGGGAAATAAGTCTTTTGCGTCTGCAAGTTGATTGAAGTACGCATCTTGAAGTTGGAACCCGTGGCATTACGTTCCGAGAAGAAAATCTGGAACGGGTATTCCTTGCCTTCGGTAAGGCCAAGCGTATCGAGGTCCACAGCGCCTTCGACAGGGCTATGGCAACCGCCAATGTCGACGACCAGTCGGTTATTGATAAACACCCACACATCGTCATCGCCGCGGAATTCAAAGAACTGTCCCTTCACGTACTTGAACTGCGCATTGATCTTCATCGAGAAACTGTAGTTGTGCTTGCAACCCTGAATATCCCAGTCGTATTTCGGGTTCTTGATAGTCTTTGCCGAATCAAGATACTGGAAGTCATCAATCGGGTAGAATCCCGGATTCACGGGGTCGTTACAGCCGTTCGGAGATTCCGTCACATCGGCAAGCCAGAATCCTTCGGCATCGAGCACCAGGTCGATATCGCGGCAAGTCGCATTCGTGTATTCGCGGCCCGTCGCAGGGTCTGTCGCCAAGACCTCGGGAATAAACCACTTGTCTACCTCACGGCCAGCAGAGCACTGTTCCCACGGGAAAGCGAGCGAATCTACGCGCAACGGGAGCCCAAGTTCGCTCAAGGTATCTTGCACCATGCCGAGCACGTGACCGCCACAGGTCTTGTATTCCGCACCATCGCGGACAACGGTCGTGTATTCGTTACCGTTATAGATGTTACCGAAGTCAATATCGATTGCATCGTCATACGATTCGCCAGCCCAGTCGAGAATCATTGCCGAAATCTTCATGGTCGGGCAAATACCCAGGCGACCTGGGAATGTTTCGCTGAATTTGGGCGTACTGCTCGAAAGCGGGTAGGGATAAACCCACACCGTGTCATAAAGCGCGACCATGGAATCGAGAGAAATCGGAGTACCGGCTTCCTTGCCTTCGCCCATCAGGCCCTCAAGGCTATAGAAATCCGTACCGAAGGACTGCCTGAACTGCACACTCCAATCATCGGTATGCTTGTAATACGTGCCCTGGTACCAGCCGCAAGTATCGCTCTGGGTTGAATCAAACGGACTTGCCGAAATCGGGCCCATGCGCACCAATTCGCCGGCCACAATCATCGAAGGAGACATATTGTCCCACGGGCTCATCAAGCGAATCGTCTTCGGTTCCAGCGGGCTGAACGAAAGATCGAGCTCTCCATTGCTATTGGTAAACAGCCAAGTCTCGTAGACACCCGTCGGGAACAGCTTAGATGCAAGCGGACGCTTGTCTTCGGCAAAATAAGTGACCTGAGGCCATTCATTCTGACGGCGGTAAATGTTAAACTGGGCCATCGTAGAATTCCAGTTCGCCGAATTCACCGTTGCAGGCGCAAAATCATAATGGTACCAGTACGGGTACGCATCCTTTTCGGTTGCAACAGGATTATTGATAATATTGTTGCCAACCGTAATAAAAATCGTGCTGTCCTTGAACGTGGAATTCGTACGCCACGGATGGTAAATGTGCAGCACGCGGGTAGAATCAAAACATTCGCCAAGCGAACCGAGCTTGTCGCCTACTTCAGAATTTGCAACCGTACCATCCACAAAAACGGTATCCATGACGGCAAAGTAATTGCCGAGTTCAACTACACCCTGCGCGGGGTATGCCATGTAAGGCGTATTCAAACGAATAAAGTGCGCAGACTGCACGGGATTGCGAGCAATCATCGCCGGCGAAATCGCACCATAGAACCAACCGCAGTTCGACTTGTCATCGACTGCATAGCGCATCATCACAGAATCGGTCCCGAAAATCATCTGCGGAAGCGCATGATTACCCCACGGACTCTTGAACCACACCATCTTGGAGCCCGGAGCCACAAAAGACTTGGTATAGCTCTTGTCGGACAGATCAGTATAAAGCCAGACTTCTACATCGGTGCCGAACAGCGTACCCATCTTGAATTCGCCACCGGCCTTCCACTGCTCGCCATTATTGTTATTGAAGTTGTTGTCGGCCGTATTCGGATAAATGCTTACCGTAAAGGATTCCCAATCCTGAAAATCGGACACATTCTTGTTCCAGGTGTAGCTGAACCAGCCATCACCTTCGTCAGTCATAATAGTCGTGGAACCAGCACCAAAAGAAGGGTTATAACCGCCACCAGCACCCCCAAGAACATGCAAGAAATAATCGGCCTTAGAGGCATCATCACGCCAAGGAGACTGAATATGCACAGTCAACGCCGCATTTGCGGCAACAGACAAGAAGAAGATGGCATAAACTACCCAAACCCAATGCTTCATAAACACAATTCCTTTAATCACGAAAGACTTTTCCAATCTTTCGCACAAACAACTCCAATCTTTAAAATATATTCTTTATTCCAAATCGGAATAAATAACAGATTATTAGCGGAAAAATGTTGTACAATACTCAATAAGCAAATGTTTGCAGAGAGTAAAAAGCATCTACAAGAAGCCGATGCTGAACCGAGTTCAGCATGACGCGGCGGGGAATGCGTATAAAAAAAAGCCCCCTCGGGCGTTTGCGGCAAGGGGCTGTGAGCCGCAAGCGGCCTGTACTGACAGGCCGTGGCGGCGAGAGCGAGGCGGGGCCACGCATGCACAATATAATGGAGCCGAGCGGTATATAAAAAGAAGGGCCCCTCGAGCGTTTGCTCAAGGGGCCCGTGAATCCAGCGGCGACCTACTCTCCCGGGCCCGTGGGCCAGGTACCATCGGCG